>CALDYR010000110.1 GCA_937944405.1 uncultured Pirellulaceae bacterium
TTCTTCCCGTAATTTAGTGGCAGTCTCCAAAATTGCTTGAATTTTGTAGGCTGTTGTGATGAAAGATATTAACACACATTTCAGTCAGTTGCTCGGACTTGATTCGTCTTGGCAGGATCTCAAAACCGCCCGGGCATGGGCGATCAAAGAAAACTTCCGTTGGTTTTGGGAGTACTCCTATGCAGGTAATGCCGAGAAGTTTTTCACCCGTTGGTACCGTTGGGCGCGTCGCAGTCAATTAGAACCCATCAAGAAAGTCGCGTTGACCTTGAAGAACCATCTTGATGGTCTGCTGAGTTACTTTCGGCATCGCGTCACTAACGCCACCGCCGAAGGCTTTAACAGCCGCATCCGGTCCATCAAGTCTGCTGCCCGTGGATTCAGGTCGTTCAAAAACTATCGCTTGAGAATACTGTTCTATTGCGGAAAGCTCGATTTATCGCCACAAGTTTGCCACTAAATTACAGGAAGAACCAAATCTTCTTCCCGTAGTGCGTTGTAGATCTTTTCGTATTTGCGAATGTCAAACGGGCGCATTTTCTCCATGCCACCGAGATCTATGAGGTACTCCAGAGAGTAAACAATCGAAACCGTTGGTGTTGAATTTGTTGATGTTGAATTTGTTTTTTTACCCGGCTGCGCAACTGGTGAAGCCGGCCGGGCGGGAGTGGATCGTTTTTTCATTCCGGGGGCGGTTTCGAGTTGCTGAATTTCCACGATGACGGCGCGATGGTCGGAACCGTAGTCACCAGAAACTTCGTGGCTGATCGTTTTAAGGGATTGGCTGGTGAGGACGTGGTCGATGTGCAGGCTGCCGAGAAAATTGGGGAAGGCATACCACGTGGAAGCGATTCCAAAACCGACACGTGAATCTTTTAAATCGCCAGCGGCGAGCACTTCAGAGAATATCGGCGACCATGGCGTAAGATTGAAATCTCCAGCGACGATGTTGTCCTCCGCAGGATCCATGCGTTGAGCCAAAGCGATCAGTTGCTGGCTCCGGGTTTCGAAGCAACGTTGGCTTAGGGGGGGATACGGATGGGTCGCGATCAAACGAAGTCGCCGTCCGGTAGGCCCCATGAAACGCGCGTCTAAAGATACCAATTCCGTATCCGCTGCCACGATCGGTTCGATACTTTCAAAAGGTAATTTGGAAATGATACCAATGCCAAACGGGTTTGGTTGGGGAAGTATGTGCTGGTGGGGGTAGTCTTCCGACAGCGCATCCGCGATTTTATCGTGCCATCGCTGAGTCACTTCGACGATGACGGCGATGTCCGGGTTGTGTTGTCTAAGGGTTTTGACGAAGAGGTCGTATTGGTCGTTGGACGCCAAAACGTTTGCGGACAAAATCTTGACCGAAGTGCCCTCAGCATCAGGCTGATTCGGCGGGGGAAGGAAGTAAGGTGCGATCCATACCATGTTGACCAACAGAAACACGGCCGCCGCGATGACGCGCGTTTTTTGCTTTCGAACTACCGCCAATAAAAGGCAGATGGCCAACCCAATTGTAATTTGGATTCGCAAGTGACAGAAAATCTCTGCGGTCCAATGTTGTTTGGCGAAAAACGTGGCCAACGTACCGATCAGCAACGCGAAAAATAAAAGCGTAATAAACACCCCACCGAGCCTACGCATGCCGGGGGGAGAGTGTGGTTGCTGGGGCGTAGAACTCATGAAAAGAAACCTAAAGTTTGCCAATTAAAAACGATTGAAGATAGAACTTGCCTGACGATAGATCTGCCCGGCATAAGTGGTTGTTTGCCTTGCCGCTTAATTTCAGGTTCTTCCCAGAACGTTGTGGCACCGAGTGCGTTCAAAGCTTGCCTCTTTCAGTGAACGTAGTGGGATTCGCCCGAATTCAGGCCACTCACAGGAAACCATTTTTTTCCAGAACCGATGGCCCCGTTGAGTCTAGTTTTAACGCTGACAGACTACCAGTGCGAATTCGTAACAGACCCGACGGGAACTGCACTGGTTTCAATAAAACGCTTGTGCATTCCGATTAAGGCAACAGGATGTCTTCGAGTTCGAAACCGAAGGAAACGCTGATAATCGCTGCGGGAGTCTTGTAAACCAAATCAAATTCGGACGGATCGACTTCGAAATAGTATTCGACAGCGACTTTCTGCCCATCCTGAGCCACCGTTTCATAGGCAACCGCATCATGCCGTATTTGCATGTTGTCGGGATCAACCAAGTAGACTTCATTATCGAACGCCCACCCCAGGTGGCTGTCGAGTTCTTTGGATTGATTGTCAAAGGATAACGCAACGCTGACACCGAACAGTTCTTCGTTGATGCTCGTGCCTTGATAGGTGACGGTGGCTCCGCTTTTTGTTTGCGTGGTGTGGTCTTCGATCGATTTCAAATCGCGAAAACGAAAGGTCTCTGTGCGCCCCGGCAAAACAGCGTCCAACGTCCCGGCGACTGATTTGATGCGTTTAATTTCCCGATCGACCAGCGGGATGTTGACCGGAAAATTCAGTTCGGGAATCTCAGTCTCAACGGTCGCCGTGATCGGTGTTTGTCTCAATGGTTGAATCGATTGGTTTTGGTCGTCAACAATTTTTAACGTCGCTTGATTAAGCTCAATGGTGATCGGTTGCATCCGCGGTTCCCAGCGAATCAGCAGATGCAAGGTCGTGTAATTGAGGCCCGAAGCGTTCAAGATGCGCGATGCGTCGACGCGATTGAGTTCGACCGCCAGCACCCCAGAAGTTGCTCGGGGGGAGGAAGGGGTTGCCGGTTTGTCTTGCAGGCCATTTTTTAGGCCGTTTTGATTGCGGCGACCGGTCGGGATCGGGACAAGTGCGATCTGACCGGTCCTGCCACCATAAATGTCAATTTCAAGGTTTGCCTTGTGCATGACGGCGTAAACGGCATCCCAGAAAGGTACCGATTTTAGCTCCAGATCGATCTGTGCGTCGGCAATGTTCGGCGGTAAATCCTTTTGCAGTGCGATGTTGTTTTTGGTTTGGACAACGATGCGATGGAGTGCGTCTTGTACTGAAAATTTACCTTCCAATGTAACAACAGTTGGTTGGGTCGCGGCTTGAACGGCTTTGGCTTCTAAAGCTTTTCGCACGACCAACAACCGATTGATAAAGTCGGTTGTCGCGTTTTCTCCCGGGACGTCGATGTAATCGAGCGCTTCAGGCTGGAGGGCAATCAGCGCGTTTTGGGCCGCATCACGATCTTCGATCGCGCCAGAATTCAACTGGTCTACCAATTCCAGCACGCGTTCGAGCAATTCAACTTCTTCCGATTGGCCGTGCACCGGTAGATCGCTCAATAGCAGGAAGGACAGTAAAACGCCGACCGTCAAGCGGTTGGCAATGCGGAGGATACCGAAGCCGAAGTCGTTTCGATTGTGTTGCTGGGTGGGGGGCATGGCGATTGTTTCTTTTTTGCATCATTAACATTCAGTGCGGCTTCATTTTATGTGATTTATTTCCCAGCATCGAAAATTGGGAAGTGAAATGCCAGAAAATTAAGTTCTTGTCCATCCAAATCTCACTCTTGCGGCAACATAACGTAGGCTTCCACATCGCCCCCTAACTATGGTCGCTATTGATGTTCTCACGTTCCACTGCAATCTTCTTTTTTGCCTTCCTGTTTCTTATTGCGTTGCCGGAAGTTGGCCACGCACAAAAAGCTGAATCCAGCGGCGTTAACAACGAAATGACGATCAAGGTTGAAGTGAAACAACGGACCTTTATTGGAAAACCATTGGTCTGGGACGGTGACAACATGCAGTTACTACGGCGCGACGGAAGAATGACGTTTCTGCCGGTGAAGTCGCACGATGACTATCAAGTGCTGTCCAATGGTTTTTCGGTAATGGCCAAAAAAACGATGGTCGCAAAACTCAAGAAAGAGTTTGGCAAACGCTACACGGTGTCTTCCACGCCAAGCTTCATCGTTGTGCATCCACATGGCGACTATCAAAAGTGGGCAAAACCATTCGAAGACTTGAACAAACGGTTTGCCACCTTTTTCTCTACACGTGGACATAAATTAGAAGCCCCAAAATTCCCAATGGTGGCGGTCGTGTTGAACACACGCGGCGAATTCGACCGGATGCTAAGGAGGTACTATTCCGCCGATAGAAACCTGTTGGGTTATTACTCGCCACGCAGCAACCGGATCATTACCTATGACCAAATCAAGGAAGCCGACGATTCGATTTTTAACACCAATACGGTCATTCATGAGGCAACGCACCAAACAGCATTTAACCGAGGTGTGCATAACCGTTTTGGCGAATACTCGTCTTGGTTAGTCGAAGGGTTGGCCTGTCTTTTTGAAGCTGAGGGCGTCCATAACAGTTATATTCATACTCAACGTAAGGACCGAATTAATTCCGGCCGGTTATTGGCGATTCAAATCGCTATTAAAGACGGTTCAGCGAAAGGAACGTTGGAGAAAATTGTCGGCGATGATCGCCTGTTTCGTTCAGATGATCAATTGGCGTATGCGTATGCTTGGGGATTGACCTTCTATTTGGTCGAAACCCAGCAACGCGATTACTTGAAGTATCTGTTCGACGACGCGCAGCGAGAAAATTTTACGGTCTATGGTTCCAAGGAACGACTGCAATTATTTGCCAAAGCGTTCGGAAACGATTTCGACCAGTTAGAAGCCCGCATGTTCAATTTCTTGATGAAGCAAAAAGTAAAAATTCCCGACGGTTACATTCGCCGATAACATGACTCCAATGGGTTTCCGCCGCGCTGTGAGTGTGAACCGAAAACGTCATTGTCGTGATTCCTTAGAATCGCAGGATTTAAAAGTTCGGAATTTTCAAGCCATCGGTTTCCTTTCGGTTTACCGTTAGCCGACAATCGTACGTGTTTGCGGTTGCTAAAGCAGGCCCGCCTACTCACTAACGGTTACACATAAAAACTTGGACACAAACGGGCTGTCGACCAAATCCCTAAGTCGCTTTTCGCGCGTTATTTAAGAACGATTGAGAACTGGGGCCGCAATCAGCAATGCCTTTGTGACCGCTGATTGCTGCTGGCTATAACCGCGCCCGATCGATGAACTCGGCCCCTTCCACAGCGCTTCGGCCCCTTGCGATTTTCTTCGCCACGCCTCAGATCCAGTCCTTTTTTAACGCCATCACGGCGGCTTGGGTTCGGTCGTTGACCTTCAGTTTCCGCAAGATGTTTTGCACGTGTTCTTTGACCGTTTCGACGCTAATTTCCAACGACTGACCGATTTCTCGGTTTTTTAGTCCGTTGGCGATGTGGCGAATGACCTGCATTTCGCGCTGGGTTAGAGGGGACTGATCGTCCATCCGCCTGCGTCTGTCTCTCATGCGCGCCCGAGTGCATTTGATCAAACTGGTGGCGGCTACCGGTACACCATGGACACCGTTTTTTACGATATTCACTAGGTCCAAACAGCAGCATGATTTGCAAACATATTCGTAACAACCTAACGCCCCAGCCCGAGCAACGTGGAAAGAGTCTTGGTGATGTGAAAACACGACCACCACCATGGACTTTTGAGTGGGAATAATTTTTGCCAGAAATTTCAACACGTCTTTACCATCAATCCGCACATCGGTGATCAAGACATTGGGTTGGTGGACGTGTGCAGATTGGGCCAGTTGGTCCAGTTGGGATACGGCATCGACAATTTCAAATTCTGGTTCCGCAGCGAAAACCGAACGGAGGCCTGCATGAACAACAGGGTGACTGTCGGCCAATAGAATTTTATAGGGCATGGATGATCAAGAATGAAGCGATAACAGCAAGGTGAAACACGAGTGATCGACCCCCGCTTTGAATCGGTTTCGCAGGCCTTCATCATGCAGCAACATGTTAAGCTATTTTCGATTGATTTTCACGACCCATTTTTTCATCAAAATTGTTCGTGCGGATTTTGAGGATTGTGCTGTGTGGTGGAAGTTGGGCGAACCGTTGATTTTTAAACACATTATTCGCAAAAATCCATCACCAGGTCGGTCTATGACCTAAATATAAAACAGAGGTAGTATTTTCTTCACCTGTAATCAGCCATCCTTATGTCTAAAAAACAACCATCCAAAACACAAAGAATCTTGTTGGTCGATGATGATCAGCACTTGCTACAGTCTCTCGCGGGTTGGTTGCAAGACCAAGGTTTTGATGCCGGCATGGCCCACGATCGTACGTCCGCAGAACGGGCACTGGCGGAGAAGGAATACGATTTAGCGTTTGTCGATCTTCGTTTGGGGGGTGAGGACGGAATGGACGTTTTAGCTCATTGCCGAAAGCATCATCCTAATGTTGTCGTGATTTTGATGACGGGGTATGCAACGGTGGACACGGGTGTTGAAGCGGTCCGTGCTGGAGCGTTCGATTTAATGACCAAACCGCTGATCGACGATGAGATTTTGATCGCCATCAATCGCTCGTTGTCTCAGCAAAAGGTGCTTGAAGAAAACGAACAGCTCAAGGCTGAACTGGATAAACGATTCGGCAAAGAAAGCATCGTTGGCAGTGACCAGCGCATGCAGAAAATCTTTGACATGGTCGACAATATCGCGAACACCAAAGCCACGGTGTTGATTACCGGTGAAAGCGGAACGGGGAAATCGCTGATCGCCCGTGCCATTCATCAGCGGTCTCAACGGAAAAAGGCGCCGTTCATCGAAGTCGCGTGCGGTGCACTTCCTGAAAACCTATTGGAAAGCGAACTCTTTGGCCATGTCGCCGGTTCGTTCACCGGTGCCACGACTAATAAAGAAGGGAAATTTAAACAGGCAGATGGCGGGACGATCTTTTTAGACGAAATCGGCACCGCTTCACCAAGCATGCAGGTAAAACTACTGCGTGTGTTGCAGGAGTTAGAGTTTGAACAGGTTGGCGGTTCGGAGACCTTCCACGTCAACACACGCATTGTGCTGGCGACCAACGAAGATCTCTCCCAAGCGGTCGCTGAAGGGCGTTTTCGCCAAGACCTTTACTACCGGGTCAACGTGATCAACATAGAACTTCCGTCTCTGCGTCAGCGCGTTTCGGATATTCCAATGTTGGCCAACCATTTCTTAGAGAAGGTCTGTCTCGAAGAAGACAAGCAATTAGAAGGGTTCGACGTGATGGCGATGCAAGTAATGCAAAGCTACACTTGGCCCGGTAATGTGCGCGAACTTCAAAACGTGGTCGAACGTGCAGTGTTGCTGGGACGTGGGCCGATGTTGACCCCCGCCGATTTGCCCGCCCATGTTTGTGACGGAAACCACATCACGGTAACGCCTGCGGCACAACCTTCTGCCGCAGGCGTTAAACAGACGCTGAAAGAAGCACTCGAAGGCCCTGAACGTCAGATCATTCTGCAAACGCTAAGAGACAACAATTGGAATCGAAACGTTACCGCAGAACAGTTGGGCATCAATCGAACAACGCTGTATAAGAAAATGAAGAAGTTAGGCGTGGAAGATCCACAAACAGCTTCGTCGGGTGGTTGGTAAAAGACACATTGGGTTCTGTGTTGAGCCGCTTCGTTGAACCCGGTGCCCAGTTGCAACCAACCGGTTCAAACGTAGCCAACGAGGAAGCCGTTCATTTAAATGACCGTGTGTGAGGGGGAAATCACATCCCCTCGGCACTGGCGCGTTTCTGAAAGATCGACGCGGAGGTAATTCGATGAAGAAAATCATTGATCGAGCCATCAAATTCTTCAGCGCGCTGCTGTTTTCTGCAATGTACCCCAGCGACCAATTGATCGCCGGGGTACCCTTTTTTGATTGGCCAAAGTCAGCGGCGTTTTCGTCGTTTTCGCGCTCACAGCGATATCGAAGTTGAAGTTGGATGGCGAGGATACGTGCCCAAGTCTTCAACGAAAATCGCACCGCTGGTGCTAAAACGGTTCAACGACTTCGCCGCCGTTGATCGTCCCCAAGGATCGCCACGTCCGCAGGAGAATCGAATCCGAAATGAATGTCGCCGAACCATCGCCGCGCCCTATATTGACCCCTCCGGGGTGCCTGCTTCTGGCGGCGAACCAACCGAGCCCATTGCGGTGAACGTCTGGTTGAGAGTTATTTGGCGCCATATAAGTATTGAACGTAGTCATATGCTCGCGACCCCAAATCCACGACGACCTTCCGCGTCCGTCGAAATTTCCTGACGCCGCTACGGCGTCAGCAATCACCGGGTTTTGCCCCGGCGCTCCGGTGAACCCATCGCCGGGTTGGGCCAACCCTCCACCGCGATAGCGCGCCATCTGGCGTTGTGGATCGGTGACTGGTCCACTGCCGGCGGATTTATCGCCAATTAGCGATTCGGCGTAAAGAATCGTGTTGGATGCCCCGTCGGAAATTTGACCAAACCGTGTCCTCGATCCCTGCCAAAAAACTCCGTTGGTCGGCGCACGGGTATCGAAATTTGTGTCCGTTCCGTCACCGGTACAGACGACGTAGTTATTCCCTGCGAAGGTCGCAGCACCGGTGTTCGCGTTTTGAAAAAAAGGATCGATGCCATCACTGGGGCATAAAAACAGCGAAAGTGCTTCGCCTGCAGGTTGAGCGTGAAGGGGATTGAGTGTCTGTGAACCGCCCGACCCTAACATTAACGGTTGACGAAAGTCAATCAAGTTCTGAAGGTTGCCTTGGTCGACAAACGGAAGAATGGTCGCCTGAACACTGAAACCGATCTGGCTGGTTTCAGGCAATCCGGGAAATCGCTGCCGGGCACTTTCAAAGTTCAAGCAAGCCAATGCGATTTGCCGCATGTTGTTCAAACAGGAGGTCCGTCGCGCTGCTTCGCGCACCTGTTGGACGGCCGGCAATAACATGCCAATCAAAATTCCGATGATGGCAATCACCACTAATAGTTCCACTAGGGTAAATGCTGGCCGACGTTGGCCACGATGTATTTTTAAAAGACTCATTGATTCTTTCTTCTTGATTTTGGGTTTGCCGGAGTCGTAAAACAGGCCACCAAGCGCCCACCGAGCGCACCTTGGGCATCGGGTAGATAGCCTGCGGACTGTTTACGAGAAAACGGCAATCGGTTCGTCGGTGGCGAAATTTCAGTTGTACGCAGCATGGGCAGTCCGTCGGACCAGTAAACCTTCGGGTTGAAACCCGACCCCAAAACACGCCAACCTTAAAATCGACCTTCGACCAACCATTGAGAGGTTGCGGAAAATTACGTTCAACGATCAGGGCAAAAAATCGCTTCGGCAACGGCAAAGCGAATAGCGCTTTGCCGGTTGTTGGGCTGGAGAAAGATCGTTAGCCGTTAATCGTTGCAGACCAACAGACAGTTTTGCGCAAGAGATGTCTCGAATTCAAACCCGTCAAGGGCCGCCTCGAATTTGCGACAAAGATCAGACTAGAGCTTAGATTTTCGCCACTGCGCGAACTAATCGGGAACCGGTTCAGAAGGTTGGACGGGAGGCAACACGTCCGTTACCAGACCTTCGCAAACACTTTCAGAAAGAAAAACCAGAGCGCTGGCCGGATCTTCGCCGGGCAGCAATTTTAAGCTCACAATCAAAAAATGATCGGCCACACTTTGGCATTGCTGCAGGGCTTGGATCACGACGGTATCTTTTGGGGCAGGTGGAGCTTTAACAGTCTTCGAGGGGCTCTCTTGAGACTGACAGCAGCCTGCAGGGATTCTCTGCGCGGCCGTTTCCATTTTAACTTTCGCACAACAGCACGCCGCGCGGCTTTCAGCTTTGGGTTTTGTCACCGATTCAGTCTTGGCACAACACTTCGAGTATTTTTTCCACGCCATTTTCTGCAAAAACGAATCGGGCGGCGTGACGCCATTTTTCCGCG
The DNA here is from genome assembly GCA_937944405.1 of uncultured Pirellulaceae bacterium. Lineage (GTDB taxonomy): Bacteria > Planctomycetota > Planctomycetia > Pirellulales > Pirellulaceae > Mariniblastus. The sequence continues at coordinate 9,785 of CALDYR010000110.1, forward strand.
CCCAGTCAAGCTTTTGCTGGTCGGTGTGACAGCAGCAACTGGACCAACATTGTGCCGCATTGCGACAACCGCAAACGTTGTCTTGACAGGGAAAGGCGACAGAACGGTCCTTCAACGTAGGCACAGGCAACGGCAAATAGCTGTTGCTCAATCCGACCGCACCGCCCGCGACACACAGAATTAACCGTGTTAGCAACGCTGATCGTTGTAGGACGCGCAACATAAAAATCGCAAATACTCAGGACACATAATTCAAGGGAGCGGACAACCCGACGCCGCCACCCCCTTCGTTAAACATGGATAAGAGTACCGTCGATTGCTTTGGCTTTCAATGGACCATTGGGGCGCTTTGTTCAAGGCTGAAGTCTTCATTTTCAATCTGGATGAACTCAATGACATCCTCAAGGTCTTCGAAACAGGCGGCCCGTCATCGAATCACTTTGAACCCCTTGCCTTGGGCTTCGTTGAGATTAACCTGGATCGTTTTTCCGCCGTAGCCGTCCACCAAATCATGGGCCCGAACGGTGACAGTTGAAACTGCTGCGGGGATTGGGATTTGCGATTGGGCGCGCGTGAAGGGTTGCTGACCGACGTGGGGGTGAGCCAGTTCGCGCGTAAATTTGTCGCTGGGGGACAGCAGAATCGTTTGTCCATCCGGCAAAACCACGTCCCAGCCATTAGCGAAATCTTTCCAGCCAACATCGGGGTGGTCAACGGTAACCTCGAAAGTCCACTTCAAATCACTCGTTTTCTTGGCTTTGACGAAGGTCACGTCTGCGTTACCTCGTTGTTTCGCGACAGGCATTTTGGGCTTCGTAAGCTTTTGCCGTTGAATATAGTCCAGAGCTTTTTCCTGGATAAAAGGCGTTCGGAGCCCAATCTTTTTCGCTTCGGTTATCGCGGTGTCGACATCTACGCCTTGGTCCAAAACCCGATAGGTCAACCACACGCCGCCAACGCGATTTGCCGACCCGCAATGCAACAAGGTCTTTCGCGCATCTGCCCGTAGCAGCTTGCGGATGTTATCGAAAACATCGTCGGTCAACGTTTCTTCGGTTGCAAACGGCACCCGCAAAAATTCAAGGCCGGCGTTGGTGACCGATTCAGATTCATCGAATTGGGTTTCATTTGCGTTCCGCAGCGAAATCACACGTTCAATGCCCATCTGCTTCATCGATTGAAGGTCGCCGAGTGTAAATTGCCCCGAGACAATCAAATTCCCGCTGCGGTGGACGTTTTTCACTTCTCCAATCTTCAGCTTCGACACTTTTGGTGCCCGCTGGGAGTTGGTTATTTCTTGTGTGGTGCCAACTGTACCCAAACCGACCATCGTAACGATGATGGCCCAAAACGGAATCGATTTTAAAATACTCATCAATTATCACCTTTACAAACATTGTCGCGACCGCCTCGGAACAACATGTTAGCCCCGGGAATCTTTATTATACAGATGACGTGTAAGTGCGGTTTGATTTCAAATTGCCGACCACGTCTTTAAACGAACAAAACGTAGAATGCCTGCCATCGATAGATTGGGGCGATCATCCTATGATTTAATCACCTTACATCTGCGTGCGAAATCATCCCGACCCATTTTTTCACCCCATCTTCTACCCCCATATTTTTCCTTGAATACGACCTCGAATCGATCGTTAAGGCAACGGCTGAAGTCACGAAACCTGCAACCTGAACTGATGGACGATCCGGAGTTGCCACGGGAACAGCACGACCACGCACTACGTGGGCTGACAACGATCCACCGTTTCTCGGGTTTGGTCAACCGGTTTTGGCGCGGCCTGTTACCGATTCTCAAGCGGTCTCAACAGAACCAATCAGGGCCGTTGAAAATTGCTGACATGGGGTGTGGCGATGGATACTTGCTCCGGCAGCTCGCCCGTAAGTCCGCCGCCCACGGATTCGCAGTCGATTGGATTGGGTGTGACTTCAGTCGGACGGCGTGTGATCTGGCCGCCCAGAAAGCGCGTGACGCAGGGGGCAACATTCGATTTCAAAAGGTCGACATCTTGACCGGTGACCTTCCCGAAAAAGTCGACGTCATTATAAATTCATTGTTCTTGCACCACTTCGAAGCTGGCGATGCTGAGTTGATATTGAAAAAGTTTCGCGACGCAACGACGCAGGCATTTATCGTCGAAGACCTTCGCCGGACGGTGGTAGGATACTATCTGGCTTGGACGTGCGGAAGATTGCTGACGCGCAGTCCCATCGTTCATTACGATGGTGTTGTGTCGGTCGAGGGAGCTTTTTCCATCACCGAGATTGAATCCGTATTGGCCGCTGCGGACATTCATACTGCAAAAATTTGCAAACGCTGGCCCGAGCGATTCGTACTGACCTTTCATCATTGAGTCACCTATTATTTCAAATCCATCCTCCAACTTCGACGTCATCATCATCGGCGCAGGGCCTGCAGGTTCCGCTGCTGCTATTTCGTCGGCGCGTTTGGGATTGGAAGTATTGCTAATTGACGCCAAAAAATTCCCACGTCGAAAAGCCTGTGGCGGTTGCTTAAATTCAGTCTCCGTTGGTTTAGTCGAAGGGCTTCTACCGGCTTCGTCTCTGGCAACGCTCTGGTCGGATTCAATTGCCTTAAAAAGATTTCAGATTTTCCACCGTGCGCGAAACTTCGCACAGGATATGGACAACGGGGGATTCGCGGTTGACCGTGCTCAGTTGGACCGCGCGTTGGTGCAATATGCACAAAGCCTTGGCGTGCAATTTCTTTCACCCGCAACCGCTCAATTGGGCCAGTGCCGCACAAATCACCGCTGTGTGGATGTTGTATCCAATAGCGAGACGATTACCTATCGCGCCGCTTCGGTCGTCATCGCCAGCGGGTTGAGCAATCGTGTTGCCGCCAATTACCGGGAGTTCCGGCAAACGCCGGCAAAGAATTCCAGGGTGGGGGTTGAAGCGGTTTTCGAGCAATTTCCCGACCAGTACAGGGCAGGAGAACTGAACATGGCGATTGGCGGTCAAGGTTATGTCGGGTTGACGCATATCGGTGATGGACGACTGCACGTCGCGGCCGCGGTCGACAAAGTAGCGCTGCAACGTTTCGGCCCACGGGGCACCGTTGAAAACGTAATACGCCAATCAGGCGCGCCGGGATTGCTGGAAGTTGACGCCGCCTGGAAAGGCACGCCGGCGCTTACGGCATCCGCCCATTCGATTGCCGGAGACCGTGTTTTTTTGATCGGTGACGCCGCGGGTTACGTAGAACCCTTCACCGGCGAAGGAATTCGTTGGGCGTTGGAGTCGGGCAGTGGAGTTTCTACTTTTTTAAGTTCGGCGGTCAAGAATTGGTGCCCGAGCGTGGCGCAGGATTATCGAACTTGGTACCGTCAGACCATCGCCGCACAACAAAAGCTCTGCCGTCGATTAACCGCCGGGTTGAAGAGGCCTTACCTTTGCTGGGCCGCGCATCAGGCGTTGCGGATGCGTCCCTCTTTAGCTGATGCGATTATCAAACACCTTAATCATAGCGCGGCGAACTGCTGACCCGGTTTCTGCAATTTGTCTTCTGGGCAGATTTAGGTCAGCGGGTTTAGATCGGCAGTTTTCGGTTCTCATAAAGGGGTTTTCAAAAAGAACGCCCGTCTTATTTTTCAGCAGTGTCTAGTTCTTTCATCGAGTCCTTATGAGTAGCAGTTACATTTTGGCAACCGGTACTGCCGTGCCGCCCAACGTGATGTCCCAGTCCGCCGCTTTGGAGATGTTCCAGGACCTTGCTTGTGTTGATGATCGGCAACGCCGGTTGGCGAAAGTGTTGTTCGATCGCGCGAAGGTGAAGAAACGATTTACATTTGTCCCCCATCAATCAGCCTATCGATGGTGTAGTGATCCGCCGCCGGGGGTTCATCAGGTTGCCCATGGCGGACCACTGACAACCGCGCCTGACCCGATTCCTGTGGTCGTTCCCGGATCCAGCCCGGGGCTCAGCACCGGACTTCGGATGCGTTTGTACGATCTCTACGCCGCCGACATCGCCATCGAATCAGCAACACAGGCAATCCAATCCAGCGGCGTTGCGCCCAGTGAAATCACGCACCTGGTCACCGTCTCTTGCACAGGATTTGCGTCGCCGGGAGTCGATGTGAGGTTGATCAAATCGCTGGGGTTGCCGGCGACGACGCAGCGCGTCAACATCGGGTTTATGGGTTGCCATGGCGCGGTCAACGGCGTTCGCGCCGCGACCAGCGTCGCCCTTGCCGACCCTGCGGCGACCGTTTTGGTTTGCTGTGTTGAACTTTGTTCGCTTCACTGTCGGTTCCAATGGGGCAAAGATGACAATGAAAAGATCATCGGTAACGCGCTGTTCGGCGACGGTTCTGCTTCTTTGATCGTCAGTAGCAATCAACGTCACCACCAGGACAACTGGGAGATTGTCCATACCGGTTCGGTGTTAATCGAAGACTCTGAATCTGAATTGCGCTGGGACATCGGTGATCATGGTTTCGAAATGATTCTCAACAGCGACATCGGCGGCCGTATTGAATCGGCGCTGGCCGATTGGCTATCACAATGGTTGAGCGATTTAGGGCTGGGTTTCGATGCGATCGATTGTTGGGCCGTTCATCCCGGCGGACCTAAGATCATCAGTGCGGTGCAGGAAAGTTTGAAATTAACCGACCAGCAACTCGCGACATCTATGGATGTGTTGAATCGTTACGGCAACATGTCGTCACCAACAGTGTTGTTCATTCTTGAAGAATTCAGAAAAAATCTGCAGTCCGCTTCGGCAGACGCCGTCACCTCAGAGCAGGCCAACGGCCCACGATACGCACTGATGATTGCTTTCGGTCCAGGAATGGTCGCCGAAGTAGCCCTGCTCAAAAGGAATGCTTAACTTTCGTCGTGCTTCAATTGTTCGCGTAAGTAGATTGCACGTTCGGCATTACGACGGTCGGTGTCCATCGACGTGTCGCGAATTTTTTGCAGGTGAGCCGGTTGGGTTCTTAAAAACAATTGATTAATCGCAGGAATTTCCAAATTGTCGATCAACCCCAGATTTACACCCATGCGAACCCTTGAAAGCAAATACATCGTTTCTTCACTGCTGATTTGCTGAGCCGTCTGTAGCGTTCCGTATGCTCGGCTGACCCGGTCGAAGAGATCGTTTTGTTTTTCGTCAAGCAAAAATTGCCGCGCCTTGCGTTCGTAGTCAATTACAAAGGGGATCACATCGGAGACTTGATCAATGATCGCCGGTTCGTCTTTGCCGAGCGTTATCTGGTTACTGATTTGATAAAAGTCGCCCATCGCTTGAGTGCCTTCGCCGTACAAACCGCGAACGACCAAGTTAATTTTTTGTAAACTGCGGAATACCTTTTCGATTTGATGCGTAATCACCAAGGCTGGCAAATGGACCAACACGCTGACGCGCATTCCCGTTCCCACATTCGTGGGACAGGCCGTCAGGTACCCCAATTTTGGGTGATAGGCGTACGTAAGACTGGTTTCGATATCATCATCGAACTGGTTGATCTGCTGCCATGCGCCTTCCAGATCTAGGCCGGATTTCATTACTTGGATTCGCAAATGGTCTTCCTCGTTGACCATTAAGCTTACCTGTTCCATCGAGTCAATCACGACGGCGCGGGCCCCTTCGCCGTTGGAAAGTTCGCGGCTGATCAGTTGGCGTTCGACTAAAAGTTGACGATCAAGCGCATTTAAATTCGCAACGTTGAAAAAGCTCAGATCGTTTAAGTTCGACGCATCAGTCAACCGCTCGCGCACCGTCGATTCGATGTTGGCACGATCGATATCGTTGCAGCGCCGCATAAAGGGAAAGTCCGCCAAATTTCGGGCTAATCGGATTCGGCTGCTCATGACGATGTCGGACTGCGGACCGTTGCCCCGTAGCCACTCGCCACAGCGGTGGTGTAATTCATCAATGACCATAATGGCGTTGCTCCAATCGACGAATTTGATCGCGGTACTTCGTCGCCGAAGCGTAGTGTTCTTTTTCGACCGCAACGGCCAATTTACGTTTGAGGCGTGTGAGTTCAAAAATTGAACTCACTGCTACGGCTTGTTCTTGGGAGACCATGCCAAACGCAATCCCCAAACGAACGGCTGATATCAACGCCAACAGTTCCTCATCGGAACGTTGCACTTTAAGCGTCAACGCGCGGCAGGCGTCGGCAGTTTGCGATGCGATTTCGTCACCGTATTGCTGGAACAGCGATTTTCGGGCCGCTCTTTCATAATCGACGATCGCTGGGACCACGGCGCGGACAAGGTTGATCAATCCGGCTTCCGATTTTCCCAAGGTCACCTGATTGCCGATGCGAAAGAAGTCCCCCCACGCGTCATCACTGTAAACGCCACGGGCTACGATACCTTCACGCATCAATGCGGTGAAAGCCGCGTCTAACCTTCCCAAGGTTGCTAACGCTGGCAGATGAAGTAGAACCGTAATTCGCATTCCGGTGCCGACGTTGGCCGGCGACGAAGACAAATATCCCCACTGAGCACTGAAAGCGTAATTTAATAGTTGTTCGAATTCGTCGTCGATGTGTGAGATTTTTTGCCACATCCAACCCAGCGGATAACCTGCGGTCAACAGTTGCAATCGGAGATGGTCTTCTTCGTTCACCGTTATGCTGACATCATGCAATGGTTCGACAGCACCTTCGCCGAGTTCCGACCGAAGTCTCTTCAATGGTTCGACATCAAAATTCTCCAATGACGTTGCATTTTCTACTCGTTGCAGAAAAGACGATTCCAATCGTTCCTCAAACAAGATGTGGTCGGCAATGTTCCGGTTGGTCGCCGAAAGGCTGTTCGATTGCAAATCGTCTAAGTCGAGGTCTTCGGTGGCAAGGTTTTCAATTGCGTCGTTTTGGTCGGCAAACCGTTGACCCGCAAAATTTTCAACGTCAGCGACATCTGAGATTTCAGTTTCCAACATCACTTGCGCTTCTTCCTGCTGTGCCGGGAACATCGGTTGTGGTTGGGCAAGCTTCGTTCTTCCGATCTTCAAATCCATGATCGACTGAAACTCCAGCAGGAACTGTCGCTCGATTTCTTTGAGTTGTTCGGTGTCAACGATCGATAGATTTTCCAATCCCGGCGACCGCCCGATGCAGGCGCCGATTGTCTCGAGCACCGTCGATTGCTGTTCTTCTGAGCTAACCCCAACAAAAGGATATTCGGCAATGTTGCGGAACAATTGAATCCGACTGGCGACAATAACATCACTGTTTTGGTCGTCGCACTGAACTGGGGGATGGGAGGCCTGCTGGAAAAATCCGTCGTTGGTCGCAGCGTCTTCGGGGAATTTATCAGTCACTGGATTGCCCTTCCTGTTCGATTTCCCGGATGCGATCACGGATTTCTTTAGCCTGTTCGTAGTCCTCTTGTTGGACGGCCTCCTTCATCGCGCGCCGTAATCGGATCAGTTCCGTCTGAGATTCGGTATCGCAGACGCCGCGTTTGGGCTGTTTACCGACGTGTGCGCTTTCGCCGTGAACGTTGATCAGCAGCGGTTCGAGTTCCTCGCCGAAGAATACGTAATCGTGCGGGCACCCTAAACGGCCGGCTTGGCGGAATTCGTAGAATGAGATTCCGCAGATCGGGCACTCACGGTCGTCCAGCGCTTTGAGGTCTTCGGCCGTTTGTTCGAGTTTGAGCTGTTTGGATAATACGCCACTAATTTGGGGGGATTCCTGTTCCCCGTTTTCGGTGCGGAGATACTGCTTCGCACAATCGGGGCATAAATGAAGCTCCAACAGTCCGCTGTCGTCTCCTGTGAGATCGGTGATGTGAAAAGTTGCCGGTTTTTCGCATTTTTGGCATTTCATGTTTTTGTATATCCAACACCATCGTGGGGCGCGGTAACCGTTAAGGCTGTCCCTGTGGCGTCTGCACCCGGAGCGCGTAGTAAGAGAAATCGAACCAAAGTAAGACCGCTGAACTCAATTTTATCTCCCACGCGAATCAGGCACAAGGTTGTTGCGTCCCGCATCGAGCCAGCACTTGCCTGAAATCGACCGCGAAGAGTTCGTGATATCAACCATTTTTCGAAATTGCCAATCTGGTAGATGCCAATCTTTACTACTAGAATTCGGGACTAATGGCGGGCCACACCGGCAACTGTAGACCTCGCCAACAGGGGAAAATTACACTTCACGATTCGACGTTTCATCAACCGAAAAAAAGTCTCATCAGGGACATCGACCTATATGACCTGCCAGCCATCGCTTGAAACTTTCGAAAAGCTCGCCGCGTCCTGTGACGCGGTGCCAGTGTATCGACGCCTATTAAGCGACACGCTGACACCGGTGTCAGCCTTCCGGCGCATTGACGACGGCGGGACCGCGTGTTTGTTCGAAAGCGTAATCGGTGGCGAGAAAGTTGGACGATACAGCTTCTTAGCGGCCCAACCGAGTCTCGAAATTAGTGCCAAGGGCACTCGTGTCACCGTCACCGACAATGGGGAAGTCACTCAGTTTGACGCCATCAACCCTTTGACCGAGATCCGCCAACGAATCGAAAATGTAAAAATCGCTCAATTGCCGGGTATGCCACCGTTTACCGGAGGTGCTGTTGGATTTGCAGGATACGACGTTGTGCGTTACGTGGAACATCTTCCCAACCCGCCTTATGACGACCGCGATTTAGACGACATGGCGTTTGCCTTTTATGATTCGATGTTGGTTTTTGACCACATCAGCAAAACCATCACCGCGGTTGCTTTGGCTTGGCCGGCAAAATATGACTCTGCCAAAGCAGCTTTTGATGACGCCTGTGATCGGTTGGAAACTCTCGTACAGAAATTTGCGCGGCCTTCAGGAGACGACTTGGTTTGTACCGACGTGGCTCAAATGGATCAAGCCACTGACGGTGCTCAATACCAATCCAATTACACGCAAAAAGAGTACGAATGCGCGGTCTTGAAATCGATTGAATACATCAAAGCCGGTGACATCTTCCAAGTCGTACTCAGCCAGCGGATGCAAACAGAAATTCATTGCGACCCTTTAGAAATTTATCGCAGCCTACGCGTGCTCAACCCAAGTCCGTTTATGTTCTTCGTACGCAGTGGCGATTGTACCTTGGTGGGAAGTTCTCCCGAGATCATGTGTCGCGTGGTCGACAACGAAATGACCGTCCGACCGCTGGCCGGAACACGCAAACGAGGCGAAACCGAAGAAGAAGACAAAGCCTTAGAGGCGGATTTATTGTCTGATGAAAAGGAACGGGCTGAACACGTGATGTTGGTCGATCTCGGCCGCAACGATGTTGGCCGCGTTGCCCAGTATGGTTCGATCGAACTCCCCGATGTGATGGTGATCGAACGGTACAGCCACGTCATGCACATTTCGTCAACGGTGACCGGGCAATTGAACGATCGCAGCGACGCCTTTGACGCGCTGATGGCCAGTTTGCCGGCCGGCACCGTGTCAGGGGCCCCCAAAGTCCGCGCCATGGAGATCATCGATGAACTGGAAAAACATCGTCGTGGCCCTTACGCCGGAGCGGTAGGGTACATCGATTTTTCGGGCAATATGGATACCTGCATCGCCCTTCGCACCATCGTTATCAAAGACAACACCGCCTACGTCCAAGCCGGTGCTGGCATTGTCGCTGACAGCAACCCCACCAGCGAATACGAAGAAACGCTCAACAAGGCCCGGGGCCTGTTGCGAGCGATCGAAATGACGCACGCGCGGTTGAAACAAAATTCGTGAACTTCTCCGCCGGACTGAATCGGCGGCACTTCCGACCATCCTTTCCATTCAACGACCATGAAAACGTTACTCGACCAAGAACAGCTCAACGATGGCGTGCAAGAACTTGCCGATGCGATTAACTCGCAATATGGCAACACGCCGCTGACCATTGTCGGAGTTTTGACCGGCAGCGTTGTACTGATGGCCGATTTAATTCGCAAACTCAATATGCCTTTGCGAGTGGGGGTCGTCCAAACCAGCAGCTACCAGGGCACCGAACGCGGTAAATTGACAATCAATTCGGAAATGATGTTGGACATCACCGAACGTGACGTGCTGTTGATTGACGACATCTTCGACACCGGGCACACACTTCAAGAAGTCCGCGCACTGATGCACACGCTCGGCCCGGCCAGTCTTAAATCGGCGGTGCTGTTATGTAAAACCGGCCGTCAAGAAGTCGATTGGCGGCCCGAATTTGTAGCCTTTGATATCCCTGATGAATTCGTTGTCGGGTACGGGTTGGATTACAATGACCAATACCGCAACCTACCGTTTTTAGCCTGTTTGGAAGAAGCCGACATCGCGTAAAAATTTTGGCTCGGCCGCTGCGTTTGGTTTTTAAACTGTTTACAACATTTCTTTAACGTGGCACGCTAAATCGAGCACCTGACAGATTATAAATTTGTCTCACGTTACCAATTATTTTACCCCGCATGACCGGCATCAAAAATCGCTCCACCCCCCGTAAGCTTGCCATTATCAATCGCAAGTTCTGGCCGATCTGCGGCGCTGCCGAATTAGAGGTCGCCAACCTCTGCCGGTCGCTGAGTTCGGCGGAAAGATCGGTGGACGTCTTAACGGTTCGTTGGCAGAAACATTGGCCGGTTCGACTGCGCTATCGCGAATGCGATGTGTATCGTTTAGCGAAGCTTTCTACCGGTCCCTTTGGAACCTTTCGTTACTTAAAATCACTGACCTCCCACCTTAGCAAACACCGGTATGATGGCATCATTGTGTTCGGGCTGGGGGAGGAAGGTTTCACGGTGGCGACTCACTGTCAACACAGGGCTTTGGTTCTGCGGATCACTCAACTGCACTTAAATGGTCTTGATAATTTTTCGACGCGACAAAAAGAAACGTTGGCCGCTGCCACCGAAATTTTTGCCGACACCGTTTCGACTGCTGACTTCATCGGTCAACATCTCCCCACGGTAAAGGACAAAGTGCGCGTCGTGGCGCCGGTTCATGCGGTAACAGAAACTATCAATCAGTTCCCCGCCAGCAAACTCCAGCCTCAACTCCCGAGAGATTTTGAATCACGAAAATCGGCCGCTCGGGTAGCGCTTTCGGACGCCCATCCGATTTTGCAAATCGACAATAACCAACCCTTGGTTGTCACTTGCGCTCCGATGGAAAACGATTTGGGGGTCTGCGATCTGGTACGAGCTTGGAAAACGGTGCAACGCAAACACACCAAATCCAGACTTTGGATCTTGGGCGAAGGGAAAAGTTCGCGCGTTGTTTGGGACGAGATCCTTGAACTGGATTTGGTTTACACTGCGATCATGCCCGGATTTTTTGACAACCTCAGCCTTGTTTTAGAGGCCGCTGATTTGTACGTTCACCCCTCACGCACCGATTCTTCCTGCTGTGTGCTGGAAACGGCCAAAGCGATGGGAGTTTGCGCGGTCGAAACGGCGTCCTTTGACGAATTGAAATCCGCCGCTACGACCGAATCAACCCGGGCTTTCATCGAGTGCCCCGATCGTGGATTGCTGGTGCCGCGCGAAACACACACCGCGCTCTCGGCGACCCTTGGCTATCTTTTAGATCATGAGCAAGTCGCCACGAAGTTCGGCAAAGAATTGCAACGCAGGATTCTAAATTCAAACGTAACAGATTCCCCGATCGACCGTTATTTGAATGCGTTGACCATCGACAGCATCCCCACAGAGACACCCTGACACCATTTTCATTTAAGAAAGAGTTGCTATTTTGAGTCGCCGTCTCCTACTGGTTGTTGATTCCCTTTTTCCACTGGGAGATGCGCATCAACTAAAAACTTTGGCCAATCATGTGGCACGCGAAAACGAAATCGCCATCTGTGTCGTTGGACCTGAACAACCAAAAACGCCGAATCTTTTTACCGCGTTCGATGTTCCAGTCTATTTTCTTGCCTCCGACCAGAAATTAAAGCACCGAACCGCTGCAGCGAAAATTCAGGCCACGATGCGTCTGAGGAAACGCATCACAGCCTTCGGTCCGGATGTCGTTCACGCCTTTGGTACGGCTTCGACCTTGATTGCCGCCGCCGGGTTGGGCTTAGATCGGAAAACGAAACTCGTCAGCAGTATTCTCTCAAAGTGGCAGCCACAAACCACGATCAATCAATGGATCGAAAGCCGTTTGATCCAACGTGTAGACCGTTTCATCGTTGCCCACGATTGTTTGAAAGCAGAGTTATTGGATTTTGGAATTCCTGAAACTCAATGCTCGGTACTCGCAAACGCTGTCGATCACGGCGGCGAAGCCAGCGATAAAGACGATCAACTTCAACGACGCCGTCGGGCGTTGATCGACGCCACGGGGGTGGACCCTTCGGCATTTATCGCGGTATCTTCGGCGGCTTTGGAACCCGTAACGCGACTCAAAGATTTAATCTGGGCGACAGATTTATTGTCTTGTGTGCGTGACGACGTTCACTTAGTGATTTTTGGTGCGGGAACCCAACATCAACGCCTGCTCAAATTCGCGGCTTGTACCGAAGCGGAGCAACATATTCATTTTGCGGGTTTACCGGCCAACGCCGATATACTGATCGGCGGTGCGGACGTCTATTGGAATTCGCACCTGCAAACGCCACTGCCCTGCAGCGTTTTGACGGCAATGAATTTCGGCGTCCCGGTGATTTCAGTCTACGGCCCCGAGACCGCTCCTCTGATTCTCCATCAAGAAACAGGATTTGCTGTCAACTTCGGCGCGCGAGACGAATTTGCGCGTTGGACAAAATTTTTGATTGAGAAACCCGAAGCCGCCCAACAGATATCCGACCAAGGCCAACAGCATATTCGGCGCTGTTTTAGCGGGCACGAGGGCGGCAACGAGATCGAGAAAATTTACGCCGGCCTCAGTGCCCCAGCGACCCGAACTCAGTAAACCATTCCAAAATTTCCCCCTGACTTTACCGTCGTCGGTAGGAAGTGGAGCTTACTGATGCGGGGTTCGATAAAGTGGAGTTTGTTATTCGCAGCAAACAGGCGACGATGGACCCCGGTGCATTTGAGCCGGAAGTTTCTAGGTGCGTATGAAGGGCGGTGAGTTCGATTTTGGGAGAAGATTTCGAGGTAAAAAAGTTGCTGCCCAGTGAGCACAAAAAGGTGCACCAAAGACCATCAGCGTTGTGTACGATCTACAGGGCCATAATCCACCGTCCTTCTGAAAATGGCTGCTCTAAGAATTGGTTCTTCCTAGAACTTTGGGCACCGAAGGTGCCCAAAGTTTGCCCTTTCTACAGTGAATGCCGTGGGATTATCTCGAATTCCGATCGACAAAGCCATCGGTAACTTGGGTGAATCCCACTACGATTCCGAAGCTTACCACTAAGATCCGGGAAGCGCAAAAATTCAGATAACAGCCGGCGCTTTTGCCGCTTACAAATCTCCAATGGCCGCGAACAATCCGTCAAGCACGGCTAGTTTGGCACTTAATTGGGGAAATGTATCGGGGGTCGCCGCGGGAGGCGGTCCTGCAACCATATTCAGTGGACCTGAAACCAATGCTGCAACGCCGTCGACACCCTCGAAGGTGATCTCGAACGTTCCGTTGGGGCCGAAACCAAGGCCTTCACGCGCTTCGGCTATGAGAATTGGCCCTGGTGCCACGACCGCAACATAGTTACCGGCATCCAGCGTCAAGTCGAGGGAGAAGTCTTGGCCATCACCTGAGTCGCTATCTACGGCAAACAAACCTCCTAGAGTTCCGTCGTCGTTAAGTTCGAAAACGGCAATATCGACGTCAAGGGTAGAGTCTTGAACCCCATTAGTCGGATCACCAGCGAAAATAGAAACGGTCGCGGTTGCGTCGAGGGTGAAACCAAAATTATCCAGAGAAACGAAACCGCCACCGGCATCGATCAATGTGCTGGTAAAACTAACTGAGGGACCTGGCAAGAGCGTCACTGGCGCTCCGTCGGCATTCTCAAATGGGTCGGTAGTATTGACAATGGCTGGCGTGTCATCTACCGGAGTGAAGAAAAGTTCCCAAACCGATGCCCAGTCCTGAGTTGGATTGATTCGACCTGTGTCGTCAGCGAATTCGGCATCACTGCGATAGAAAAAGTTGCCGTCTTCAGAGACGCGGAAGAAACTTCCGCTGGGCGTGGTTCTCCAAGCGCTAAATTGAGTGAATCGATTGAATACTTCGGCCAAAGCAGGAGACACAGCGCTGAGCGCTTCGGAGGATGCCCATGCGATTGAGACCGTGCGCGGAATTTCAAGCCTCCGCAGTTCGTTGGCGGCCAGATCATTTTCGTCCCAGTCGGCGAATACATATTGCCGTTCCAGTTCGATTTCATCTTCCGGCAGTCCAGTTACTGGGTTGAATACGGAGGTAACGACTTCGACAACGTTTGATTGCGAAAGGGAAATCCCAGCCGGCAAAGTCCGCTCTTTGACAAACACAATCGGATTGTCAATCAATGGGTCTTGGGCCAACCGATTATTTCCCACCCCGCTTTGTAACCGCGCCAGACCGTCGTCGATGACGTTGATTTCGGCGTCGGTCCATTGGGCAAAAGCCGTATTGCGAAATTCGACTTCGGCGTCTTGAGATTCTAAACCAATGATTTGGTCATCGTCGGGGATTAAAAAGCGATCCGATCCACCGTCGCCAAACAATCGGTCACTGCCACCGATACCCCCAAATAATCCGTCTGCGCCGTCACCGCCGCGCAAGTCGTCGTCGCCAACGCCGCCGAACAAGCGGTCGTCGCCATCGTTACCGACAAGGATGTCGTTTCCTAATCCACCGTCGAGACTGTCGGCGCCGTCGTTACCGATGACTCTGTCCGCACCGCCGAACCCGAAAATCGTATCGTCTCCTGATTGTCCGAACAAGTTGTCATTTTGATCTCCGCCGCGAATGAGATCGTCACCGTCGCCGCCAAAGACTAAATTATTGCCACCGCTGCCGTCGATCGTGTCATCGCCATCACCGCCGCCAATGACATCGTTGTCAGCGCCGCCGTCGATTGTGTCAGCCCCTTCGCCACCGATGATGAAATCGTCCCCAACGTCACCCGAAAGTACGTCATCGCCGCCCAGTCCAATAATGGAATCGTTACCTCCACCGCCGCGGATCGTATCGTCGTTGGCACCACCACGCAGGATGTCGTCCCCGGCGCCGCCGATAATGGTGTTGGTGCCTTGAAACCCGTTGACGCGATCGTCGCCGTCTTGTCCGAATACCTCGTCGTCACCAATTCCCGCCAGCAGGATGTCATTTCCTTGGTTGCCAAACAACCGATCATTGCCGGCGCCGCCGTTGATCTGGTCGTTTCCAAGTTGGCCAAACACGGTATCGTTTCCGACCCCCCCTATCAGGATGTCGTTGCCGTCACCACCTGCGATGGTGTCATCGCCTGCTTCGCCAAGAATAGAATCATTGCCCGCATCCCCACGCAAACTGTCAGAATCATCGCCGCCACGAAGCGTGTCGTTTCCTGCAGAACCTTGTAACGTGTCTTGCCCTTGGCCGCCGAAGAGCAGGTCGTCAGCAGCGTTTCCGATCAAAATGTCATCCCCGTCTTCGCCAGTCAAACGGTCTGCCGCTGAACCGCCAATAAGCCGATCATTCCCCAATCCGCCGAACGCAAACGCCGGAATGTCTGATGACGAGTTGCTGAAAGTATCGTTACCGCCATTTCCTTCGAATCGAATAGTATCGACCGACGACCTTGGAAAGACGCTAAAATTTCCGTTGAGCAATACGCGCACTTCATTTGCAAAGGCCGTGGAAACAAAAGCTTGGTCATCAACGGTGTCCGAACCGCGGATCAGCAAGACAGATGTGGTCGGGTCGACCGAAACCGTGCTTACAGCGAGCAGTTGCCGCGGTTCCAAATCCATGTAATTCAGTCGATTTTGACTGCGGTCACGGTTGTTGCGTTTGTTCTTAAAAACAGAATAGACATCGGTGTTATGAAACATAGCGATCCAAAATTTGAGTAGTCAATAAGTCAACGGGGCTGAAGGGTAAGTGTTATCAGGTTGACTGGCCAAACCGCAGGGGTTGACAAGAGCCAATGGTTTTCGAACGTCCAGCTTAATCTAAGACCATACCGAAGACAATTTTATGTCTGCGAAACAGTCGGATTCGACAGAAAAAAATTCCTTGGCAGGCGTATCTTGCCAGAATTCTTTGCTCCAGAACTCGTGATGTTCCGTGGAGCCCTTTGGATTCGGGAAAATTGACTAAAAAGCGCGTCTCTTTATTAAGTTGCGAGTTCTAATCGCTCCCGAGGCGATGGGGTCGCCATCTAATAAATTCGAAAAGTAGTCGCAAATCGAGTCAAGTAAAATCACATTTAACGATTGTGTGGCCTGGATTACACAATTGCGTATGTTTCGGGGGAAGTGACAGTAACGACGCTAGCCGTTCACGGTGGTGTTTTTCCTTGAAATCCCTGCAATCCGCAAACTCAGCGCAAACCGCAACGGGCCCTTAGGTCGATGAAGACCAGGGTGTGATGGCCCAAACGAGTGAGAGTTTAGCCGTTTTTTTGTGAATCATTTCGCTTTAAAAAATCGGTCGAGCCCCAATTTCATTGCCTGTGACCAATCAACGTAGCCCTGGTAGAGAAGATCATGGAAGACCGCATCCCCAAGCTAACCTTAATTTCCATTGGAATGATGACCTGGTTGATTGTTGCTTCAATAATCTTGGCCCCAACGTCATTAGCGCAAACTCAGGCGACGGCGTTGGAGGCGCCGTGGATCTGGTCACCACGTGGCAACGGCGCCAGCGAAACCTATTTCCGGAAGAAATTTACGCTGCTTAATCCCGAGACCGCGAAACTGACGGTAGCCGCCGGTGGCGAATTCGAGTTGTACATCAACGGGCAGATGGCGGTCTCTGGGCAGTCCCACCGGTCAGCGACTTCCGTTGACGTGATTGATTATCTCAATCCCGGCGTCAATGTCATCGCCGTCAAAGCCAACCATACCGATAGCGCCGAAGCAGGTTTTTGTTGTAAGCTGCGAATTAAAGAAAAAGGTGAGATACGTCATCGGGTTCTCAAAACCGATGCGACTTGGAAAAGCTACACTGCCCCAGCGGTCGATTGGTATAAAAACGGATTTCGAGACCTGAGCTGGTTGAGCTCGAAAGTTATTGGCTCAGCATCGAGCGCGTCACGGTCTTCGGTCGCCGCGCGTTCGCAGTACGCCCGGACTCCCGGCATCGAAGTCACTGCGAAAACGACGAAACCCAAAATCGATCTCGTCTCCCAAGCCCCTCCGGTTCCCGCTGGATTCTATCCTGAGCCAAAGCCACACTCAGCATCGGACGGGCAAACTGGCATGCCTCCAGCGGTAGCGTCGAAAGCAGAAACCAAACCGGTGGCAGTTTCGAAGTTAAAGACCACCACCGCCGAAACCGTGCAGGCGAAAGCCGCCAGCGACGGTCGTTTCGTGACCGCCAGCGAAAATTTTTCGGTTCGTGAGGTTCTCTCAGCGGATCTTACGGGTTCGATCATTGCCATGGAGTTCAACGAATTTGGAAAACTGTTGCTGTCGCGCGAGGGCGGTCCTTTGCTGATCGCAGACCTCGACGCAAAAGCGCACGATCATTTTCGACTGCAAATTTATTGCAACGAAGTCACATCATGCCAAGGCATCCTGGCGTTGAATGGAGACGTATTTGTGACCGCTCAAGGCCCCGAAGGGCAGGGGCTTTATCGTCTGTCTGATGTCAACGGAGACGGTCGCATCGAGGTTGCCAATACGTTACTGAGATTCACCGGAAAACCTAGTGAGCACGGTGCTCACGGCATTCAGCTTGGCCCCGATGGAATGCTGTACATCGTCATCGGCAACGGCAGCCAACTTAAAAATACGCCTGCGAAAACCAGTCCCTACCAATTCGCCTATGAAGGCGATGTGGTTCCCAAATATGAAGACCCGACCGGTCAAGCCACCAACATTAAAGCGCCCGGCGGCACGGTGGTGCGTGTCGCCGTTGATGGCAGTAAGGTTGAAACGGTCGCCGGGGGCGTGCGAAACGCATACGATTTGGTCTTCGATGAAAACGGAGAACTTTTCATTCACGACAGTGACATGGAAGGCGACCGAGGCACCACTTGGTATCGTCCTCCGATGATTTTCAATGTCACCGCCGGCGCCGATATTGGCTGGCGCAGCGGTTGTTCAAAGTTTTTGCCGCACTATGTGGACCAACTTCCGATGGTGTGTCAAACCGAACGGGGGTCTCCTTCGGGTGCAGCCCTTTACCAGCATTTTCAGTTCCCTGCGGAATATCGAGACGTGCTTTTTTTAGCGGATTGGTCTGAGGGCAAAATTTTAGCCCTGAAAAAGAAACGCCAAGGTGCCGGGTTCGTAGGGGAAACCAAGGAGTTTCTGTCGGGCCGTCCGATGAATGTTTGCGATCTGGCGGTCGGCGAAGATGGAGCGTTGTACTTCTGCACCGGTGGACGAGGCACTGCCGGCGGCGTTTATCGTGTCGATTGGAATGGTGAGATTCCCGAAAATGTTCTCACCTTTAACGACGAATTGACCAAACTCATACGGCACCCGCAACCCAATTCTGCGTGGGCCCGCCAGAACATCGCCGAATTGCGACGCGCGATGGGCGATTCGTGGGAGCGGTCAATTTTGGGGATCGTCAACGAGCTGCGTAATCCAGCGAGATTCCGTGTCCGCGCGATCCACATGTTGGTCTGGTATGGTCCCAAACCAACACCCCAACTGATGAAAACACTTTTAGAGGACAAAGAAGAAACCGTTCGATCCGCTGCGATCCGATTATGCGAAACACAACAAACAGAAACATCGCGAAAACTGTTGGTGGGTATGTTAAACGACCCGGCACCCTTTGTGCGACGCCGCGCCGCGGAAGGCCTGTTGCGTTTCGAACGACCGATTGATCACGCACATCTAACGCAAATGCTGAAATCCAGAGATCGCGTCGAAGCACTGGCGGCGCGCAGGTTGCTGCAACGGATTCCTTCGAACCAATGGAAAGATGATCTTATCGGCTCCAGCGATCAACGCCTCTTCATCCAATCCGCGATTGCGCTGATGACGGCGGACCCAACCCTCGAGCATGCGTATCGTGTGTTGGCCCAAGCCAGTCGATTTTCAGAAGGGTTTGTCAATGATGAAAACTTTATCGATATGTTGCGAGCATCGCAAATCGCGCTGGCTCAGGGCAACGTTGACGCTGCTAAGGTCCCTGCTTTGGCGCGGCGCATAGGCGACGAATTTCCAACCAATAACCCGCTGATCAATGTCGAGTTGATCAAAATAATGGCGGCGTTGAAAGTTGGTGATCTAGACGGGCGCATCGAAGCGTTTTTATCCGACAGCAAGGTCTCTGAGCCCGAAAAATTTCAAGCCGCCATGTTCCTGCATCACGCAGGCGAAGGGCTGAATAAAAGTGAGCAGCTGGCGATTGTTGAAGCTCTAACACGGTTGAAAAACGGCCAAGGCGGAGGAAGCTATCGCGGTTACCTAGACCTCGCCAGCAAAGACGCCGCGCGCGTGGTTGGTTTGGACGATATCGATTCACTGGTCGCCGGCGGAGAGCGCTGGCCCGATGCGGTGATTGCCTCGTTTTATAAAATGCCCAATCCACTTACTCCGTCTTTGGCGACTGGGTTGATGGAATTGGACCAAAAGTTGATCGGCCGCCAAGACATTGCCGCGCAACGGGTTCGGCTCGGCATCATCGCGGTGCTGGCGCGAGAAAATCACGACGACTATATGAGCTACCTGCGTTCGTGTTGGGATCAGGAGGAAAACCGACGCGCCGATATCGCGATCGGATTGGCTCAGGAACCTGACGGTGAAAACTGGTCTTATCTGATTGCCAGCCTGCCCCTGTTGGACGATTTTACCGGACGCGCAGTCCTGACGACATTGGCTTCGGTAGGACGGAGTCCACGCGACCCTTTCTTTTATCGTACAACAATCGAGTTAGGGTTTCGCTTGCGTCAGCAAGGATCAACCGCGGCCGTGCGGTTGCTGGAACATTGGACGGGAAGTCGTTTGGACAACACCAGCCAATCGTGGCGAGGACCGTTGGTGCAATGGAGCAACTGGTATGAGCAAACGTATCCCGACGCAGCAGCGATCGTAGTGGCCCAACCGGTTCGAAAAGGGCGGTATTCGACGAATCAAATTGCAGCCTTTGTCGAAAACAATGGGTTGGGCGATCCGCAATCCGGCCACGACCTGTTCGCATCGGCCAGATGTAGTAGTTGCCACCAATTCAGCGGTGCAGGCGAAGGAATCGGCCCCGATTTGACCTCACTGGCAAGCCGATTTTCGATTCGAGAAATGATCGACGCGACGATTGATCCGCACAAATCGGTCGCGCCGCGATACCAATCGAAAACATTGGTCACCGTCGACGGCCAGCAAATCTCAGGATTGATGATCGACGAAAAGAATCGCCCCTACATCGTGATGACGCCCGAAGGTCGTCGAGTCACCGTTCCGCGTGACGACGTCGAAGATGTGCGGCAAAGCCAATTCTCTCACATGCCTGAAGGTCTGTTGGACGAAATGAGCCTGTCTCAGATTGCTGACCTGTTTGCGTACATCGCAAGCGGTTCCCGCATTAACATCGCCGATCGGAAAAACAGCGGCGGTACAATCATCCGCTGAATTGTTGAGTTATGAATTGTTGAGTTATGAATTGTGGAGTTGGATAGGTAACCGGGCCCGGCGAGCAGCGATCTGTCGCCGTGGGCAACTCGCGACTTCGATGGGCCGAGAATAGAATTGGCTGAGATTAAAACAGTCAGAGAAAAAGAGGCTCTTCCCGAATTTTATTTGAAAACTTCGGAATCGTAGTGAGATTCGGCCCATCCCGTTTCACTTACGGGAAACGGTAAGCTTGAGGTGTGCTCGGTGCCACAAGGTTCCGGGAAGAGCCGAATAAAAAGGGTGGCGATGTCAGAACTAAATATCGGTACAGATGATTCCACCACGGTGGCCGACTTGCGAGCAATGGTTTTGAATTTCGTGCAAGAACGCGACTGGCAGCAGTTTCACGCGCCCAAGAATCTCTCCATGGCAATGGCGATCGAAACCAGCGAACTGATGGAGCACTTTCAATGGCTCGACACAGAAGCATCTCGGCATCCGCCGGCCGATAAAATGATCGATATCGGAGAAGAATTGGCTGACGTGTTGTGTTACGCCATGGCGATCGCCAACGAACTGGATATCGATATCGCATCGACGATGGCGCGAAAGATGGAACTCAATCGCAAAAAGTATCCGGCACCCGAGTTTCGCGGACGCTACGGCAAGGACGATCCCAATCCCCCCACCGCACAGGTGTGAGTCCTGCTGGTGTGTGAATCCGGTGCTGGATTTTGTCTTTCCCAAGTCGGGACATCAGAACAGATCACTGGAGATGGCGGACCGTAGCGATCGGGAACCGTTGCGTATTTTCCAGCACGTTGACCGAGGTGCAAATGCTACTGCTGATTTGGCGGTGCAGTTCCCACTGAGTCGCTTTCGGCCAGTTGAGTTTCTTCAGTTTGAGTTTCTTCTGTTTGGCCTGACGGGGGATCGCCTTGCGCCCAAGGATTCTTCCATTGGTCGCACTGGTCAAGATACTCTTGGTAAACGGGAAACGCTTCGGCTTGGTCGGCCAGCCACGCCTGAGTCTGTGCGACCAATTCGATTTCTCGATCCAACGAGATGTC
Source organism: uncultured Pirellulaceae bacterium (assembly GCA_937944405.1). Classification (GTDB taxonomy): domain Bacteria; phylum Planctomycetota; class Planctomycetia; order Pirellulales; family Pirellulaceae; genus Mariniblastus. The sequence goes on from CALDYR010000110.1 coordinate 31,445, forward strand.
TCCCATCATCACCGCGGTGCGTAGGAATACGAAATAGGTATCCAGTACATCACACCGGCAATAGTCGTTGATTTCTTGCATTTTGCCTTCGTTGAACAGGCTTTGAACCATGTGCCCCGCGACGCCCATTTTGCCAGGCCGTCCGACGATGTTGGCACACAAGTTCAACCCCCCGTTAAGCCGCGTCGCTCCAAAGTTTGTAATCACGTCCTGCAAATCTAAGTGCGACCCTTGGTTGTATCGGCCTCGTTTTTGTTCCCAGTTTTTGGCGTAGATGTTGAACCATTCAGGAATCGCGATGCCGTACCGATAGGCCGCCAGTTCCAGCAACGGGATATCGAAGGTGCGTCCGTTGAAGGTCACCAGGGTGGGCATCTTATAGGCTTTCCAGCCGTCCCAAAACAATTTCGTGAGCGCATGCGGCCGGTATTGGGGCGCGTCCAAGGTCACGATATCAAGAATCTCAAAATCAGAATTGATCTTGATAACGGCAATCGATACCGGCAAATGAAAGGTGTAAGGAATGAACTCCGAACCAAATTTTTCCATCAATTCGGCCGAATAGGTTTCGATCGCTTTTTCGGGCGTGAGTTCTTGCCCCGGGTACCGTACTTTGGCAATCAAATCTCCATCAGCGACGCTTTCGATATCGAAAATAAAATATCGAACAGACGAATTGGCCATAGCTGGTTCACCGTTTTTTTGGAGAATTCTTATCTGGCAGCATCATACACGACAAACGTACCCTTCGTCCAGCAACGGCGAAACTGGTATTTTGAATCCAATCTTCAATCCACAGTTCCTATGCAACAATACAAACAAGACTTCATTGATTTTATGCTGGAAGTGGGCGTGTTAACCTTTGGTGATTTCACCACCAAAAGCGGGCGCAAGACACCCTATTTTGTGAACACCGGCCTGTACCGCACCGGCAGCCAGCTTCAACGTTTGGGGGGCTTCTATGCCAACGCGATTACCGCGCAGTTAGGCCATGAGTTTGATGTTATCTTTGGCCCTGCCTACAAGGGCATCCCGTTGGTTGCCACCACGTCCGTTGCGTTGGCGGGCGCCGGCCATGACGTTTCATTTTGCTTCAATCGCAAAGGGGCTAAAGACCACGGCGAAGGCGGGGTGTTGGTCGGGCATGAACTCGCCGACGGCCAGCGCGTGTTGATCATTGAAGACGTCACCACTGCTGGAACGTCGATCCGTGAAACGGTACCCCTGCTAAAGGCGGCGGCTGATATAACGTTGGCCGGTTTGGTCGTGTCGGTCGATCGGGCTGAACGCGGCCCCAGCGGCTTAGGAACCGCAATGCGGGAAGTCGGCAGATCTTTCAATATGCCAACCTTCGCCATCGTCACGGTGCATGAAATTATGGAGCACCTCGATCTCCCAGCACCAGACCTCCGGCGAATGCAAGCCTACCTCCAACAGTATGGCGTCTAATCGCGCGACAATCGGCGCATGGCTACTGTCAGTATTCTTGGGACGGCGATGCGCGATCAGCGCAGCGGGTGACTCCGACAGACCACGTTGCAGCGGCAGTAAACAGTAGTGCCGATAGTAGCCAGTAGCCATGGAAAAAGCGTCCTTCCTGCCAGTCGTGAATGGGTCCACCGGTGGCGTCAAAAGTCCAAGATGATTTTCCGATCGACTTCTTTGAGCAGCAGAATTTCAGCGTCGCTGGTGAGCCTTCCACCAAGAAAATCAGCCACCACCTCTTGCCGGTCGAGCGTCTCTTGGAAAAGACATCCGGTTGTCGATACACTCTGTGCCCGCAAAAAGCCTCGTTCTTTGGTAGAGCGTTTGCTTGACCACCAATGATTTACCGAGCAGGAGGCTTTTCATACAGACCGCCTAATGTCTGCGGATGAAATTTCGGGTTAATGCTTTAGCAGCGCCCAGTCGCCTGAGTTGCGGATTGGTCGCAGGGCGGGATCGGTTACACTGAGAAAGTAGGGCTGCCTATTGCTCTGTCAGTTGCGGATTGGTCGCAGGGCGGGATCGGTTACACTATTGTGAACCGCATCAACACGCCTCTTTCAGTTGCGGATTGGTCGCAGGGCGGGATCGGTTACACTAAAAATACAAC
>CALDYR010000111.1 GCA_937944405.1 uncultured Pirellulaceae bacterium
GCCCATGCCCGGGCGGTTTTGAGATCCTGCCAAGACGAATCAAGTCCGAGCAACTGACTGAAATGTGTGTTAATATCTTTCATCACAACAGCCTACAAAATTCAAGCAATTTTGGAGACTGCCACTAAATTACGGGAAGAACCCTTAAAATCACCCATAACTCTCAGGACAGATTCCAATGCCCATGCAGATGGCGGAACTTCACTACACCACCCCACCGTCCTACGACGTAGATGCACTCGCTGCGCGCGCCCAAGAGTTGCTTGACTCGGGTATTGAAACACTGCAACCTGATTCCGAAAGCGGATCCTTTCTACTGGCCCATAAGAATCACAGCATCCCGGATTTGGCAAACCCGGCAGGTGTGATAACGCCTCAGACGGCGATTCTGGCGTCCGACAAGGTCACCGATCCATCGGCCTACGCTGCCAGTATTCAGCAATCTTGGGCCTGTAACGACGCCGCGGCACGTATCGAATCGAGCAAAAGCGCGATCATGATCACCGAAATGATGGCCTCCGATTTAGCCCCGAAGGAGCGCGTTCGTTTGTTCCATGGCGTCCTCCAAGCCTTTGTGGAAATCACCCAACCCAACGCGATCGCGTTCATGCACTCGCAACAGATCGCGTCTCCGATCGCTTATTTGGAATCCTGTTCGAAGGATCCGATTCAACGTTTGGGGGCATTGAACGTGCGGTTCTTCAGCATCAGTAATTCTCAGTCCAACGACATGGTCATGGACACCCGGGGCCTTGAAGAGATCGGCCTGCATGACCTCCAAGTTCATTTTCACGACCTTGATCCAAACGACGTTAGCCAGTTGTTGTTCAACACCGCATTGTACGTCTTCGAAAACGGGAACGTCATTGATTCAGGCCAAACCGTCGCCGGGACGATTCCAGATTCACAATGGGGATGCCAATTTGAGGATGCTCTTGTTGAACCCAAACGTTCGATACTGGACCTAAATCCAGGGGCGCCTTACGCAGCAGGTGTGCGTTAACCCGTGTGCGTTCACCGGTTGGCGTTTCTGGAACTTAGTGGCAAGCTTTGCAATCGGCAGGGGGGGATGCGCCCGAATTCCCGATGGCTTTGTTTACCAAATTTTGGGCGGACTCCGCTACTTTTATTGGGAAAAGCAAACTTTGAGCGCCCGCGGTACCACAAAGTCTCCGAGAGAACGTTATCTGCAATTCGAGAAATCACAACGATTGCCACGCGGGCATCGTCTGCCCATGCGTGAAAAGAAATTTTCGAGAGGGAAGCTTGGTCACGTCGCCATCGTTCAAGCCGATAGATCCTCACGCCCTTTGAGAAGATCGCTAAAAACGATCGTCAACAGTTTAAACGAACAACGGGCCCCATGTCAGGGTTCGACGGATTCTCCTGGTTTCGCTTCTTCGATTACCATCCACGTGTCCAACCCCTGTTGAAGCGCGAGTCGGTTGCACCGCACCAAATCATCATGGGCCTCGGAATAGCTGGCGACGACGTATCGGGAAATAACTTCGCCGTGAGAAGGGACTTCGAAATGATTCTTTGGTCGCCAACCGGCTGGTTTTTTGATCAACACCAGATAATAGTCGGGACGCGATTGTTCAATTGGATCGTGAGTTGACATCGGATATAAAGAGGGTTTGGGTGTACAAACACAGTTTATCGGCTACCTGTGCGGTATCTTCGGTGAACTGTAAACTCAGCGGTTCAATTAACAGGTGGAATTGATGTCCAACAGAAGATTCGTTGTTGCTATTCCGCGCCTGTTTATCGCAACCAGCGCGGCGAGTGTTTTAAGCGTTTTTACGCCGTCGACCGCACAGACCCCAAATAAGGACGTTGAAGTGAATTCTTCTGCTGAAGCCCCAAACCGCCTGACCGCCGCCGCTCAAGTTTTACTTCGAGAGTGGGACGGGCCCTACGGTGGCGTTCCCCCGTGGCGTTTGGTCAACCCGCCCGACTTTGAAGCGGCCTTGGTTGCCGCAATGGCGTTGGAAATCGACGACATCGATGCGATCACGGACAATCCCGCCAGACCGAGTTTTGAAAATACAATTCTAGCGCTTGAAAAATCAGGCCAAGCCTTAGACCGTCTGGCGTCGATGTACTATGTACACACGTCCAACCTTAATGTTGGGCCGATGCCAGATATCGAAGCCACGATCGAACCGAAATTAACCAAGCACCAGGACGCCATCACGCAAAACTCAAAACTGTTCACCCGCGTGAAATCCGTTTTCGAAAAAGGCGATGCCGATTGGACCCTCGCACAACAACGCTTGGTCGAAAAAATCTATAAACGTTTCGTTCGCCAAGGTGCACAGCTTGAACATGCTCAAAAACAGCGGTTATCCGCGATTAACGTGGAACTGGCCGGGCTCTTTACGCAATTCAGCCAAAACGTGCTGGCCGAAGAACAACAGAAGACCGTGGTCGAAAACCGATCCGAATTGGACGGGCTACCCGAGAGTGTGATTTTCGGGTTGGCTGAAAAAGAAACACCGGCGGATTCGGCGAACGATGGAAGCGGAACTGAGAACGGCAAAACAAAATGGGTGATCCTCAATACGCGGTCGTCGATGGAACCGGTGCTCACCTATGCCGACAACCGGAACCTGCGCGAAAAAGTCTGGCGAGCCTATTACGGCAGGTGTGACAACGGGGACACACACGATAACAACGCGATTATTTCGGCGATCCTGAAACTGAGGGCCCAGCGTGCAGCGCTGTTGGGTTACGCAACCCACGCCCATTGGCGTTTAGAACCACAGATGGCCAAAACGCCAGAGAATGCCATGCAGTTAATGCTCAGCATTTGGCCCAAAGCCGTCGCCCGGGTTAAAGAAGAAGTCGCTGCGATGCAGGCGTTGGCTGACCGCTCCGGGGACGGAATCACGATCCAACCGTGGGACTATCGATACTACGCCGAAAAAGTACGTAAAACCCAATACGATTTAGACTTTAACGAAGTCAAACCTTACCTTCAGTTGGAAAAACTGCGCGAAGGCATGATGTGGGCGGCAGGAGAGGCTTTTGGGTTCGAGTTTCAACAAGTGGAAAACGTTCCCGTCTTCCACCCCGATGTGCGAGTTTGGGAAGTTCGGCGAAATCATCACGTTGTGGGCCTGTGGTACTTCGACCCTTTTGCTCGGACCGGAAAACGCAGCGGCGCGTGGATGACCGGTTATCGCGATCAAAGCAATATGGATTCGGCAGTGATTCCATTGGTCAGCAACAATTCGAATTTCGTCAAAGGGCAACCCGGTACGCCGGTGCTCATTTCTTGGGACGACGCGGTCACTTTGTTTCACGAATTTGGCCATGCCTTACATGGGCTGTGTAGCACGTGTGAGTATCCTTCTCAGTCAGGAACTTCGGTGGCCAGGGACTTCGTCGAATTCCCATCGCAACTGTACGAGAGCTGGCTGATGACGCCGGAGATGCTGACCAAGTACGCTGTTCATTTCGAAACGGGGCAGCCCCTACCGGCCCAACTGAGGCAGAAAATTGAGGATGCAGCACGATTCAATCAAGGATTTGCAACGGTCGAATATATGGCCAGCGCATTGGTTGACATGAAATTACACTTAGCCGGAGACGTGAAAATCGATCCCGACCAATTCGAACGCGCGACGTTGGCCGAATTGGGAATGCCGAATGAAATCGTGATGCGTCACCGAACGCCACATTTTAGCCACGTATTTTCCGGCGATAGCTACTCCGCGGGATACTACAGCTACCTATGGGCCGAAGCCCTGACCGCCGATGCAGCCGAAGCGTTTGAGGAAACAGGCAGCTTCTATCACAAACCGACGGCCCGGCGGTTATACGATGCCATCTTCTCGGTCGGCGACACCGTTGATCCCACGGAAGCTTTTGAAAGCTTCCGAAAACGCGCGCTCGATCCTGGAGCCCTGTTTCGCAAACGGGGATTTGTAACCGGCGACCAGTGAACCAGAGTTCACCTATCCTTCAATTCGCTCCCTTATTTTCAGGTTCTTCTCGAGACTTGGTGGCACCGAGTGCGATCGAAGCGCGCCTTTTGCAGTGAATGAAGTGAGATTCGCCCGAATCTCAATACGATTCCGAAGGTTCTCACTAAATTCTTGCAAACGGCATTTTCAAAGGCAAAACGTGACGACGGAGTGATTCCGCGGACTCTCTTGGCGGCAGTTTTGGATTTACTTTTGAATTACCGCGCTAATTTGCTATTATTATAAGGCCGTGAGAGGGACAAGTATTTATCTCGAGGAGTCCGGTCCTATGCTTTCTTATTGCGATGCTCGGCGGGTGCGATTGGTTTCTTCTAATGCTTTTACGTTGGTCGAACTGCTGGTGGTAATCGCGATCATCGGAATACTCGTCGCCATGTTACTGCCAGCGGTGGCTCAAGTCAGAGAAACAGCGCGGCGGGCATCGTGTAGCAATAAGGTTCGCCAGTTGGCGTTGGCATGCCAAAACTATCAGTCCACTTGGATGCGATTTCCTGAAGGTGCCAACATCGGCCAAGGGGCAGGCTGGTCAGCCCACATTTTGGCTCAGATCGATCAGCAACCACTGGCCAACTCGATCACGTTAGAAGACTCCTCTGGCGCAGTCACCGGCAGCGGATCGGCCGGGCATTGGTCCGACGGCAATGAAGCAACGCGCACCGCTAACGAGCGCGCTTGCGAAACATTTCTTTCAATCTTTCGCTGCCCTGCGGATCCTATCACCAACGCGATTCGTTCCGGCGGCAATCCAGAACTGATCATCGACCGCGTTCCTTCCAGCTACCTTGCGTGTGCGACCGGATCGACCAGCGTTCAGGCGCGCTTGATTAGAAGGCCCGGGGAAAATCAATCTCGAATCCAAGCGCTGCGGAACGGTATTATCGTCCCCAATCAAGACGCACGATACTTTCAAACGAGGGACCAATTTTTGCGCACGCGCGTTGCGTTAACGGATGTCGACGACGGACTATCAAACACGCTGATGATTGGCGAATCGGTATTCGACACATCCGACTACAGAGGCAGTAATCGCGGAATCGACCATTTCTATATCGGGTCGCCGCAAATCGACAGGCTTCAAGAGCTATCTGAATTTCTCGGCAGCACCAACGTCGAATTAAATCTCTATCACAAAAATCCCGACAGCGTCCTCGACACGTTAAGCCAAAGTCGAGTCGAAGGTTTGTTTTCTGAAATGGCGATGGGGTTTGCCAGTTGGCACGCTGGGGGTGCGGTGAATTTTGCGTTGGGCGATGGATCCACGCGACTGTTTCAGAGCGATATCGATCTCGAGCTTTATCGTAATTTGGGAAATCGAAAAGACGGGAATGTGGTTCTTGAATTTTGACCCCGAGACGGCGTGTCCACGATTCCGTCGTTTACAGCTTCAAGTCTCTGCAGGAGTGTTTTAGTCGTCGAATTTCGACCGCTGTATGTTGACTGTTGTATGTTGACTGTTTTGTTTTGGCCGCCCCATTTGAAAACATATCGGCATCGTGAAATTTTTTTTGTCAATCCATCCCAAATTCCCTCCGGTATTCAGCCATGCGAACCACGTTATTGCCGTTGAGTCTACTTTTGTCATTGTTGCTATTTTGTTCTACCGGCTGTCCTGACTATTCTCATTTGCGCCCCGTCCCTGACTATGAAAACATGACCGATTCGGGCCAGTAGCCTTCTGGACTTTAATCGATTCAAGATTGGGCCTTGAGCATGATTTCCCAGGCGGTGCGTGCCCTGCCCATTGCAATCCTCATCCAGTGCTTGATGTTTTTTGTCCGCGACACTGCCGCTGACCGCAATTCCCCAAAACGTTTTCTCGATCCTTCCGAAAATTTATAGCTCCCCATTGATCAGTCTTGGAAACAAAGACTGATCAATGGGGGAGGTTCGAAAACGTGGCGGTCGCCAAAACGGCTGATGTGATTTAGTCGCAAGCCGGAGGGTATTCGGTGCCCGACCATTCGTTTGGTGACGCTCAATCCGGTGAATTCAGCGCAGTAAAATCGGTGTACCCCCTAGCGCCTTGAGGAGTGTACCAGTCTTCCATCGGTGCCTCAGGCGCCAATTGAGCATCGGTTTCAAACCGGTGAACTAGATCTGGGTTACTGATAAAGGGGCGTCCGAACGAGATCATCTCTGCTGCGCCCGACTCCACTGCAGCGGTGGCCGAAGCAAGCGTGTATCCGCAGTTCCCCATCACCGGACCGTGATAGACTTGCTTAACATCGGCCAGCGTCAACGGCGCGCCGAGGTCATGGAACCCGAACGCTAACCCGTCCATCACATGTAAATAGGCGAGCCCAAATTTATTCAGCTCCGTCATCACGTGTGTAAACTGCGCGCGATAGTCCGGCGATCCCATATCGTTAAACGCCCCGTTAGGCGACAGTCGAACCGCGACACAATCAGCGGGAAAGACTTTCGTTACCGCAGAGACAACTTCGTTAAGCAAACGGTAGCGATTGGCCACGTCGCCGCCGTATTGGTCTTGCCGAAGGTTTGTTTTGGACTGCAAGAAACTGTCTAAGAGATATCCATTGGCCGAATGTATTTCAACACCATCAAATCCCGCCGATTGGGCGTTGGTCGCGGCCGTCACGTAGTCCGCAACGATTGCCGATAGTTCCGATGTTTTAAGAGCGCGAGGGGTTTGGTGTTTTTTTTTCCCCAAGGGAGTGTGAATACCATCGCCTTGGAGTGCAACCGCCGACGGAGCGACCGGAAGATCGCCGTTGTGAAAATCGCTGTGAGAGGCGCGACCGGTGTGCCAGAGCTGAACAAAGATTTTACCGCCGGCTTCATGGACCGCATCAACCACCTTTTTCCATCCCGCAATCATTTCCTGGGTATAGATTCCCGGCGAATCCACCCACCCGTTGGCTTGAGCGGAAATCGTGGTCGCCTCACTGATAATCAGTCCAGCACTCGCGCGTTGGCAATAGTAGGTCGCCATCAGATCGTTGGGGACGCGGTCGGCGCCCGACCGCCCGCGCGTCAGTGGGGCCATCGCAATTCGATTGGCCAGTTCAAGTTTATGCAAAGAAAAGGGAGAAAGTAACTTAGACGCCATGGTCAGCCTGACTCGTTTTAAATTCTGTCAAAGGGAAAGTGCTGGTGTGCCCAACAATAACCTCTGTTCATAAAAAGAAACATTCGGTGTTGAAAAAATTAGACACATGCATCCAACCCGGCCTTACTTGAACTGAAAACATTCAAAAAACAAGGCGGCCGGACTAATATCGTCTTTCTGACAAATTTGGAGCGACGTGTGCATCAGGGAGATCATATGTTTCAACAGCCATCTCCTCTTCTCAAATCAAACGGGTAATCGTTGAAGAACAAGCGGTGCCCCAACGTGCTTGGACCGCCAACCTTCCACTATACCCAAGACACCGCAATCGCCAAAGAACATAAGGAATCCGATGAACGAAGTCCTGACTATCGACTCAGCCAACAACCGACCCCTTAAAGAACAGGCAAAAATTTTACTCGGATCAATCGCGGCCAAAACCGCACCACGTCGCACCCAACAACTGAGAGTGTCACCGCTTAGTTCGCCGACCAACTTTCGTGACAAATCCATAATGGCGTTCCTGAGACATCAAGCACTCCAAGAGCAAAGCGTAGAATTCTTTGAGGCACTGCACGAAGATTTCTGGAGCGGGGAGGGCGGCAACGTCTTTGCCGAAAACTGTGACCATCGGTTCGAACAGATGTTTTTGGCAAAGCAACGCGTTGACTTCGAACGTCTGTTAGAAGTCTGCCAAACAAATCAGCCTCTCCAGATCACCGAATTCGGCTGTAACTCCGGGTTGCTGCTGAATTACATGGTAGACCAACTGCCTGCGGTGGAATCCGCGATGGGAATCGACATCAACCAACAACAGATTGAGCGCAACCAAAAGGCTTCCCATTTCGATAAACGAATCCAGTTTTCGGCTGCCGATGGCGTCGATTGGGTTTTAGAGAACGCTGTCGGCAACACTCTGTTTGTAACCAATGGCGGCGTGATGGAATACTTTCGTCGCAGTCGTTTGGATCAGATGCTGCAACACATCGCAAACAACCTCGCACCGTCGGTCTTTTTCGCCATCGAACCCAACGCTGCGGACCACGATTTAGAAAGCGTGAGGGACTCCATTCCCTTCGGCGAAGAACTTTCCTTTTCTCACAACTACAAAGACCTCTTTGAATCCAACGGCTTCGACGTCGTCCACCAAAGATCCATCACTTTCGAAAGCTGGAAGATGATGGCGACGATTGCCGTAACGAAATAACGTCTGGGCTACCAATGCTGATGCGTTATGGGGGGGCCTCGATCAGTTCCGGTCCCCCGGCAGCCGCCCAATCATGACTTAAGCTTTATGACGGGGCTTCCGGAAATTGAATTGGGCAAGTGTTTTATCACGCCTAAATAATAAAGCAGCTGAATTTCGCCAGCATTCAGGCAGTCGTGAGAAAACCGGGACTATTCCCCAAACGGCTGATCTGAACGACCTCGACCTCTAACGCTGCCAACCATAGGTTGGTTTTTAGCGTTTCTAAAGGTTGTTCAAAGACTGTCGAATGACGCTGGAGTAAAATCGTTCCGGTCGCGGTGTTTTGCGATTTCACTGGCACTGGTGAAATAAGAAAACCGGTCGTCTTGATTGACCAATACCGCCATCAATGCGCCTTGAGGGGAAACTGGGGCGGCGTCTAAACGGTCGTAGGATGCCAAAGGGCAGAGGATTCAATTCACCACTTCGTTTTCGCCTGCGCCCGTCGCTTCCTTGGTTTCCATGCGGGCCGATTCATCTTTATCGGCGTTCAGCCAATGGCTGGATTTTTGACGGAGCCCGAACCGTGTTTCAGAGACCACAAAATCCAACGGAGGCAAAGGCGCCGCGATTTGAAACAGGGGTTGGCGAGAAACAATTCGGTCGGGACCGCCGGCCGAAAAGTCGGGAGACATAGCCATCGACTGGGCGGAGGCTTTCGAAACCACGAATTGCGAACACTTCGCAGGCAATCGATCCGCAAGGCCAACACCAACCTGCGTCCTCGGAGATGGGTAAACCAAATGTGAACAACAGGAACACCGAACCTGTTGCCGGTCGCCAATTGTTGCTTCGTAGCCAAACTCAAAGATCGGGCATTCCAGTTCAAGCAATGGCATCAGTTTCCAAACGGATTACAAAAATGGAGTGCGGGGCGTTACTCCGTCATCATTTGGGTCAGGCTTTAAGAGTTGTCTTGGGGGTGCGGCGTCGCGGGTAACAGGTTCGGCAAATTTCGCAGACCATTCCATTACACCCCCGCGCCGAACAGTGCTCGCGCCCGTAAAAAATAATCTGTAAATGAAGTTTATTCCAAACCGATTTGGGGAACAGTTTTTTTAAATCGGCTTCCGTTTGTTTGACGTTTTTTCCGTTAGTCAGTCCCCAACGTTGAGCCAATCGATGAATGTGAGTATCCACCGGAAACGCCGGCACACCAAAGGCTTGGGCCATGACAACGCTGGCCGTTTTGTGCCCAACCCCCGGCAAGGTCTCTAAAGCATCAATATCGGCCGGGACTTCTCCATCGTATTTGTCGACTAAAATTTTCGACAGCCCTGCAATCGCTTTAGATTTCTGAGGCGACAGCCCACAGGGGCGGATGATTTCTAAAATCTTCGACTCAGCAACCTTCGTCATTTTCTCAGCCGAATCGGCCAGCAGGAACAGAGCGGGGGTGACTTGGTTGACTTTCAAGTCAGTGCATTGTGCACTCAACAGCACCGCAACCAATAACGTGAATTCGTTGACGTGGTCCAGCGGCACCGGTGGATTCGGATACAGCTGTGTCAGCCGTTTGAGAATGTAGTCGGCCCGCTCAGATTTTCGCATGATAGACCGACCTACTGGTCGTCAGAAGTTGTGTTTTCTTCAGTTGAATCGATGTCGGCATCAGCTGTATTTTCAGCGTCTTTGCCTCGTGCGTCGGTAGCGCCGGAAGTTTTTGAATCAGAATCCGAAGCGGTGTCAGTCACCGCTTCGGATTGAGCTTCCTTAGATGCCGCTTCGACCGCAGGTTGATCCTCTGATTTCGTAGCATTAAAGGATTTGGTTTCGGGGACAGTAGGCGGAGGAAGTGGAGTCTCTTTCTCTTCCTCGGGATCGCCAACCTTACGAAATTTGTAACCGTGGTCGCGCTTGCGGATCACTTCTGCGGAAATGATGTAATCAGGATTTGAGTTTGGGATATCGGTAGCCTCACCGTTGATTTCGATCGCCGTTCTGACCAGCTGATCGGTGACTTCATGGCCATCGATGACCCGTCCGAAGACGGTGTGTTTACCGTCAAGTTCGGTCGTGCGGTTGAGCGTGATGATGAACTGGCTGGCCCCAGTGTCGCGTGACGATTTCACCGCCATGCTCAACACATCGGTAAAATGCGGACGCGCTGCAGGTTGATAGCATTCGCAGTAAATAGAGTATCCCGGGTCTTGGCGGGATGCGTCGTTTCGCGTGGGGCCTCCCGATTGTGCACGAAAACTTTCGATCACGCTGTGAAATAAACAGTCATCATAAAATCCGTCTTCTACCAACGAAAGGAAGTTGCCCACGGTTTGAGGAGCTTCGTTTTCGTAAAGTTCGAGCGTAATTTCACCTTTGCTGGTTTTCAGCAATACTCGTGGAAGGTCATCGGCTTTGGCTTCACGAAGCCGGATGAGCGCTTCGTCGAAAATTTCTCGAGCACCGATTTTAATGCGTCCGGCTCTCGCGGCATACTCGAAATAGGCAGGGTGGATTCCAGCGGCGATCAACCGGTCGCAAGTGATCAGGACTTCACGGTCGTCTCCCTTGGCTGCATCGTTCAATAAGATGCCCATTACAGTCTGGATATTCTTTTGGTTGCCGGGATCGGCTTGAATCGCGATCAAACAACTGGCTTTCAGCGTTTCGATGGTCTGGTTCACTTCATCTAAAGTATCGCGATACTTGTTTTGTAATTGCTCAAGATCACCTTCGCCACCGTTGATTTCAGCTTCGATAGTCGTGAGTTGTTCGTTGAGCGTCACGAGTTTCGTTTTCAGGCCGTCGACTTCCTTTTGGGCGTCTTCCGGTTTCACCTTTTGTGTCGCAACGCCTCTGTTTGGGGCGACGCCTTGGTAACCGTAAGCATCATTAAGAAGTGGGAGCAACGACATCAAACACATCCAAGCGCACGTCGATTTCCAAGGGGTCCCTAGAAAAACAAATCCATTTTTTTTCATCGCGATAATTTTCTCTGGTTATTTTCTAAGCACGTCAGTCTCAACATTGAAAAAGACAGACTTTAATTGTTTTTTTGCAATAGGTCAAAGGAACTGGGGCCGTCGTCTTGGTCTTCGGTTTGAACATCTTCGGACGTTACAGTCGATACCGCAGAACTGACTGGCGTTTTACTATATTTATGCGCCCGTTTATTTTCCACTGTGACCGAAATGATTTTCGACGGCGCTGATTTGACCGATTGAAACTTCGTCGCATCGTGTGTGTTTAGCGTATAAACGACATCTAATCCTTCTTCGCCGATCACCCGACCGAAGGCAGTGAACCGACCGTCAAGTTCATTTTTGGGCTGGTGGCAAATCAGGAACTTCGAAGCCGTGTTGCCAAGCGCGTTTGGAGTCATTGTGAGTGTGCCTGCAAAGTGACTGCGCGCTTTTTCGCGGGCCGCTTCTCCTTCGACGCTGTAACCAACAGTTCCTGTGCCATTGTCGTCAGGACAACCGGTCTCCACGTACTCGCCCGGTTTCACCTTATAGAAAGTGCGCCCGTCATAGAAACCTTCTTCGACCAACGCGACAAAGTTGTTCACCGTCAGCGGGGCTTGGTTTTCAAACAATTCCACCTGAAACGTGCCTTCAGTCGTGGTGAAGGTCGCAATCGGGAGATCAGCGGTTTGATTTTCCAACCGGCGAATCAACAGTTCATCTTGCCATTTCTGACTCGTTTTTTCTAGGATTTGGTAATAAATTGGTTTCAGCGAACCAATCTCTTCGAGCCTATCGAGCACCAACCGCGCCCGATCAAAATCTTGCAAGGCGTAACTGGCACGGAAAGCGCGAATCAAAACCTCCCACGGCAACTGATCATCGGTGAGCATGAGGTTGCAGATTTCTAAAGCGAGCTTCGGATTGAAGTGACTCTCTGGGCTCTTGGGATCCAGGGCTTCGATGACTTGGTTGAAAACCAAGGCATTTGCGAATCGGCTTCGACGGGGCGCTAATCGGAATAGATCGACCGCTTCGGTAACGATGCGTTCTTGCAAACCTTCATTTTCCATTTCCAGTTGCTTAATTTTTTGCATGTGCATTTGTTGCTTTTCAACAAACCCGATCGGAATGGTTCGATACCACTGGTCCACCAGTCGCTTGTTCGCCGCGAGGGTTGTGCGGGTGAGTTCGAACTGATTCAACGCTGCTTGCGCTTCGTTGTCCAACGGTGGTAATTCTTCGGCCGGAGTGTCCGATCGACTGGCTGAACCTGATCGACTCGCTGACCCCGATCGACTGGCTGAGCCCGATCGACTGGCTGACCCTGCCTTACTGGCTGAACCTGATCGATCGCCGTTACGCGCCGGTCGTTTAGACGATTGGGCATAGGTTTCAGCGACCGTTGCGAACAGCAACAAAGTCGAAACTACAAAAATAATTGTTTTAAAAGGCTTCATCAATAAACTCGAAAAAATGAAATCATCGCAGGTTGTGACGGGGAACGCAGTTGTCGCGTTGCGAAGGAAGGTTGTTTTCAATGCATAAAATTGCCCACGCGGATGAATGAATGTTGACCACACGGGTTAATTCGTGGTGACTTTATTGGGGGTATATTGATGATCGCGTTTGCGAATTACTTCGGCGGTGAGAATACGATCGGGGATCGCTGATTCGATCAGCTCTTCTTTAGGTGGTTTGTCTTTTTCGCCCTCTTTCATTTCGAAAGTCACTTCAAAACGCCCAACGTTTTCCATACCTTGGATGACCCGGCCAAACACCGTGTGCCGTCCGTCAAGAAACCCCGTCGGGGCGTAAGTGATAAAAAACTGGCTGCCACCGCTGTCGGGTTTATCAGTTTTGGCCATGCTCAAGTAGCCGGAAAAATGCTGCCGGCCGTTGCGGGTTTCATCATAGATGGTGTAGGCAATGGATTTATTTGCGTAACCGTTGCCAGTCCGCACAAAGGTACCGGTTTGTGCCATGAACCCTGCAATGACACGATGGAAGACAATGTCTGTGTAAAAACCGTTTTCGACTAAATGGATAAAATTGCCTACCGTGCCAGGAGCTTCGTTCTCAAAAAGTTCGACCACAACAGGACCTTGGGTGGTCATCAGTTCAACCCGCGGGAGATCGTCGGCGAGCGCTTCGGCAGCTAAGATCTTTTTCTCCTTTTCATAGGCGGACTGTAGTTGGGACCGGACCATCAGTATATCGTCATCCGCGCCTTCGAGTTTTTCGAAAACTTCTCGAGCAATCGAATCGATCAATTCATTGGCTTGGGCGAACTGGTTTGTTTTCAGCAAGACTCGTCCGAGATCCAGTTTCAGTTGGTCGTGATCAGGTTGTAATCTCAACAATCGACGTAACACTGAAATCGTGTCGGCGTCGCGGTCGGACAAAAGCAGCTTTCGCCGAATCGCGAAGACCGCATCTGGCAGTGATTCGGGAACACCAGCGTCGTCGGCGTGATTGATAAATAGATCCGTTGCAAGCGTTTCGAATTCGGCGCGTAATGGTTCGATTGTCTCCACCGCAGTTTCCCATTGGTCTTTCCAGTTGTAAGAAGCGTCGACGCCGTCGAGATAAAATCGCATTTTTGCTTCGGTGATCAGACGAATTTCGTCACGCATCAACTCGAGCAGCGCTCGGTAGCGGCTTACTTTTTGGTCAAGCGCCAGTTCATGGTTCGATTCGCTGTTGGATGGCGCCGTGAACTGGGCAGTGGAGACCGTAGGTTTAGAGACCGATTGAGCGATGCACAATGGGCAACGTGGCAAAAGAAACGCGCTGCTCCAACCCGCTAGTGTCACAAAAAAAGCGACCTGTAGGGTGAAGCTGGGGGTTCGCATTACGGGGATCACGATTAGCATATCCTGTTGGCTGGTTGCGGCGGATCGATGTCAGCCGTTGTAGCTTCCACTAAACGATGTAAAGCTCCGTATAATATATCTATCGCTGGACCAATTTGAATCCAAACGCTGCCTAAAGTGAGACAATGGCCAAAATCCGTCGTGGAAAAAAACTGAAACATTGGAAAAGTCAACGTCCTTTGGCTGACCAAGGCAAACTACGCATTGTGGGTGGGAAGTTCCGTGGGCGACAGATATCCTACTCGGGCGATCCAGTCACCCGCCCGATGAAAGACAACATTCGTGAAGCGGTCTTTAATTTGATCGGTGGCTACGTCAAAGGGAAATTTGCCTTTGATCTATTTGGCGGGACTGGAGCGATGGGGTTGGAGGCGATCAGTCGCGGCGCCAGCGGCGCGGCGATCATCGAAAGACACATCCCTACTGTACGCATCATCAAGGAAAACATTCAAGCTCTTCAATTGGATCACGGAACAGAAGTTGTTTCGGGTGACACGTTTTTTTGGGGGCGCAAATTCGCCAAACAAAAGGACACTTGGCCAACCCAACCCTGGGTGGTGCTATGTTGCCCGCCCTATGATTTTTATGTCGATCGGTGGGATGAGTTACAGGCGCTGATTTTGACGATGTTCGCAGAGGCACCGCAGCAAAGTGTGTTCGTGGTGGAGTCAGACGATCGCTTTGACACCGGATTGTTGCCTGAGGCCGACCGATGGGAGGTCCGCCAATATGCTCCAGCGCGAGTCGCGATTTACAAAAAGGGCGAGATGTAGCGGCACCGAATCGGACGCGGAGTAGCTGATTCGATCGCAAAAAACAATAGCGCTGCGCACAACGCTGATTTACAAACAATCAAGTGCATCCAATCAGAAGGTTTCAAAAACCAACCGGCAAAATCGCGCGTGACGTTGTAGTGATGGGATCTGCGGGTCGCACTGCTGAACACCGAAGCCCCCTCTGCCTTCCGGTGTTGATTCACGTAGCCGCGTAGGTCGACATTCGTTTGCGCCCCCCCCGACGCGCCGCTTATTCCCGCAGACCGAGTTCAATCAATAAGGCTTCCGATACATTGTCGCATGTCGATCGGTCGTGGTTTCAGACGCCGACAAAATGGTTTCTGCTAGCGTGCCGAACCTCCAATTCTGACTTCACGACGATTCGGCGGAAGAAAAATTTTGATTACCGCTGGGTGCCAAAACCAAGCAAATTAACTGTTCGAACCGGAAAACTTTAACACCACTGCAGCAGTGCTAGCGAAATTGAAAGGCGGATTATCAACTCGGGATAGATTCAGTCAAACGCCACTTCCGATAATCTTCATACAGGGCGGTCGAGTCGTGGATTATTTCGCGCGGTTGCCAATCACTGAATACTTCACACGCGCACGTTTTTCACTCGATTGAGTCGAAACAGGTTTTAGATGCAATTCTCTTCAAGATGGCTCTGGGCGATCGGTACAGCAACGGTCTGTCTCGCATTGTGTCTGAGCGTCGAAGTCTCGACTGCTCAAAACCCGATCGGCGCGTCCGCACAGTCTGTCCCGGCAGCGCCGATTGTGCTGAACCTTTCACCGATCGCTTCTGAATCGCCATCGCTGTCGGCGGCCGAGGACCCGGATGCCGCCTCAGGGACGACACGGTTGGTCCAAAAGAAGGTTGTCGCCAAACATGCGAAATCGTCCAATGTTAAATCGTCTCGTGCAGAACGTGGAAAAGAAAGTAAGACCGGTTGGGTTAAGCCCTTGGCGGTGATCTCCCAACTGGAAACGCTGTCGTCGATTTCAGTCACCCAGCAATGGGCCAGCGAGGTTCAAAGCCTGATCGAATTACTGTTGGAAGAATCTCTAGTATCTTCGGCCGCGAGTGCCACGATTCTGACTCAGTTGGACACCAAGGTTTTGGAGTTGGAGCAAATCATTGGTGTCATCAACCAGCAGTTTGCGGGACTTCCTGCGGCTCAATCGCTGGCCAGCCAACTTCATCGGCTTCATTATGATTTGTCAAAACGCACGGTGATCTGGCGGGCGATTCAAAAACTCCCCGCGACGTCGGTCCGTCTGAGCGACACCCAGTTCGCCTCAAGTCAACGGCTGAACTTCGATTTTTTGAATCAGGACTGGCAGGAGTATCTCCAAATTCAACCGCTCGACGAGGCCCTTTCGGCGCTTCAACAGAACGCCAAGGCTAAAACGAATGCGGCAAGGCGATCCCTTGCACGGATGGCGTCACCGGCGTTGTCGAGTGCTCAGCGATCGTATTTAAATCATATCATGCCCGTCGCGACGGTGACGGCGATCAAGCAAGTCGCCACCGGCGAGCTCAATCAGTATCGATTGCTGAAAGCCATCGAATGGAACGAGCAGAATCCCTCGGGCGTCGCAACGCACTACATCAACGATCAATTTCAGAGCCTAATGTGGTCACCAGATTCGCAACGGCAATTTGCAGCGACTCAACTGCAGGCCCACTATCGCAACGCCAATATACGTCTGGCCGTCTCGCAGAACATGCTCAACCGCTTGATCCCCGATTCCCCAGCGGTCCATGAACCCGTTCACGAACAAATTCTAGGCGCTGATGTCAGAGGGCATTCGCAGATCCGTAACCGTTTGAGCGTGCAGTTGGTCGAAGACCCATTGCACATCGCGCTGCGATTGCGGACAGACGGAGAAGTCGATTCGGACACCGTCGCAAAACGTAGCGGTTTTGAAATTCGCAACGAAGGTATGGCAAATTTCCATGCGTTCAAGAAATTGACGCTTGATCGTAAAGGCCGATTCTCTTCCGACCAACCCATAGCTTCGGCTCAAGCCAAACAGCGTTTAATCGGGATGAGGTCTAAGCTTGATCCGTTTCCGGTGGTCAACTGGATTGCCCGTCGATTGGCCAAGAAAAAATTGGATCGGCAAACACCCGAAGCGACGTCGCTGCTGGAAAAGAAGATCGAACGATCTGCCAGCGACAAGCTGCAAGAAGGCGTCGAATCCCAAGTCGCGCAAATGCAAGCTTATTTGAAAGTGAACCTGCTGGAACCGTTGAACTCGATGGACCTCAATCCAGAAGCGCTCCAACTGGCGACCACCAAAGAACGCATCGTGATGCGGTATCGTTTGGCAGGAATCGATCAGATGGCGGCCGATACGCCGCGCCCCCAAGACAGCCCTTACGATTACCTGAGCCTCCAGCTTCATCAGTCGCTGCTGAACAACACAATTGAACGTATTGAAATCGAATCGCAGACGTTCACCCCCGAAAGCCTGCTGCAGCACCTGTCCGAAGTGATCGGATTTAATCCCAAGAACGCCGGTGCTGAATCTAAACACGAAGCTAAATTTGTATTCGCGAACTACGATGCGATCCGAGTCGATTTCGTGAACGACAAAATCCGCATCGAATTGAATTTGAAATCGCTGCGGGTTGGTAAAGGCAAAACATGGCGGAACATTACCGTGTCGGCAACCTACTTACCGACCGTCGAAGGGTCTCAAGTTCGATTGACCCAACAAGGCATCATCGGGGTCAAAGGAAAAAGGTTCCGCATCGGGGATCAGATCGCCGTACGTGCCATCTTCAACGTTGTTCTGCCCGACAGTTATCAATTTGATACCGTACCCAAACGTTTGGCAGATCAGCTCAAAGGTTTTTCGTTGGTGATCACGAAACTGAATATCGTCGATGGCTGGGTTGGCATCACCTTTGACGAAGTTATCAACGGCTACTCTACAGGGCCGAAAATCTATGAAGCCAGCGGCCAAAGTGTAATTTACCCCGACGGTTCGTCTTATTAGGCTAAGCCTTAGGCTTAGTCTCGTCTGAGATGCCAACGCGTCCGACGGCACCGGTCTTTCACTGCCAATGCCATGTTTGATCCTGCTTGCGACCTGCGGCCACCGCTCCCATGGCTGTTAAGCTTCGCTCCGTTTGACGCTCCGTTTGACGCTCCGTTTGACGCTCCGTTTGACGCTCCGTTTTGGGGCTCCGTTTTGGGGCTCCGTTTTGGCGTGCTGGCGAAATCTAAAAATTGGTAGATACACCCCATCCCAGCTCTGCTAAAACCAACAACGGCAAATGTTTAAGCCACGATTTGGGGGGATTTCCAACGGCTGGTTGCCGGTCGATCGATTACCGGTTCGTTTCTGAATTTGTAGTAGCCCGGTGGGCCACAAGTCAGGCCAGTCACAAGAAACCCAAAACTTGACACATAATTTTTTAAACCGAACGCTGGCGACACTTGAGGTCCATCCTTCACCCCAATTTTGAATCTGAACAAACCACGACACAATGGTCGACTCAAATTCGATGATTTTTAGTGATCGAACATTGGCGCTTAATAGTTTGAAAGTTGAAAGACTTGGTGATTGAAGGCGAGCCTTGCGTTTTTAGTTGCGTCTCGTAAAAGCCAAATCGCAGTAACGCCATGGGCAGTTTTAGTAGCCGAAGCCACGTCTAAATTGACTCTGTGATGAATTTCCAAAACGATAAAACTTCATTCATAATAACCGCAGCAGTTGCCATCGGCCTTTGTTGTTCCGTCTTGGGATGTAGCCTTCATCAAGTCGCTCGGGCGCAGAAAAAGCAAAAGCGACAAGCGGACATTGGTAATATCTATAACCGGTCTGCCCAAAGTGACGAAGGCATTCGCAACCCTGTGATTGTGATCCCTGGGATTCTTGGCAGTCGGCTTGAGGATCGCGAATCGGGGCAAGCCGTTTGGGGGGAGATCAACCGGAAATCGGTCGATCCAGAAAGCGCTGCCGGAGCGGCAATCGCAGCCCTTCCGATCAGCGGCGGAGTCCCACTGAATCAGTTAATCGACGGCGTGGTTGAACGCGGTACCGTTGGCACGGTCAAGGTTAGAATCGCCGGGATTCCAGTCGATCAACAGGCCTACGGGATGATCTTGGCTTCACTGGGAGTCGGGGGTTACGTCGATGAGGACGCCGCCGGATTGGTTGATTATGGAAACCAGCATTTTACGTGTTTTCAGTTCAGCTACGATTGGCGGCGTGACAACGCAGAAAACGCCGCCCTACTGCATCAGTTCATTGAGAAAAAAGCTCAGTACGTTCGTCAAGAACGCATCAAACGCTTTGGCATTACTGACCTCCCGGTGAAATTTGACATCGTCGCCCATTCGATGGGAGGGCTCATCGCCCGATACTACTTGCGGTATGGTGATCAACCTTTATCGCCAGATTCTCCCTCACCGGATTTGAATTGGTCGGGAAGCGCTAATGTCGAACGGTTGATCGTTGTCGGAACGCCCAGCGCGGGGTCCGTGATCGCGGTCACGCAATTGGTTGACGGTTACAAAGTCGGTCCCTTTTTGCCGACCTATCAACCGGCGATTCTTGGCACCATGCCCTCTGTGTATCAATTGATGCCCCGCCAGCGGCACCGCACGGTGGTCGATCATCAGCAACAGAGCGTGCCAATTTTCGACATCGCAACGTGGGAGAAGTACGGATGGGGATTGTTGGCTGCCAACCAGGACAAGTATTTAAAGTATCTGCTGCCTGACATCGCGGACGCCCGTGAACGCCGCAGCATCGCCAAAGATCATTTAAGAAAATGCTTGGAACAGGCAAATCAATTCCAGAACTTATTAGATGTCCCCGCCGATCCGCCTGTTGGCACAACCATCCATTTGATCGCGGGGGATTCCGAACAAACCGATGCCTTGTTGGAGGTATCGGAAAAAGGGGAAGTCACCGTAACCGAAACTGCCCCCGGCGATGGAACCGTAACCCGCCGCAGCGCGTTGATGGACGAACGCGACGTAAACGCCCAACAATGGTCTGCCCGTTTGCAAACGCCGGTCGACTGGCGCAGTGTGAACTTCTTTTTTGCGGAGCACTTAGATCTGACCAGCAACGTCGAATTCACTGACAACTTGCTCTACTTACTGTTAGAGGCCCCACGCAAGCACTGTCCGGTGCCACTCCAACCCCATTAAAAATCGGCGGTGCGGCCCCACATTAGCGATAACGTCAGCCACACCGACGGCCCCGCTGCCATAAAGCTCCCAGAAGAACCGCCAGAGAAAGGGCGCACTGGCTTCTATCACGGTTGGGCAGTGCGTTCTTGATGTCGATCGGCCTTACATTGACCTGAGCGCAGGCGATGAAAAGAACAGGCAGGGGAACGATATTCCACTGGGCGATGAACTGGCGGCTGATCTTCGGGCGTGGATTGCCGAAGGGGATGCTGAACCCGTAGACGTTCTTAAACTCGATGCTTCGGGCGACGACCGGAACCAGAGG
>CALDYR010000112.1 GCA_937944405.1 uncultured Pirellulaceae bacterium
GTGCCCCGCACGTTCGATCGACAAAGCCACCGTCAGTGTTAACCCAGATTGGATCCAGTCCCGGTAACGTGTTGCCAACGTTTTGGATCTTATTAGTCTCCATATTTGTCATATCTGTCATGTTTGCCACCGGCGATTGAACCCAATTGCATCAGAGCTGGTTTTTTCAACCGACGTTGGTCACTGTTCGGGCGGTCTTTCTCGATTTAGAATGGGGGAAACCACTATTTTAGCCCGCAGAGAACTCTCGTGAGCTCGGAACATAAAACAAATCTCCCGCCCAGTAGCGATCGACGCTCTGGGGTTGGTTGGCCCAACGTCTTTGGCATCGCTTTTTTCGCCATCGTATGTTCACTAGCCGTTTATGGCACGTACTTTTTAAAGCACGTGCCGGGTGAAAATGCACCGTTTGAAGACACCACTTCGATGGGGCTGAGATCGTTTCACAACCAAGTCTATTTTCCGGTACGCGCCCTTGTTACTGGTGAAAACCCGTATTCAAAGGCATATGTGCAATTCCATCCTGACAGCGCCCTAGGACAGCAGGTCGCCATGGATCCCGCGCCACCATCGGCGTTACTGATTTTGTCCCCCCTCGCGTTCCTACAAATCCAGGTCGCCGAAGTGGTCTACATTTCGATTTGCGTTTTGCTGGCGATTTTTTGTGCTTATTTATTATTGCGCGCCGCAACCGAGCGGTCTCCCACCACCGGCGGCACGATGCTGACGGCGGCGTTAATGATGGTGTGCCTGCCGGGTGTCGAGGCATTTGTGGTTTACCCCACGATCATGATAACTTTCTTGGGCGTTTTACTGACGATCGAATACAGCAACCGGCATGATTTGTTGAGCGGAGTCGGGATCGTGTTGGCCTTCTGCCATCCTGTGATCGGCACCGCGATGTTGGTACTGACGCTCTTCCGCCGCCATTTTAGTGCTTGCGCGTTTGGTATTTTGTTGCTGATCGGATCCAATCTCGTTGCTTGTGCTTGGATCGGAAACAATACTGACGGAGGAGTTGCTCAATCCATCGAAGAGGCGCGCGGTTTGTATTCCAGTTTTTACCAACCTGTGATCCCTCTTCCGGTAGAAAACAGCGCCGTTCGAGTCGACGCCTACTCAGTGGTTGCCCGAGTTTTAGCAACCAATCCTTGGGTTGAACAGCAAACAAATTTGCACTGCTATGTTGCCACAGGCATTTTATTGCTGGCTTTGATCGCGCTGCTGTCGGAGCGCGATGATTCCCAGAAACGGGGCTTAATCAGCCGATCTGGAATGCTGATGGCGACGGTTACGATCCTTTACTTCCATCAGACGACCACGGCTTTGTACCTTTTGTGGATTCCGGCGATTGGATTGTTGGTCGACGGTCGGCGATCGGAACAGGCGTTTTCGTTGCCGATGCGGTTTGTATTGGGACTGTTGGTGGTGCTGCCGCTGTTTAATTACGTCGCGACGCCCTTAGTCATGCAACGATTGGAGATTTCACGCTCCGGCACTGCCGACTCCGGTGCTGCGCCGGTGTCTTTGCGGGCCTTGTTTGAATCGTGGGAATTCTCCAACCCCGATTTAGCGCAGTGGCAGACCGTGGTGACCATCAACTCGGTCCTGATCGCACTGGCGGTATTACTGATTGCGTTCCGCATGCTGTTAAGTTTTTGGTGCGATCGCGATATTATCGAAGAAAAGACCTACGACGCGCGTTACCCAAGGGTTCGATGATGCCAATTGCCGTGCTTCACTTCATCAGCTTCGTTAGCGTTCTGTCGAGCGTATTGGCGAAAGTTTGAATGTCCTTTGAGTTCTGGGGGCGCGGCCCGGAAGTCTGCACACCCGCAGCGCGAAACTGCTCCATCAGATTGCGCGTGGCCAGTCTGCCATGGACCGTCGAATCGTCGAAAACTTGCCCGCGCGGCCCGATCGCGACACCATCCCCTTCAACGACACGTGCCGCCAGAGGAATGTCGCCGGTAATTACAACGTCGCCTTGTTGCATTTTCTGCACGATTGTGTTGTCGGCGATATCGGCACCGTAAGGGACGGTCACCATACTGAACAGATCATGTTGGGGCACGTGCAGCGATTGATTGGCCACCAAAACCGTTTTCAGCGCTAACCGTTTAGCCGCTTTGAAGACGATTCCGCGAATCGCGGCCGGACACGCATCGGCGTCGATCCAGATAGTAAGTTGAGTTTCTGACACGACAGCTAGAACCATTGAGTAGTCACGATTAAAATCCAGCGATGAACAAACCGGGATTCGAATTTGAACTGCTGCATCAAGACAAACATTGTAACGCCCGATTGGGTCGTTTGACGACGCCCCGAGGCGTGATTGATCTTCCGACTTTCATGCCGGTGGGCACTTGCGGCACGGTGAAAGGGCTTACCACGGGCCTGCTTGATTCAACCGGTGCTCAAATCATTTTGGGCAATACTTATCACTTGCATTTGCGTCCTGGCGAAGACGTGGTCGCAGAACTCGGTGGGCTGCCGCAATTTATGGGTTGGAACAAACCGATGCTGACCGACAGCGGCGGCTTCCAGATCTTCAGTTTAGCGCAGCTGACGAAGATTGACGAACAGGGCGCGAAGTTCCGCTCCCACATCGATGGGGCGCTGATCGAAATCTCCCCCGAGAAAAGCGTTGCAATCCAAGAATCGCTTGGTGCCGACATTGCGATGGTGTTCGACCACGTCATCGAACTGCCAAATGAGCGTTCCGTTGTCAAAGACGCGATGGACCGCACCATTCGTTGGGCCCAGCGTTCCAAAGATGCTCACACCCTAGGTTCGCAAATTCAATTTGGCATCGTGCAAGGCGGACTGGACGTTCAATTACGAAAGGAATGCAGCGCTGCATTGGTCGACCTTGACTTCCCCGGATACGCAATCGGCGGACTTAGCGTTGGCGAACCCCCGGTTGAGATGTATCGAATTTTGGACGCAACCACTCCGCATTTGCCGGATGATCGGCCACGTTATTTGATGGGCGTCGGCACTCCGGTTGACCTGCTGGAGTCGGTACGTCGCGGGGTAGACATGTTCGACTGTGTGATGCCGACGCGGAACGGCCGCAATGCAACGGCGTTCACCGATCACGGTAAAGTAAAGATGCGTAATCGCTGCCACGAGCGCGACGCAGCGCCGTTAATGGAAGGTATCGAGACACCCTACAGCCATCTCAGCCGCTCTTACTTGCGGCATTTATTCATGGCCAAAGAGATGTTGGGACCGATTTTATTGTCACTACACAATATCGCCTACTATCAACGGTTGATGGCCCAGGCACGTGAAGCGATCGCGGCCGATAGTTTTATGGACTTCTATCAACAACGCAGGCAGGGCTGGGGCGGTTAACCGCTTTGGGACGAGGTTAACCAACATAACAGACCTCCGCTTTGACGGCCTTTGGTTCTGTTGCCCAAATCGGATGCCGGGGAAGCTCAATGTCTAGCTTGACCTCACCAACCGACCACGGTGTTTTAAGTCCAAGAATGTGCTGATAAAGCTCTTTGTCTTCCATCTGAGTTCTCCAAGGAATGATTCTCGAAGAATTATGAAATACCCAGATGGACCGTTTTATTCGGCGTTTAACCCAATTCCAAATGCGCTGGCCCTGCGACCAGGAGCGACCAAAAGCGAATAAGTGGACCGTGCTGGGAAATACAGTCAGCCGCTGGGCCGACCAAACCAATAAACCGGCGAATCGGCCGGCGACTCTGATAAATCTCCGTAAAACAGCGTTTCATTGGCCTTGGCAGGAGTAAGCCGCGAATTTAAGATATCGGCTTGATTTTGGGCATCATTATGCTTTCACCGACGTGAAAGTGGTGCAAAACGCGACAGATCGATCTATGTGAATCGTCTTCTGATCGCGGTCTAAAAAGATTCTAACGGGACACTCGTGGACTATTTTCTAGCAATTTGTTTTTCTGTTCTCGCACAGACGCAGACGACGACTTCAGCGGCCTCCGAAGCCGGGGTAGACGTCAACAAAGAGGCTGCGCCGGGGTTTTTCTCAGAAATGCAATATATGTTGCCAGCGATGCTGGCGATCATGGCCCTCTATTTCCTGTTGATGGTCAGACCGCAACAGCAAGAACAATCAAAAATCTCTGAAAAACTTGCCAATCTTAAAAAGAACGACCGTGTCGTTACCGCCGGTGGCATCTTAGGAACCGTCGTGAGTTCTCGCGCCGAATCCGAATACACCACAATCAAGATTGATGAAAGTTCAAACACCAAGATGCAGATTCGCACTACCTCGATCGTTCGCGTGTTGACCGATGAAGACCAAAAATCGGGAACAGCCTCTGGCAAAAAGTAGTTTTCACGTCGCCTGTTGAAACTGTTTCAACAAACCGATCGCGTGAGGATTGATCGCCGCAAAATCCGGTCTCCGTTTAACGTTTTGAACGTGGCACTTTTGGTTTCAGCAGCAGCGCAGATTTTTTAGCAACTCGGTCGCAAAACTCCCGAAGATACAAACCCAATAAATTTTAGTCGCTTAAAGGATCAATTGCGTGTTTTTGAAACCGCGCGATCCCGACAATACATTACCACATACATTTAACCCCTTTCAGGAATCAATCGAATGTTTGATTCAATGCTTTCCGGATGCCACTTTATCCTCGCCGATGGCGGATTCTCAAGTTACATGTTAGTGGCCCTTTTGGTTGCCGCGGTGGTGCTGGGATTGCTGCTGGCTCATTTCCTTGGCGGCAGTCTAAACTTGACGGACTATCGTAAACGAATGGCGTGGGTTTTTGTGCCTTTTCTGGTCGCCCTGTTGATGATCGGTACAGGCTGGCCGCCGGAATTCGGGGTCGACCTGCGAGGCGGAATCAATATGGTTGGATCGCTGAACCTCGACAGCGCCGAGGTTGACCAATTTGATCCCAACTACCAACGGCCCAAAGCAAAAGACATCATTCCCATCCTCGTTGGGCGTGTGAATCCATCGGGCACCAAAGAAATCATGATCCGTGCGCTCGGTGACGAGCAAATCGAAGTCACCATCCCGTCAGTTTCACTGGAAGAAGCTGAAGGTGTTTGGGATTCGATCGTCAAAACCGGGAAGCTCGAATTTCGCATCGTTGCAAACCGACGGTTTCCCGAACACGCCGGCGTCATTCAACTGGCAACGTCAGCCGCCGCGAGCGACGATTTCCGAGAAAAACGGGCGAAGTATGTCATCAACGCTGACAACGAGCGGGTCGGAGTTTGGGTCGGAGTTGCCAAGGTGCTCCCCACTGCCGAACAAATGAAGCAAGGCAAATTGCCAAAAACAATGCCTTACAAATTTTCCCCCAATGGGAATCATTTAATCCGTAGCAAATCGACCGGCGAAATTGTTTCACTCGGAACTCTCCGGTACTCCAATAACCCCAAACTCAGCGGGATAGAGTTCGCGTTTTGGTGCCGCGACAATAACATCACCAAACCAGAAATTTTGATGCTGTTCCCCGAAGAAAGCCAAGACGTTCAAGGAAAGCACTTGTCGTCGGTGACGTCAACAACCGACAGAGAAGGCAAACCAGCCGTCGCGTTTCGCACCACCGGGGAAGGCATGGGGCGTTTGGGACTACTAACAAAGTTAAATTCGCCCGACCCTAACAACGGGAAAAAGGAATTGGGCATCGTCATTGACGATAATTTACATTCAGCTCCTACCATTAACAGCACCATTCGCGACAACGGTGAAATCTCCGGCAACTTCACTCAACGCGAAGTCCGTGAACTGAAAACAAACCTCAACAGCGGTAAACTGAGCGTCGCCCTGAACAAAAACCCTATCAGTCGTAACTTCGTCGAATCAACGCTCGGCCAAGAACTTCGCGATAAAGGAATCTGGGCGATCGCCGCTTCGCTGATTTTGGTGCTGGTCTTTATGGTGATCTATTATGGGTTCGCCGGAATCGTCGCGACGATCAGTTTGATTCTTAACTTGCTATTGATTTTGGCACTGGTGATGATGATTAAGCAACCGCTAACGCTGACCGGTTTGGCCGGTCTGGTTTTGACCGTTGGTATGTCGGTTGATGCCAACGTTCTGATTTTCGAACGTATTCGGGAAGAACTTGATCGTGGGTCGGCGCTGCGAATGGCCATTCGAAATGGTTTTGACAAAGCCACCGTCACCATCGTTGACGCCAACCTTACAACGCTGATCACTGCCCTGATCCTGTACGTATTCGGTACTGAACAAGTCAAAGGTTTTTCTGTGACGTTGATCTTGGGCATCCTTATGAGTATGTACACCGCGATTTACTGTTCGCGTTTAATGTTCGACGTTGCCGAACGAAAAGGCTGGTTAACGAAACTCAACATGCGTCGAATTATGGACAGAGTGAACATCGACTTCATCGGGAAAATCTCCTTTACCAGCGTGATCTCTATCGCGTTGATCGGGATCGGATTGGCCAGCATGTTCTTCTTGGGGGCTCGAATCTTGGATCATGACCTGCGAGGCGGTTCCACCGTTCGCATGGTTTTCAAAACCCCTCAAAACAAAGAAGCCATCCAAGCCAAACTTGATGCCCAAGAGATTATCGCCAAAGGCGAAAAAGCCGAATTCACCGTCACCGGTATCGCCGGTATCGGATCTGAAGCCGAAATGGACAACCGAGTCTTCAAAGTCGACAGCAACCTTCCAGCTTGGGAAGGAGAAAGCGATGGCGAACGCTGGGACCAACTCGATGAAGTCATGACGCGCGTCTTTAAAGATGAATTGGAAATGCATAGCGCGACCGTCGCTGGCGGCGACAGCCAAAGTAGCAACACACCCAATGATGCCGCCAAAGAACAATCAAGCAACCAAACGCCAGCGTTCAACGGTGTGCAATCAACTGTGATCAGCATGCTACGACCAACAATGTTTCTTCAAACCGATGCTGACCAACCAAATGAAAGCGGCGACGCGGATGATGACGGTGTAGACGTTGATGATGCGGCCGACGTTGATTCCACAGAAACAGAAACAACCGCCGATGCAGCATCCACCGATGAAACAACTTCGGAGGTCGAAGCCGGGGAAACCACAGACGATGAAGTAACCTCGGCCACGGCAACCGAAGACACGGATCTTCCCGAAACCGAACCCGCTGAAATTGATCCAAGTGAATTTAATGCTGGCAAAAAAACGGACGTGGCCATTGATTCTGGATCAGGAATTTCAACCAAGGTCGTTCGCAGTTTCACCTTCGGACAACCAATCAGCGGCAAGACGTTGAAAGAATTGCTGCTGCAAGCCTCAATCAAGTTAGAACGAGGAATTGAAGAAGACAATTTAAAAGTCGATTCACCCGACACCGATCCTAGTGAATCATCGGCGTCCACCATGTCAAAAACATGGAAAGCCGAGTTCAGCGATATCTCTCCCATCGATGCCGACGATATCGTCAGCCAATGGTCGAAGGATTTTAACAACCAACCTTATTTCCCGACCTCCAGTAAAGTCGGTGGCCAAATTGCAAAAAAGATGCAGGGACAAGCACTGTTCGCGGTGGTTTTGAGTCTACTGGCCATCATCCTCTATGTTTGGTTTCGGTTCCAGAACCTTGCTTTCGGTCTTGCTGCGGTCATCGCGCTGATTCACGACGTTTCGATCGTTCTTGGCGCGATTGCCATTTCTCACTACCTATCCGGCGGACTGGGATTCCTGGGAATCGACAGTTTCAAAATCAGTTTGGAAGTCGTCGCCGCATTGTTGACGGTGATCGGTTACTCGCTTAACGATACGATTGTGGTCTTTGACCGTATCCGCGAAGTGCGCGGCAAACGCAAAGACATTACTGCCGAAATCATCAACACAAGTATCTCACAAACGCTCAGCCGCACGATTCTGACATCGTTGACGACGTTTATCGTGGTCTTCATTTTGTACTGTTTCGGTGGAGACGCAATTCACGGATTCGCGTTCGCGCTGACTGTTGGTGTGATCGTTGGTACGTACAGTTCGATCTTTATCGCTTCACCGGCGTTGCTATGGCTGATGAACACCGTCGGGCTCAATCCAATGGAAGTCGAACCTGAATCCGCCAATTAAGGTGATTTCGAAACTTGGCCCGGTTCGATTTTGTAAGAATTGTCGTGCCGGGCTTTAGCAGCAGGGTAGTTTGGCAGCGGGGTAGAGCAGGGTAGTTTGGCAGCATATCGAAACTGATTAGCAAGGCTTGCCGATCGAGGTGCTCTTGCCTTTGGGAATAGAGCACCTTTTCGAATCAAACCGGTTAACGGTGTGGGTCAATTCGGCCATTTCTAACCAGATACGCGCTGGTCTGAGAACACTTTGCTCGGTTCACAGCGCTGCCACGTGAGTTCGCTGTGGCAACAACTGCCACCTAAGGTTCAGCGGGCAATCACAAACCACGTAGCCTGATCCTGCATCACAATCCAGAGAAATTTAGAACGTGGGTGATGCTACTACCGTTTGCAATAAAGAGAACCGCGCTGGCGGACCCTGCACTGAGTTTCAAGCGTTGTGGTCACTTGCATGCGTGCGTGATTATGCGATGGATGAGTCCTTGGCTAACATTGCGTTAGCACGTTTGCACAATCAATTCTACGCGCGTAAAAATGGACTCCGGCGTCGTCGCTCTGGTCTTGCCATGCTGCCTAAGATTCGCAAAGCGCAACCGCGGCGGCATTGGAATACACTTGATCCGGATTTTTCACGCCGGGGATAACACACGACACCGCTGGGTGCTTCAAACACCACGCGATCGCCCATTGCGGCATTTCTACGCCCTCTGGCACTTCGTTGGTTTTGATCGTTTCGACCTCTTGAAGCCATTGGTCGCGATCGGTTTGCGTGTGCCATCTGCCTCGCATCTCATTATCATCGAAGTGATGGCCCGGTTTATATTTCCCGGTCAAGTACCCCGACGCCAACGGAACTCGCGCCAGCACGCCCAAATTTTGTTGCTGGCACAGAGGGAAAGAATGTTCTTCTGGTTCACGCCGTAAACGGTTATAGACGATTTGAATCGCGTCGATTTGATGTTCCGCACTTTGAGCGATCTGATGGGACCAATCACCTTTGCCGGGTACTGAGTTCCCCAAGAATCGCACCTTTCCGTCGTCCTTAGCCTTTAACAAAGCCGCCTGCACATCATCGGCGAAAATCAGATCGTCTCCCCACGAGTGATATTGATATAAATCAATCCGATCAGTCCGCAGTGCTTTTAAGGAATCCTCTAACTGTTTGACCACCTCAGCGGCGGTGCGCGGTTCGGATCTTTCAAAGTTTGATTCAAAATGATGGCCAAATTTCGTCGCCAAAAACCAATGGTCGCGATCGGATTCAATGGCGGCTCCGATCAAGGATTCAGAAAGATGATCGCCGTAACATTCGGCGGTGTCGACCAGATTGATCCCACAGTCCCGCGCCGCATCAAAGATTGAATTGACTTGATCGGCAGTATAATCCACTCCCCATTCTCCACCAAACTGCCACGTCCCGAGCCCAACGACCGATACCTGTTCGTTAATTCCTCCCAGCGTTGTAAATTTCACGTTCTTCCCTTTTGATAAATTCAAGCAAGCGGCGAAACAAGTATTGGAGCGTGGTAACTGACCGGCGAGTTGGTTACAATCGCCGCCATGGACCCGACTTCAAAAAAGCTAGACCGTGCCGCCCTTATTAGATTAGTCAACCACATTATGACCACCAGTGGCTGCGTCGTCGATGTAGACGGGCTGATTTCTACGTTTGAGTCAAACGTTCCCCACCCCGATCCTAGCAGTTTGATCTTCAACCCGCCCTCTGGCAAAGCGCTGACCGCTGCCGAGGTCGTTGAAATCGCGCTGTCTGAAAAACAGTAACGTCGGTAACGGAAAGAATTGGGTTTACCACCGCCGATTGGTGCGCCCAGTTCCAATCGCCGCAGGCATCTGCGTTACTCAGATTTGAGTCAAGCACCAACGACGTTTCTTGCCAAACCGCATTACAACCAGCATTGACAAAACCCATTACCCAATGCCCTCTAACTCCCACCTCGCGCTTCCAACTTTCACTCCACACTTTCACTCCACACTTTGGACTTAATGATGCACCGCAGAACTTTCCTCCGATCAACGACCGCCTTGAGCGCTGCGGCGATGTCAGCCCAATTAGCCCGACCGTTACACGCGATGCCAAAATCGTCCAAGTATCTCGACTCGATTGGGCTGCAGCTGTACACCGTGCGTAACCAACTGGCCCATGATGCCGCAACAACGCTCAAGTCCGTTGCCGACGCAGGGTACAAACAAGTCGAATTGATGAACATTATGGACAGCCCAGAAATCGTCAATCAGGCCAAGAGGCTCGGTTTGAAGGTCACTTCGGGTTTCATGGAGTGGAGATCAATTTGCCAACCCGAGGCCGCCGGTGTTCCAAAAATTGACGACATCATCGCAACGGCGAAGCAAGCTGGTCTGCAGCATTTAGTATTCGGCTACATCGGTAAAAGCTTTCGAACAACGGTCGATCAGATGAAGCAAATCGCCAAATCGACCAACGAAGTAGCGAAAAAGTCCGCCGATGCGGGACTGCAAATGTGTTACCACAATCATTCCTTTGAATTCGAAAAAATCGATGGGGACACGACTGGCTTCGACGTGTTTCTCCAAGAATTTGACGACGACTTAGTCAAGTTCGAGCTGGATGTTTTTTGGATGAAGATTGGCGGATTGGACCCACTGGAAACGATGAAGAAGATGCAAGGAAGAATCGCGCAAGTCCATTTAAAGGATCTGAAAAAGGGGTCCGGCGTAATCTACGACGAAGGGCAGGTCCCTGCGGACGCGTTTCAAGAATGCGGTGACGGCACGATCAACATGGCCCAAGTAATGAAATTAGCCGAAGAAATCGGAGCCGCGAACTGCCACGTCGAACAAGATCAATCGCCCGACCCAATCAAAAGCATTGGCCAGAGCATCGACCATCTAAATGGTTTGGTATGAATGGGCCCGCCGCAACCCAATCTTCAGAGAAAACGAAAAAGACAAATGGTTATTTCTCATTGTTGATTCATCGCCCCGGCGACGAACGTCGATGGTCGGTGCTAACGATGTTGTGGTCCGCTGCTACGATCACGATGATAGGTTTGACGTGGCGTTTGTGGACAGGTGAATCAAATTTTCCGCAAATCCCTTTGATCCAATCGTTGACACCGGTTCCCAAGTTCGTCGATTGGATTGGGCTGATGATTCTGTTATCAAGCTGTAGCTGGTTGATGGTCGAATCATTATCGACGGCCTTTGGAGCCCCTTATACTTCCCGATTAAACCGCATTCCTGCTATCTTCTTCGTTGCTGCGATGTTGGCCATGTTCGCGCTCAATCAACAGCGCTTACAACCTTGGGCGTGGCAATTTTTTCTTTACGCCGCGTTAATCGTTGTTGCGAAAAACCGTGCTGACATGGTCCACTGCGCCCGTTGGTTGACGGCATCGATCTATTTTTACTCGGCCATCGGCAAGTTTGACTACCAGTTTATCTACGGACTGGGCGGCCAGTTGGCCGGAGTGTTTGCCGCGACCGCTGGCATCGCGTCTGGTAACTGGCTGAACGTGGCAGCTTTCGCAATGCCGGTATTTGAGTTGCTGGTCGCGGTATTGTTGGTATTTGCTCCCGATCACAAGACCGGAGTTGTGCTGGCTGCTGTTTTTCATGGTGCGTTGATTGCGACGCTCGGACCGTGGGGACTGGACCACCACACCGGTGTATTGGTTTGGAACCTCTTTTTCTTCCTCATCACGGCAATCCTATTTTGGCCCCTCGGTCGCACCGCGACTCCTGCTACCCTTTTTCGGATTCCTCCCACCGTCGCGATTCTCACCGTAGCGTTGACGACCTATCCGCTTCTCCCTCACGTAGACCATTGGCTGGCGTGGGGGTTGTACTCCCCCAACAACAGTCGCTGCGACCTTGAAGTGCTCCAGCCAAATGATGACGGAGAGATCATCTGGCAGCGCGTTGATTTGGGTTCACTATCATTGCAACAGCTCGGCGTTCCGCTGTATCCGGAAGCACGGTTTCAATTGGGTGTGGCGACAGCGCTACGCAAGGAAAGAGACCAGGAAAACAACAGTCGCATCATCCTGCGGAGTAAATCCAATCGGCTGACCGGACAACGAAGGTCGCTGAATTTCGAAGAAAGTGAATCTTGGCACAACATTCACCGATCGTTTTTCTTCAATTGGAAACCACGCACACTCTAACCCCTTGCACCCGTTGGCAGACTTTTAGACGGGCTGCCGATTCTAGGAGCGAACAAATTCCCCAACCGACGGAAGTCAAAACTGGCGACTGCGCCCGAGTTAACTTTTGTTCCAGCAAGAAATTTAAAGGTTGCGGGTTATTGCAGCGCGATCCGACGGAATTTCTGGCGGGTGCGCAGTCGGGAATTCTGGTCAAACCTACTACATTGATCGAAATTGACAGGCTACTGGCCGATTTGTAGCGACCAAATTTTTAGAAGAACCCAACTTTCGAAAGAGACACTTACTTCAACGCTGAACACCAAAGGGCGATTCGAAACTGCGGGTCGCGG
This sequence comes from uncultured Pirellulaceae bacterium, assembly GCA_937944405.1. Taxonomy (GTDB): domain Bacteria; phylum Planctomycetota; class Planctomycetia; order Pirellulales; family Pirellulaceae; genus Mariniblastus. The sequence goes on from CALDYR010000112.1 coordinate 12,542, forward strand.
TGCGCGAAACGGCGTCTTGATTGAACAGCAGATCGCGCGGTTGGACCGGTTGGAACAGTTGGCGAATCGAATCGTTTAACTGCGGCAATACTTGGCGGCTCATTTTGGGATCACTGATTGTTCCGTCGACGGTAATCCACAGAATGCGTTGGCTACCGGCGTGGTAGAGTTCGTTAAGAACGGGGATCCGGATTCGGTTGCGTCCGACAATCGAATAGAAATTAAGCGCGATGTCTTGGTCTAAGTTCGCCCGGCCGTTACCAATTAGGGAAATGGCGTCCCCCACCAATTCGATACGATCGAAATCAATATCAGATCCGTTTATCGAAAAATTCACGTTACTGGAATCGAACGCCGTTCGGTCAGTGCGTCCCACATTCAGCGTTTTCAGCAGCGTCAATATCTTGGGGAGTTTGTACAGTTTGGCATCTCTTAACTGCACCGTTCCGTCGCCTTTGTATGAATGAAGGTCTGCGAAATTTCCTCCCATTCGCATCGCCACAAAACCGTGGCCCTGCACATCTTCAACCTCCGACGCGAAATCGGCGGCGGCTTGTTGAATATCACAACCGGCAACTGTGCTTTGAAAATAAAAACGCCCACGTTTATCGTTGGCCATTTGGGCATCAAATTTCGCAACGCCCCCGTAAATTTCGCCGGTCAACGACTGCTTGGCTTCCTGCGCGTTGGCGGCCAAAGGCGAAGTATTATTGGCGGCCGAAGCGACGCCGGCGGGATCGGCCAACACACCGGCCGCGACACGGTCGTTGTCCAACCAAATAGGGCCGCGCACATTGGTGACTTGCGCTTCGTAAATCGTCAACGAATCAAGGCTCACTGCGCCCTTGCATTCGGCGCGCCGTCCATCGTAGGTGCCGATCAAACTTACTTCCCCAAACACGTTTTCGATCGGCAGGCCAACCAACATCTTCGCATTATTCATCGCAAAATTCAGGTTCCACGCCATCGTCGCATCTGCCGTCAGCACCCCTGATTGGCTTGGAGAGTCAACCAGTTGAAGGCCATGATTGGCCAATGGCGTCGGTTGACTTTCCCGGAAACCGGCAATAGTAATTTCACCATTGACGTTCATCAGCCCTTGATACTTCATCTGACGTACCGGAGGGGCCAATTGAGTCGGCAAGGCGGCCAAGAGGTCATCATCTACTTTCACCGACGTGGCCAACAAATCGTGCAGCCTCACCATCCAGGATTGATCGGAGTACTCACCAACACCCTTGCACGAGAGGCTTGAGCGCGCGTGTTTGCCAGAGATGTTCGATACATCGATCCGCCCGTTTCCGATCTGGATGTTGCCCGTCATATGCCGAATTTCATAAGGAAACCAAGTCGGAAAGATCGAGATATTGCTGGCTTCCTGTTGGTCGCGGTTATTGAGTTCTGCTTCCACGACAACATTCGGACTGCGGTGGCCAACTGGCATCGTCATATCGACCTTAATCAAGCCGAGGCTGCCTTGCGGTCGAAAACCAGCCCAAATCTCTTGCAAATCCACCGACAGCGCCATTTGCAATTGATTATCCATCGACACGTTTTTGCACAAAAAATGAGTGTCTAATCCGACACGCGGATTCCACTGGCCGTTACAGATAACGGTAGCATTGCCGTTATCCCCAGTCAGTTGGTCGAAGGTAAAATCTAGGTTCCGCGCCCTGACGACACCATTGATGTCCCCGATCGGATAGGCAAAGGAATTGTGCCGAATCGCAATCCCTTTGAGTTGCACATCGAAGAATTTATCAACTTCGCCGCCGGGCAAGTGTTTTACAATTTTGCCAAATCCCCCGACGCGTCCGATTGGGTTAAACGGTCGAATCGCGCGTGAAAAAGCTGGGATCGCATCGATCGCCACCAGCATTTTTTCGTCGATTGGCAAACTACCGTCGACCCGCAGATCGATTTCATAGGTTGCATCAGGCCCGGGGTTTTTGATCCGACCGACCATCGTCATCGGCTCCGGGGTGGCTTGGGATTCAATGTTCAACGTTAAAGTATCGCCAAACCAATCCAATGTTCCGGCACATCGATCCACACGATAGGGAAATCGAATGAACCGGAATGCCATATTTCGCAAATCCGCATGAATTTCGCGCGTCAACGTCTGACCGTCGTGGCTTAGATTGAACTTGACGTCACATTCGCCTTCGGGTGAAAAATCGTGACAGAACTGATTGCAGCCTTGGGGAAAGAGATCCGCCAATCGATCGGCAGACCGGAAATCCAAATGAGCGATCTGGCCGAAGGTTCGCCAATCACGGCGCTCAAACAGCCCTGTTTGCTGATAGTTGATCTCGAAGCTTCCTTCCCCCAGTCTCCCACGGAACTGTTTCAGGTGAATCTGTTGATCTGAGATTAAAAATTCTGCTCCCCCGCGCGTCACAGGAATTGGAAACCGAACGTCATCGACGGCGAATTTATCCACCGCACCGACGAACATGAACCTCGGCATCGCGCCATTAAGATCGCCTTGCACACGGGCTTCTAAGTCGAGCTCTCCGGTGAGTGCTTTGACGGTATCGAATTGTTTGGCAATCATCTCCGGAAACAGCGCGAACAGGGCAGGGGAGAGTCTGATTTTTTTTGCCGCCGCATCAATATCGAAAGCGCGCGTTTGACCATCGTAGAAAAGCGTAAGGCTAAACAAACCGATTTCATTTCCCACACAGCCCAAGGTCACTTTGGTCAGTTCTCGATCTTCATGAACCATTGGATCAAGCTGGATCTGCACATCGGTCAGCCGATGGATTAACGGCGGTGTCCGGGTTTGGTCGATGATACGAATTTCAGAGTCTTGGATGCGTATCGGCACACGCGCGGCACCTGGTTTCGGGCGCAAAGCGTCCATAAACTTCGCAATTTCCCAAACTCCATCGGCGTCTCTTATCAGATTCAATTTAGCGCGCCGAATGTCGAAACCGCGCGGTTGCACGTTCCCCAACACCAGCTCCGTCGCGCAGACCGGCAGGTGAATAAACGCATCGTAGAGTTCGGCGATTGGTTCACCCACGATCCCATCATCGGCGAATAAATTGATTCCCCCTTGCACTTGATCCAGCGAACCCAATTGCGCATCGGTACCGCCGGCGTTATCGTCGTACCCCAAGCGGGAAGAATTCGGTGACTCGCCGAATTTCAGATTGTTCAGCAGAATCCCTTTACCTTCGATCAATCGGGCTTGTCCAACAGCAGCGCGCAAACCATTGGGGGCCAGATGTTGGTTCACTTTTTCTTGAATTTGCTGGGCCAAACGACTTGCGAATTCATGTTGGAAGTAAAACCAAGTCGCGGCAGCAATCAAAGCCAACAACAACAGTAATTTGACCAAGCCGAAACAAAAGCGCAGCCCCCTCCCCGGTCGCGCCTGTCGGGTGATTTTTCGGCGTGGATACAAAAACATGCAGCGACCGGGGAGGGTCATGGGCGTTGGCGAAATCCAAGCTTACAGGCGCCAACCGCCACAACTCGAACTTCAAGTATTTTCGCGAATACTAGAGATTTGTTGATTTTGGCTAAAGATTGATTTCGCAACCGAATCAAAACTCTTGCATTGTTTGGCGTCCGACAACGACTTCCTCAACCGTCGACAGCAAGCACAATCACGCTAGCAACGATACGGGCCTTCGCTCCACCAAGCCTCTCTAAGAAACGGCGCGCAAAGCGCGGCGCAGCAAAAACGGATGGCCGAGACCATCCGTAAATTGGATTACCGATCAATACCGGTTACGCTGAAATGTCGATCCACTGGTTCTGTCACCGTTTGATTTTAGGATCGCTGAATTGGCCGAAAATCAGCCAACTCCCTCTACTCAAACCGGTCCAATTGCCAGTACTAAAACGATCAAAGTACTAAAACGATCAAAGTGCTAAGACGATCAAAGTGCTAAGGCGATCAATCGTCCAGTGACTTAACCCGGTAGCCGCCTCGACTCTTGAAAAACATCCCCAAACCGATGTAACTGATCAGCATCACAATGGGAAAAACACACATACTTGCCAACGCACCTTGCTTGCTCGCTTCGCTTACCTCAGTCATTTTCATTTGGACTTCTTTTGCTTTCTCCTCGCCGAGCCCACTCAAGGCGGTATCGACTTTTTCGGTACTGACCGCGTCGTACTCAATGATCGAGTAGATGTCCTTTTTCTCTAAAACCGCCAATTCTCCGCTTTCGGCCAATGCTGGTGCAGCAGCGATAATCTCCTCATTGCTTCCAATGGCTTCGATCGTTTTCGCGCTTTGCAGCATCCCGATATATGGAAATCCGAGCACCCCGACTCCCAACATCCCAATTCCACCGAGCGCATTGAGTGTTAACGCACCGCCACGAGGTGTTTGTTCGCCCGCAACCCCGAGCATCGTCGGCCAGAAAAAGGTTTTTCCGAAAGCGTAAACCGTCGCAGCAGCGAACACAATCATCCCATCAGCAAACGACAGCCAATAAAGACCGGCAATGGCAAGCACAGAACTCATGATCAGTAGGCCAATGGGACTGATTCGATGAACGATCGGGCCCGCGAAAAACCGAAGCACCATCATAATTGCCGAGGTATAAACCAACACAAGTCCTGCATCAAAACCGTTCGCGTTGGCGATGCTTTTCATGATTTCTTCGATCCACCCATCGGTCCCAATTTCCGTTGTGGCAAGAGGTACCATAATCAACGCCAGCACAAACAGCAGTGGGTTCCCCAGCGAACGTGTGTAGGCACCAAACACGATCGCGATGGCCGCCCCTGCAATTGCAAATTCCTTTTCGAATCCGGGGAAGGATTGAAACATTTGCAGAACGATTAAAAACGCCACCAATGCGGCGCCCAGAAAACCGAATTCGGCCAGCATCTCGCGGTAGCTAACGCCCGACGCCACGCGCTCTTGCGCCGGGAACTCTTGCGCAATCAAAGCGAAGAAAAAGATGATCGCTGGCGGAACGATAATGGCAATTCGAATCCACCACGGAACGGCATAGAAACTCAACGCAATGGTCAGCAGCCCTGCAATGACCAAACCGCCCGGCCATCCGGCATGCAATATGTTTAACCACTTCGTTTTGTTGTCCTTAAACATCGTCGCTACAACGGGGTTGATGTAAGCTTCAACGGTACCATTAGAAAGCCCCAAAATGAGACTGCCCCAATACAGTAGTTGATACCCCATTTCCGGATCGCCATTGCCTCCATCGGAGACGAAGAACGCCGCCGTCCCCATCGCCGACCAAACTAAGTAGCCAATAAATGAGATGACCATCGCCGTCTTATAACCGATTTTATCAATAAACAAACTGAAGGCGATGATGCTGATGGCGAACGGCCAAATTCCCATCCCAGCCAGTTCACCAACTTGGACCGCGTCGAGCCCAAATTCCTCTCCCCATTCCCCCAACAGGAAAAGCCTCGAAACAAAAGCAAATGCCGTTGTGATCAGGGCGATAAAACACCCCCAAAAGAGTTTTAGGTTCGGTTCACTGTCAGCCATCTTTTCTCTCTTAAGTTTTGGAAAATCGGTAGTGATGGTGGTATCATTTCGCAGTCAGTAGCGTAATCGTAAGCGCGATAATGAGCAAGCAATTTCGGGCTAACAATGCGATTTTTGCCTCATCACAGATCGCTCAAACAGAACGTTTCCCCAAGGTTAACAGGGTCGTTCGGTGATCAATTCTCAAATGCACGTCGCCCGGCAGGTTCTGGGCCCAAACTCTGTTCGGGTCCTGCCCCGCAGTCACCACCATCTCTGCCAGTGTTTGCCAACGCGCGTAAGTCATTTGACTAACGGGCCACCCCTGTTCCCCCCACAAACGAATCAGCACCGCACGAATCAGCGCATTGGGTTGGGCGGCTAGAGGGCCAGTTTGAATTTTCAATTCGTCGGGCCAACGCTGCGGCACATGGTCTTGGAGATAGGCATCGACCTGTTGGGCTTCTAATTCCAACGCACTTTCAGCGTGTTCGGCCAACCGCGCGATAGATTCTTCGACCGGAAGACCGAAATACTCAACCGCAGGTTTCAACACCTCGTTGCGAATGAAATTGCGACTGTAGTCGTTCAGCCCGTTGGTTTCGTCGGTGCGGTAGGGCTGATTCAAAGCATTCAAGGCCTCTAAAATTAGCGCTTTGGGCACCCTCAACAACGGGCGGACGATGGTCAGCCAACCCTCCTGCCGAATCGCTGGAATTCCCTTTAATCCAGCCAACCCCGTACCGCGAAAGATACGGAAAAGAATCGTTTCGGCTTGATCGTTTAGGTGATGACCGGTGAATAGATAACGCGCGCCGTTGTCTTCAGCGATCTGCTTGAGGCACCGATACCGGGCATCCCGCAGGCGCTGTTCCGAAGCGCGGTCCTGTTCCCCCAGAAGCGTCTCCAAATCCAACTTCATCGAAACAAATCGTGCACCGAATTCCCGCGCCAATTTTTTCACGAACTTACGATCAGCATCAGCCGTCTCCCCCCGAACGGCGTGATCGATGTGACCAATTATCAATCGCTCCGAAGCCGGCGGTGTACTGCAGCTAACGATGTGGGTTAGCGTTCGAAACAATGCCACACTGTCGGCGCCTCCCGAAACAGCGACCACCGAACGATGTTGCAGCCACCGTTTCGCCGGCACCAGTGCCTCACAGGCGCCTGCCAAAGTCACCAAAGCCTCGGATGCGGCGCCGATCGAAGCAGGGTCTAAAGCAGGGTCGGGAACCATTGGTGCGTGTGCTATTTTTTCGGTCAAGTTTTAAGGCAATGTTTGAAACGGAAATTAAAAATCGCGAGCCATCCCGCGCTGGATAACTCCAGCCATCTTGTCCTCCCGCCATCTTGTCCGCCGGCTAATAAAACTAGCGTTTGAGTATTCCAAGATATTTTGTTAGTGTACTGTTGGGCGCGGTAAGTGCCGAAATTTGTATTAAACAATTGACTTGGTGACACAAACTTTGTGGCAATCACGGTCCGTTTGCATTAAGAACAAATCGTTTTCAACTCCTTCGATTCTAATGGACTGCGCCAACTTTTAAATCGTGCTGCCGTTTTTAACTTTATTGGTGATCGTGTTTGTTTGTTGGCTCGTGCCTGCAGGCATGCGCCTACCTGTCACCAGCATGGCAGTTCTCCTGCCGATGCGGGGCAAAGGTTAGCGACTGCGGTATCGATTCTGTCAGCGTTCCATCGTCTCTGCTGCACCGGGCAGCGATCCTCAACATCTCCATTTCCCCTTCTGCGGGCCCAGCGTTTCTCAACGGTCGTTGGGCTACCGCACGCGGTGGCGAAATGGGGATACCGAAGCTCGGTCCGGCGCGACGCGAAAATGATTTGCCTCCCTGCTGGTGCTGCGACGCGATTGAACAAATTGGGCGAAAGAAAAAAACGGCAACGCTTTTTAACTGACGCTTAAGCTTTGTCGTCACTCGATAACTATAAGGAGCGGCCCAATGCACACGACGGAATCCATTATCGGACTGGTGGTCGGCATTCTTTTTGCCGGGGGCGCGAGCGTTGTTTACAACCTCATCATCGGCGGCGGCGCGAAAGCAAAATCCAAAATGATCCTCGACAACGCTCAGCGTGACGCCGAAACGAAAATCAAAGACGCCGACGTAGCAATTAAAGAACTCGAACTTGCCCGACAGTCGAAGTTCGACAAAAAACAGAACAAGGCGCGTGAAGAGGTCCACCAGCGCGAACGTGCTTTGGACAAACGCGAAAATCAACTCAATCAGCAGGCTGACGACCTAAGGAAGCAAGAGCAATTTATTGAAACGTCACAAAACCGCTTACGAGCCAAACTTGAACAGGTCTCCCAGACCGAACAAGACATTGCCGAAGTACTGGAAATAAAGCGCCGTAGACTGCACGAGGTCACGGGACTGTCGAAAGAAGAAGCGACAACACGCCTGTTAAAATTACTTGAAGACGACCTGGCTCATGAGGTCGGCGGGCGCATCCTTGAACATGAGAAAAAGCTCAAAGAAACCTGCGACCAACAGGCGCGCGAAATGTTGATGATGACGACCCAGCGTTTCGCCGCCAGTCACACCACCGATTCGACCACTTCGACTGTCGATATTCCCAATGACGATATGAAAGGGCGGATCATCGGCCGCGAAGGCAGAAACGTACGCGCTTTCGAAAAAGCCGCCGGAGTTGACTTGATTATCGACGACACGCCCGGCGTTGTGATCGTTAGCGGATTTGACCCTGTTCGTCGCGAAATCGCACGAATGGCGTTGGACCGTTTGATTACCGACGGCCGGATCCATCCTTCGCGGATCGAGGAAATCGTTGCAGAATGTCAGAAGGAAATTGATACCGTCATTATCAACAAAGGCAACGAAGCAGTCCAAGAAGTCAACGTCCAAGGGTTGAACAAACGTGTCATCGCCATGTTGGGTCGGTTGCATTATCGAACCAGTTACAGCCAAAACATCTTGCAGCACAGCATCGAAGTCGCGTTTCTTTCAGGGATGTTGGCAGAGATGATGGGGTTTGATGGCGACTTGGCCCGCCGCGCGGGACTGTTGCACGACATCGGCAAAGCCGCCGACCACGACCAAGAAGGCGGACATCCTAAAATCGGAGCTGAATTCCTCAAACGAAACGGGGAAGGACAGGAGGTCGTTCACGCGGCTCGAGGCCATCACGATGAAATTTTCGTTGAACATCCCTACACCGTCATCGTAGCCACCGGCGACGCCTGCAGCGCATCGCGACCGGGGGCCCGCCGCGAATCTTTGGAGCGCTACATCAAGCGTATGGAAGAACTGGAAACCATCGCCAAAGAATTCAAAGGAGTCCGCCAAGCGTTCGCGGTTCAAGCAGGTCGCGAGGTGCGCGTGATCGCCAGTTCCAAACAGGCCGACGACCAAGTCGCAGCAAAAATTTGCCGTGACATTGCAAACGCGTATCAGGAAAGACTTTCATACCCCGGCGAAATTAAAGTCGTTGTCATTCGTGAGACACGTTTCATGGAATTGGCAAAATAAACGTCGGTATTTGAATTTCTTTTAAACCACAGTGAGGAATGTAAGTTGCGCATTTTATTTATTGGAGACATTGTCGGAAAACCGGGCGTCGAAATCGTTACCCGATCGATTCCCAGTTACCGCCGCCAAGAGACGATCGATTTAGTAATCGTCAACGGCGAAAACGCCGAAAGCGGATCAGGCATCACGCCATCGATTCACAAACGGTTGATCGCAGCCGGCGTCGATTGCATTACTTTGGGAGATCACATCTATCGCAAAAAGGACATCATTCCAACTCTTGAGAATCAATCCAACATCCTTAAACCCGCGAACTTCCCCGTTGACGCCCCGGGGAAGACGTGGACGGTAGTGAAATCCGAAACTGGAAAAAAGGTGGCTGTATTTTCCGCCATGGGACGAGTCTATATGCGGCCGGTCGATTGTCCTTTTACTGCTGTGAATCGAGTCTTAGATGAAATTCCTGATGATGTTGTGATTCGATTTTGTGACTTCCACGCCGAAGCTACCAGCGACAAACAGCTCATGGGCCGGCATCTGGACGGGCGCGTGTCGGCCGTTTGCGGCACCCACACCCATGTCCCGACGGCCGACGAACAAATTTTGCCCGGCGGGACGGCCTACATTACCGATGTCGGGATGACCGGTCCTCATGAGAGCATTTTGGGACGCAAGATTGAACGTGTGCTGCCGGCAACGATTTCTTTTCGTCCACTCCCTTTTGACGTGGCAAAGAAGGACGTACAGATTTCAGGAGTCGTGATCGAGGTTGACCCCAAAACGGGTAAGGCGACAAAAATCCAACGGATCAAAATTAACGAAAAACAGGCTGACATATTGGAGATGGATGACGACGAGTGATTCCCGGACGTCACACTTGATCGCCCATCTGCAAACACAGCACGGCACGTCCAGATTTCGTCAAATCCGCGCTGACGGCGTCCGAACTTCTTCGCCCGAATGTCTTCGCCCGAACTTCTCACACCTACTCCACACCAAGAGCTCAATCACTCAATCGGGTGCATGAAGGCTAATGTTTTTGCAACTGTCTTTTGTTGTTGCTGTTTCGATCGTAGGGTGATCCATTCCGCCCTTGGAAGTGTTGGGCAAGCTGGTCTTCATCGCTGAGAATGGCCGTCACGATCTGTAACATGGCTTCAGCTTGCAGGCCGTCATTCCAGAATTTCTCGGTGCCTTTGACGCGATAGTTCATCTCTTTGATTTGCGACTCGATCAAGCAACTG
>CALDYR010000113.1 GCA_937944405.1 uncultured Pirellulaceae bacterium
TGGAAACGGCCCGCGTTCAGCGCAGGCGGTGCCACAAAGTACCGGTAAGACCTGCTAATTTAATGCATTGTCGATGGCCTGATGGCTGGCGACCAGTTTTTTATAACGATTAAATCCGTCTGCGTATTGCTTGACGTTTTCTGGAATCGGAGTGAAGCTTAACTGATCCGGCGACGCGTGCTGGTCGAGGAACTGAGACCAATCGCGGTCGTCTCCTGTCATTTTGCAATGCCGAAACTTAGCCAACAACGCGGCCCCCCAAGCGCATCCTTCTTGGGCGCTTTGGAGCAAAGAGACTTTGGTGTCGAAGACGTCGGCTAAAATTTGCCCCAGTTCCGGCGTCTTTGTTAGTCCACCCGACAATACGATTTCGGTGCGCGGAAATCCTTGGGCGTCAAGCGTTTCGCAGCCTAACTTCATATTGAACATGGTGGAGAGCAGTGCCGCTTTGACGGCATTGCCGGGCGTAGCATTTGCACCGTTGAAGCCGACGATCATTGCCGATCCGCCGCGACCGACGCCTAACCCCGGTTCATCGTCCATAAACGGGAGTGCCATTAGACCTCCGCAGTCCGGCGCGGATTCTAAAACTTGCGGCATCGTTGCCGCGAATCCTGCGTTTCGGTCCCCGCCGGTCACCGCTGCGAACATCGCGACGATGCTGTTCATGTAAGTGGTCCCGTTTCGCAGAAAAACCATGTTGATCGGTTTGCCATCGACGGCGCAGAAATGATCTACCATTCTACTAACACCAGAGAAGGATCGGTCGCCAACAACGTTCGCACAAACCGATGTACCGAAACTGCACGACACCATGCCAGGATTGCCGATGACTGACCCTGCCAGGGCAGCCGGTTGGTCGCCTTCGGCAGGTGCGATGGGGATTCCCGCAGACAAGCCCAGCATTTTCGCGCCGGTGGCATTTATTGTGCCACCGTCTTGGCCGGCGGTTTTGACGGTCGGCAACATTTCACGCAAGGGCAAGGGGGCGTCAGCGATTTTGTCAAATTCATCCAGCAGTTGTTGGTTGTAGTCTAACGTTGCCTGGTCGATTGGAAACATGCCCGAGGCGTCGCCAATCCCAAGATTCCATTGACCGGTCAATCGATACGCAATCCAACCAGCGGGAGTCGTTATCTGTTTTGTTTTTCGGGCTTGCGATTGACGGTTTCGGCGAGTCCAAAGCCAGCGTGCAGCGGTGATGCGTTTGGGCATTTTGATCGCAAAGGCTTCTGTTAATTCGTTGCCTTGTTCGTCGTTTCGGCTGTCGCACCACAATCGAGCGTTCCCCAACGTCTCGCCATTGGCATCGACAAGCACTTCGCCGTGCATTTGCCCGGAAATCCCGATCGCCAGCGCTTCGATTTCCGTTTCCAGTTTAGATCTTAGGTCCGCCATCGCTGCGACCACCGCCGCGTCCCAATCCGAAGGTCGCTGTTCGTAGCAGCCTTCTTCAAGCCCGGGGACCATGTCGTATTCGCCTTCACCGGTCTCAATCACATCCAGATTTTCGTCGGTGAAGATAATAGAAAGCCCTTGCGTGCCGGCATCAATGCCGAGGAAGCCTTTTGTTGCCATGTTTTTTATCTGAGTTTTTTCTAATGCGACTGGGCCAGCGTTTATCGGAAATGTTCAACGAAAGCGTTTAGAAAAAAACGCCAAGTGAAACCGTGCTAAAGCATAACGTATCGCTGGACGGCGTGCATCCAAGTTAGCCGAAGTGCCCGCGACAAGCCTGCGCGTTTTGGGTAAAATGTGGGCCTATTGGAACCTCACGGTTTTGCAATGAAGCGGTTAATCAATATCTCGACCCTCCGACCCTGCAAAATGTCTGACCGAAACGACTTTGTTCCCCAACCACGGCAGAAAGGGGTACGAGCTAAAATTCACGAGATCATATTCGAAGCCGACACGCCGTTGGGAGCGTTGTTCGATGTGAGTTTGTTGGTGGCGATTGTGGCCAGCGTCATCGTTACTTGTTTGGCAACGGTGGAAGGGTACGCGGGGATCGGTTGGGTCACTAGGGCGTCGTGGTTCTTTACAATTTTGTTTTCGGTTGAGTATCTCCTGCGAGTGTTTTGCGTGCGTCGCCCGTGGAGCTATGTCATTAGCTTTTGGGGGATCATTGATTTGATGGCCGTGTTGCCGGATTATTTTCTGTTATTTGCCAGTGGCGGAACAACACGAGCTTTTTCGGTGATTCGGGCGTTGCGGTTGTTGCGAGTATTCAGAATTTTTAAGCTCGGTTGGTTCCAAGCGGAGGCCGAGGATTTGGGGAACGCGGTGTGGCGCGCCCGAGCGAAAATTATTGTTTTCTTGACCGTCGTGTTGATCATTGTGACCGTGACAGGCACGCTGATGTTTGAAATAGAGAACCTCTGCCGACCGGATGGAAACGATTTTAATTCGATTCCCGAAGGTATCTATTGGGCAGTAGTGACAATGACAACCGTCGGTTTCGGGGATATGGTGCCCAAGTCACCACCGGGGAAGTTTCTTTCGTCGGTTTTGATTTTGTTGGGGTACAGCTTGATCATTGTACCCACCGGTTTGGTGTCGGCCGAGATCATCGAAACACGACAAAAACGACTCACCACCCGATCATGCAGCGCTTGTATCACCGAAGGGCATGATGTCGACGCTAGGCACTGCAAGTATTGCGGCGCGGAGCTATAATCGTTTCCTGTTCATCACAAGAGATCGTCCCTCAGAACTCGTCCCCCCCAATACCAATGGCCAGAAACGCTAGTCCCGCTTGTGCAGTCGTAGCGATCTTTTCGCGCGGCGACCGTTTGCTGGTGATCAAGCGCTCGGCGACGGTTCGGGCCCCGAATCTTTTCTGCTTCCCCGGTGGGATGATCGAAGAGGGCGAAACACCGGAGATCGCCTTGCGTCGAGAAATGAACGAAGAACTAAACATCAACGCAACAGCGGTACGCGAAATCTGGCAAAGCTACACTCCCAAAGGAACTCGGTTACATTGGTGGACCGCCACATCAAACGAACTCGAACGGGTCTTTCCTAACCCCGATGAAGTCGCGTCGTATGCTTTTTTGACGATGGACGAAATTTTGGCAATGGATGACGTGTTGGTCAGCAACCAAGTGTTTTTTGAAACGATCCGTTCGGGCGAACTGGCGGTCGAAGAGTTGTTCACTTAGAACCTTCTCTTGGTTCAAGCGGTGAAGAGTGCGGCAGCGGTGGATATGCGTAAAAGTCAGCCAAATGGTTCTGGGATGGTAGTGCTGAGGGGAGGTCGCGCGGGAAACGAATGTGTGTAGTTTGTTGCGGGCCATCAAGTCAAGTCAAGTGGAGTGGCCGAGGGGTTATGCTTTTTGGCGATTCGATGATGCCGAAGCGATTTTAGTGTCTGCGATTTTTTCTTTGATGATCTGTTCTAATTCGTCAACGACGTCATTAACCGTTTTGTTGTCCGTGTTAATTTCAACAGCGTCATCGGCTTTCAACAGACGGCCAACTTTACGATTTTCATCATTGTAATCGCGCGCGTTGATTTCCGTGACAACCTCCTCAAGGTCGGTTGAAATTCCCTGCTGTTCCAATTGCAGGGCGCGGCGAACGGCGCGAAAACGTGTAGAAGCGGTCAAATAAATTTTGCAGATCGCGTCGGGAAATGCGACGGTGCCTTGGTCGCGCCCTTCGCTGATGAAATCGCCAGTCGCGGCGATCTTTTGTTGCAACGCGACCAAGTGACGACGGACTTCTACGGCATCGGCAATCGATTTAATTTTCCGAGTCACATCGGGAGTGCGTATCGCAAGAGTCACGTTTTCACCAGAAATGAAAACTTCATCGCCGACGAACTCTAATACGATATTTTGAGCGATCTCCGCCAACGCGTTTTGATCATCCAGCGAAACATTCTTTCTTAACGCGACGTAGGTTACCGCTCGATACATCGCTCCGGTGTCGAGGAATTGAAACCCTAAGCGTTCGGCAAGCTGCCGCGTTACCGTGCTTTTGCCAGCTCCAGCAGGTCCGTCAACGGCAATAATCATTGGTTACCATTTCTTAGGAAGAACGTTTGAACGAGGGGCAGGGCAGATCGGCGACGCAGATACACACACCGACACGATTTTAAATCGCGATGGTAAAAATTAGAATAGACGATAAACACTTTTGATGATCGGTGTGAAGAAATTTGGACAATGGGCTTCAACTGTGAACATTGCACGGCTATTGGCACCAGACTTTCGGACTATAGAATCATCTGTTTTGATGGGTTGGAAAATACGAAAGTTGGCGGTGGAATGAATCGAACGAAAAGCAAAACCGAGTTTGATCGGGCGAAGACGCTGATGCCTGGCGGCGTCAACAGCGCGGCGCGAGCCTTCGGAGCGGTCGGCGGTGACCCGATTGTTTTTGACCGCGGTCAGGGGGCGTATCTTTTCGACGTCGATGGCAACCAGTACATTGATTATATCGGTTCATGGGGGCCGATGATTTTAGGGCACCAATTCCAAGCGGTTAAGGATGCGGTTCACGCGGCGGTGGAAAAAGGCACCAGTTTTGGAGCCCCAACGGTGGCTGAAAATGAGTTGGCCGATTTGATCATCGAAGCCATGCCATCGGTCGAAATGGTGCGGTTGGTGAATTCAGGGACCGAAGCCACCATGAGCGCGATCCGATTGGCGCGCGGTTACACAGGACGCGACGTCGTTGTCAAGTTTGCGGGGAATTACCATGGACATGTCGACAGCCTATTAGTGGCTGCGGGAAGCGCTGCTGCGACCTTAGCGGTGCCAAATTCTCCGGGAGTTACCCTTGGCACCAGTGCTGACACAATGGTGTTGGGATACAACGATGTCGAAGGTATCGAAGCCGCGTTCGCCAGTTCCGGTGACAAGATTGCAGCGGTGATCTTAGAGCCGGTCTGCGGCAACATGGGATGCGTGACACCGACTCCCGAATTTCTGTCGGCGCTGAGAAATTTAACCCAAGCCAATGGATCGGTTTTAATTTTTGACGAAGTGATGTGCGGATTTCGCGTCGCCGGTGGCGGGGCACAGTCGCTTTTTGGCGTCATGCCCGACCTCACAACGATGGGGAAAATTGTAGGCGGTGGGCTTCCTTTGGGAGCCTTCGCAGGCAAAAAAGAGATCATGCAGCATGTGTTGCCTTCGGGAAAAGTCTATCAAGCCGGAACACTTAGCGGGAATCCAATCGCGACCGCTGCTGGGATTGCGATGTTGACGGCCCTGCGCGACGATCCACCCTATCAGCGACTGGAGGCCATCAGCGCTCGGTTGGAGACCGGACTGCGGAAAGCGGCCCAGTCGGCCGGGGGTGATTTTTCGATCAATCGCGTTGGAAGCATGATGACGCTGTTTTTTAATGCTCATACGGTCACCGATTGGGAATCGGCTTCGAAGTGTGACACGCAAAAATTCGCGAAATACTTCTGGGGGCTGATTGAACGAGGAATTTACATGCCCTGCAGTCAATTCGAAGCCCTGTTCATTTCAAACGCCCACACCGAACAAGACATCGACAAAACGATCGACGCCGCCAAAGCGGTAATCGCAGAAATCAAATAAGCCAACACCAGCACCGCATGAATTACCAACCGTTTGGGTTATCAAAAGGTCGCAAAAGTCACGCTTCATGATACGTTTTAATTACGGGATTACTGGTCTTTGGGTGGGGCATCTATCCGTTCTGATCGTGATGTGTTGTTGCGGTTGTGGAACTGAAATTGGCACGCAAGCGCGCCGGCAAAGCGATGCCGGCGGTGAAAGGGGCAGCGCTGTTGATGGTGGTCATGCCGCTGCTGGTAACAGTGGCGCCGAAGGGGGGAAGGACGTTGCTGTTTCGGAAATGTCCGGCGCCGTCAAACAAGCATTCTCGATTCGATTGCTATGTTGGAACATTGAATCCGGAGGCAGCGATCCACAGATCATCGTTGAACAGGTCAAATCGTTAGGGGCGTATGATGTTTATGCGTTCACTGAATTCTTACCTGAGGCCGAACCGTTGTTTTTAGAGGTCTTAGGAGCCGATTATGAACTGGTGATGTCGCGATCGGGCCGCAACGACCGGTTGGTGATTGCCTTTGACAAACGCAAGTTCGACTTAATCAAGGTTTTTGAGCTCAAAGAGATCAATCATAAAAACCGTTATCGGGCGCCGCTTGTGGTGCAACTGAAAGAAAGAAACTCGGGGATCGAGTTCAACGTGATGAACAATCACTTAGCGCGTGGAAAAGAGCGTGTGCGAGTAATCCAAGCCGAACAATTGGTTCAATGGGCGCGGGAGCAGTTGCTGCCAACGGTTGCTTTGGGAGATTACAATTTGGACTACGTGTTCGCAACGGGGAAAGGTAATTCCGCTTTTGCTCCGATGATCAAAGACGGTGTCTGGAAATGGGTTCAGCCAGTCGATTTGATCGACACTAATTGGTTTGATAATCCTCAATCCCCTGATGGTTTGGACGACTATCCAGGCAGCATATTGGATTTTGCCTTTGTCACAGGGCCCGCGAAAGACTGGGAGGCGATCTGTAAAGTGATCGTTCGTGATGGAGATTTTCCGGACGATGAGAGAACCAGCGACCATCGGCCCTTTGAGTTGACCATTGCTAATTAGCGCCTGTTTTTTTCGGCCAGCACTTTGGCTTTTTCGCTCCACTGTTTCGCCGTGCGTTGACCGCAGCCTAACTTTTCGCCGAAAGACTGTACGTCTTGTTCGGTCCACAATGCGATTTCTTGAATTGTCTTGACCCCCAAATCGAATAATTTTCGGCGGAACTTCGGGCCGATGCCGCTGACCTCAGAGAGGTTGTCATGCCCCGGCGGAAGTTTGGGCTTCGCCGATTTTCGTTTTGAAGGAGCCGATTGCAGGGCGTTCAACTTCTCCAACGACTGCTGGTTCATCTCTTGGAGCATGTTCATACGCAACGTTTGTTGTTGCAATGCGGCTTCGATTTTAGATAGCACGGCATCATTCGCGCTGCTCGATTGGGATGGTGGCGAACTGGTTTCGCGAGGCGAAGGATCGTTTTGCAGTGTAGATTGCAGTGGCGATTGCAGTGGTGATGATTGTGAGCGTTCAAGTTCCGCTGCTTTATCCAACGCGGTCTGATGGCTGGCGCGAAGTTGATCGAATTCGTTTTTGTGTTGGGAAAACATCTGCTCAAGCGATACTTTCTCTGCTTCCAATTTTTGCGTTGCGAGTTCGCCTATTTTCAGTTCTGCATTCAATTCCGAAAAACGGGTCTCGTTTTCAGCGATTGTCATTTGAGCCTCGGTGAGCTGTTTGCGGACGATGCTGAGTTCATACTCAATCGACGTGCGGCCTGATAACGTTGCAGAAAGTGATTGCGTGAGTTTAGAAATTTCTGCTTTTTGGGTTTCGATGACGCTGCTTTGGGCCGTGTATCGGGACAATTCAGCCTGCAGTGATTCGATCTTTTGGCTTTTTTCGTGAAGTTCTGCTTCGGCGGATTTTAGACTCGCCTCGATCGCCTCATGGGAGTCTCTGTTGTCTCGCAACTCCTGCCGCGATTTGTCAAGTTCTTCGCCTAGGGACGCCGTCCGCTGATTTGATTCCTCAAGTTCAACTTTGGTCGATTCAGCCGCCTGAAGCTTTTCTTTCAACGATTCCAATTCAATTTTCAAAGAAGAAGGTTCATCACTTTGTTGAAGTTGGGCGATGAGGGTTTGTTTGTTTTCAAGATCTAAATTAAGCCGATCGATTGTCTGCTGAGCCCGAGTGGCGATTGCGTCCTGTGACGCTAAATCTGATTTCAGGTGATCAATCTCCTTTTTCTTCTGGCCCAGCAAAAGATCGCCGTTCTGGTCCGACGAAGCGTCCAGCGATTGAGTTAGCGTTACGATGGTCGCTTTGGCGGCGTCCAACTCCTTTTTCAGGTCTTCTACCTCTAAGGTGTCCTGCGGTGGGTTGGAGTGCGTGTTTTCGGTGAGCCTTTTTACTTCCTTGCGAAGTGTGCGCAGTTCAATTGCTACCACCGTTCGTTGTTCTTCAGCTTCCTTTAACATCGCTTCGGTGTCGATGCGCAGTTGCCGTTCCTGTTCTAACTGAGCACTGCGATCGTCTTGTGGGGGCGTTTGTGCGGCGGCTGTAAGCGTTTCGTTTTCCGCCTTGAGCGAATCGATCGCGCGTTTCAATTCCTCGACCTCTGTGGAGGTTGCTTGGTACACCAGTTCGGATTCTTTCCGTTCGTTTTGAAGTTTTGCTAATTCGTTGTTGGTCTGGTCGAGTTCTTGCTGAACGGATTCAAGCGAATTCAGGGTTTCATTTTTTTCGCTTTCGGCTTCTTGCTTGATCGCTTCGGTCTCTCGTTTAAGCTCGGCAAGCGAATGTTCGGCCGATTCTTTTGTTTTCAACAAGTCGTCTTCAAGTTCGGTGATTTTTTGCTGGGCTTGGGTCAACCGTTCCCGCGCTTCGTCGGCCGATTGGAGGGCGGATTGTTCGGCGTCGGTCTGTTTAGCCTTCAGATCCTCCAGTTGCTGATTCAGCGATTCGATCGTCAATGCGTCTTCTTTTTCGCGTCGTTGCGCGTTTTCAAATTGAGAGCGAATTGAACTCAATTCTGCGACACCCGATTGGGCGACTGAAAGTTCGTTTTCAAGCTCAGTCACGCGCCGGGTTAGCTCGGATTTTTCGGCGGCAAATTTGGCTTTGAGCTTGTTACTTTGATCCTCGAAACCGCCTCCGGGTAATGCCGAACCGATTCCCCTGACGCTCATGCCGACATTGACGACAGAGTGGGGGACGGCAGAAGGAACAGAATCGTCGGTTGACATTGGGGCAGATGCCGAGACGTCGTGACTGGTTACTGGCATTGTGATGTCCGCTGTAGCATCTTCAGCGTCAATCAAGAAGTCAAATTCGTCGCTTTCCGAATTCATAGAATCGTCAGAGATGAGGGCTTCAGCGTAGGAGTCCTCTTCGCTTGAGCTTTCATCGGTGGGATCCGTGTTAACTGGTTCGGGAAGTACGTTCGGTTTTTGTGACCGCTGAGGTTGAGCTTCGGAGGCGTCATCGGCCATTTCGGGCTCGTCAAATAAGTCAGACGGTTGCTTCGAACTGGCAAGCATGGAATCGGTTACTTCATCCGTTACTTTGTTCGCGTTGGTTTTGACGATTACTTTTTCATCATCGTCTTGGAGCATCAGCACGGCGAAGTCTGCGTCATCGATTTCGTCTTCCACGATGGAGAAATCCGCATCAACGATAGTGGAATCAAATTCGTCGAAGTTAAGGTCGCTCTGATCTGCCGCTGGCGGAATGTCGGCCAGAATATCGGATTCATTGAGCCGTAACCCCGACATTTCATCGTCGCTGTCAAGATCCAAATCTGAATTGACGGACAACGGTTTCGGCTCAGCGACGTGTTTAGTGATCGGTTTAAGGTCGTCGTCGGGGGCAGGTTTCGGACTTAAGAATCGAGTCGACTTTTTGAAAGTTGACTTTTCGGGGTCGATGACACGCCGCGGTTGATGGGAGTGATTCTTCTTTTTCCCCCGGCTAAGCGTTGGATTGTTCAGAAGCCATAATAGTAAAAGTATGCCTGCGATAACCCCGGCGATGTATGGCCAAAAATTCGCAACGTTGCCCCAAACCGTTTCCACAGTTAACGCGTTCGATTCGCCCGGTGCAGGATTAGGTTGTGATGAAGGACCAACAGCTTGAGGATTTTCGCCGGCGGGGAAATCATTCGAAGTCCCCGAGTCACCGGGAACGTCGATTGAAGTCTCAGCACCCGACGGTGCCTCGTCGACTTGTTGATCGGGGCTTGCGTCTGTTTCGCTTGGGGGGGACGCATCTTTGTTTGAACTGCCGTCGTTTGCGTCGCGTGGCTGCGAATCAGTATCACGATCGACGTTGGACGGTTGATCAGGTAACGTGCCGCTTTGGGAAGATGTGCGACTGCCGAACGCCTTTGCATCGGTTTGATCGTGAGAAGAATCTGGAGCGTCAAAGTTGATCGGTTGCTTAGGATCCGGTGCTGAAAATGGGTCTTTGATTATTGGCGTCGTGGATGGCACAACGGGTTTTGAGACGCTACCGGGAACTGGAGTTTGCGGAACAGAACCGGAGGTTGCTTCCGGGAATACCGGTTCGAAGGGAGATTTAACCGGAAGATGGGCTGGTTGGGTCGGTGGCGCCGGCGGCGGAACGGTTGAAAAAGGATCAACTGGAGTTGTGGCCGGCAGTGTTACGGGGGTGGCGAATGGATTCGACTGTGCAGAACAAATGGCGACTACGCCTGACACACTTAAGCCGATTAAGCCGATTGCGAAAGCGCGGACAGAACCTAAAGATGCACAACCAGAAAGGTTTAGGCGCGACATGGCGGATTGTCTCTGAAAACTTGAAAATTGACTTCATTATTATGCCAGCGTTTAGAAGCATTATATCGGGAAAAAATGGCTTTTGTTGGCAATCGAATTATCTATCTTAAATTGCTCTGATTATTCGTGTCTTAATCACTTTCTTCAGCCCGTTAACGGGTAGGCAATTATTTTGACGGGCGGACCCAACAAGCGGCGGCGCAATAATTGCATTTTTGCCAATGCTGTGTAGAATCTCCCGGGTTGAATTCACCATGTTTTGGTTCTTCAGGGAATTCAATGGTGATGAAAAAAAGGGCGTTAGGACGTCAAGTTGAATTCCATCCTTCCGCTTATCGTTTTCGCTAAAGGTCCGGTTTCAATGGGTAGCGTTCACCGCACTACCCTCCCAACCAAGTTTACGAAGAACCGATAGTATTTGTGGCAAACCTTGTAACGGACTGCCCCCATCGTCAGGCTTAGACACAACAGGATATCGTTTTGAAGTCTTACTTAGTTGATCCGTCCAAATTCGATTTCGACAACGTGATCGTTGATAAAGAAGCGATCGGAAAAATCAACCCACACCGGTTTGAATTGGCATTGCTTGACGGAATTCTTTTGGCTGAAGAAGAACACGCGGTTGGTTATAAGGATATCTCGCAAGACGCTTTTTGGGTGCGTGGGCACTTTCCGGGGAAACCCATCATGCCGGGGGTTTTGATCTGCGAATGTGCGGCCCAGCTATCGTCCTACTTTGCGATGACCAACGGGATGGTGGACCCAAATCGCGGTTACGTTGGGTTGGGCGGTTTGGAGAGTATCCGTTTTCGTGGTCCTGTGGTCCCCGGAAACCGACTGCTGGTGATGTTGCGACGGGGCAAGGTTAGACGTAACGCTATGTTCACCGCGGACTTTCAAGGCTGGGTAGACGATACTTTAGTCATCGATGGACTGATCAAAGGCATCGTGCTAAACGATACGTAAAACGACGCAGAACACAGAAATAGCTTGTGGGATTGAACGACCAGCGGCAGTGGCCAACGTGGACTGTCTATTCCGATAAGGTCGGAAAAAAACTCTATTTTTCGCAAACCTCCCGGTTCATCAATGCTTAATTTTAAGGTGCTTCAGCGCCCTCAGTGGCGGCGGTTGCGCCCAGAGCTTGCCTTTTTCAGAACAATTTCAGAACTTGGCACTAAAATCCGGGAAGAGCCAATTTTAATGTAGCTGGATTCTCCGGAACTCAGGGCGCCGTTGAACCACCCGCGACTTCAACGCTGACAAACCATAATAGCGAACAGATCCTCTTAATACATTAAGATTAAGAACCAACAAAGAAAGAGGCAGGTTTCTAACCTGCCTCTTTTGGTCGAGAAGATGGTGCTTCCGAAAAACTTGGTTCTGGGTTCCGGTTTACCTTCTTCGGCCACGTTTGGTGCCGCTACCTCCGGGGAATCCGTTTTCACGCATCTTTTCCATCGCTTCCTCTTCAGCCCGTCGGGCCGCTTTTTTACCACCATATTCGGCCCGTTCATCAGGCAGTCGCAATGCGTGTCGAACTTTCTCAAGGTCTTCGATGTCGTTGGAGATGATGAAATCGCCGTCTTGTTCCATAATCAGCGTTTCTCCCGGCAGTTCATACTCTAGTGGTTCATTCCGCGGTAAGTCCAATCGTTGGCCACCCATGACATCGATCAGCACACCGTTGGAACGAAGGTTGGCTTGGTCAAGAAAGTGGATCGATTGGGCCACAGGGTGCATAATGGTGACCGGTTCTGAAAAGTTCAGAAGATCGCCGACCGCAAAAAGTCGTTTTGCAGCAAGGCGAGTGCCTTGAAAGTTTGAGTCTTCCACTGCTGTGACGATTTCAGCTTTGGGTTCATCGACTGGAATTTCCGTTGATCCAACTCGTACCTTACGAGGCTCTTCGATTTTATTGGCGAAGAAATCAGCCCCCGCCGTCCCGAATGAGACTTTAATGGTTTCGCTCCACTGAGTCGGTCGAGCGAATCGGAGGTATTCTTCGCCGGTGGGAACTTTGGTTTCAACAGGGACGTCAGAACCTTCATAGACTTCCGTCACGTAATACTCCTTCGCACCCAAGGGGCCGACTTCGCGGGCTCTTTTGAGGCGGTCGCGAACTTTTTGGTCCTGCATTGTGAAATTGATTTTGGTTTTCTTGTAAAACTTCTTTTCCTCACCTTTGGCCCGGCCCATGGGCCCCGCTCCCATCATCATTTCATCCATGTCGCCTTGGCCAAAGTCATTCATTGAGGAGATGCTTTTTTCGTCGGCGTTGTTGGGGTCGGCAACCCAGATTCGCATACGATACTCATAGGTTGCCGGGCTTTGTGGCGTGACGCTCATATCAAAGAAGCGGATTTGCTTATAATCGGAAACCGGTTCGATGGTGATGTCTGAGAGTTCGGCGTACTCTGTCAAATCGCTGCTTGAACGACCGTCTCCAGTTCTCATGCCGAAGTCCATCATGTCAGAGGCCATCACGTCGGCGCCGACCATGCCTCCCATTTCGCCCATGTTTCCGAACGTGCCGCTGCCGCTGAGTCCCTTTTTCTGCCGCCGGATTCCGGTGCCGTCGGGGTTGAGCATCATTTCTTCTTGCGAGTTTAATTTCTCTTTACCGGCGAGGATGTCAGAAGTGGCAACACCTTCATCTTTCTTTTCCGGAACTTTAAAGACGCGTTTATTTAGTTGGCTGTGGACAACATAGTTCGCGTAGTCAAAACCGAGGATCGGCGGAATTGCGTTGGTCAGGAATTGGTCGTAGTTCTCCGGCGGAACAACCTCAGGAGCGGAAGAGAAGTTGTTAGGATAAAGTTCCGCCTGATCGAAGTTGACGAAAGTCGAAATATCTCTCCATTCTCCCGGCTGGCCATTCTTTATTTCGCGTCGTTCGACCTGTAAGTAATCGTAACGCGGAAGGTCACGTTTCGGGTAGTAACCGAGGCTGCTAGAGAGTGTTTTTTCGTGAAGCTTCCAAAGATTTTTGTGGTTGACTAAACCGTTGACCACGACAACGTTGCGAGTTAGCGCCATGTCACTTCCGGCCGAGGCAACGGTTCGTGGTCGGACGCCGTGTTGGGTCGCCTCTTGAACACCGGGCATGCCCCACCACGCGTCGACTTCTGCTTCTAATTGGGGGTTTTTTTCCATCTTCATCTTGTCGCGTGTGCTGCTTCCGCCGGGGCCGCCCATCTCCTTCATGTCATCCAATTCATCTTGTGAAGGCCCCATCATCTCCATTTCCATCATCGACATGCTTTTTTTAGCGTTGGGGTCTTCTTTTACCATCGCCAGTGGTAGGCGAAGGATTGGGTCGTCGAAGTTTTTCTTCTTGTTTTTCACAATGACAGCGGCTCGGATGACATGAGCTTCAACATCTTGAATCTTCGGTAACGGCGGATCGAGCCGAAGTTGCAATGGTTTGGGAACCATTGAGAGCCCTGGGATTTGGAAGTTGGAACCGTCAACTGGTTTGCTGGCTCGTTTTACGCGGTCGATGACCGCGACGTCGCCTTTACGAAAGGCTTTGATTTCGTCCCAGTTAGAGGTTCGGTCAATATAGGAGGCTGCTTGATTGGCCTCCTGAATTAGATTGTCGGGCGACTTTTCAAATTTCTCTGAACTCAAGCCGAGGTAGAAAAAGAGAGCAAGGAGAATCAGTGAAGCGCCCAAGATCAGTTTTTCCACATTGTAAAGAAAAAATGTTTTAAGACCGCCGGAACTAGCTTTTGAATTTTTCATATCAAATCACCTGATTAACTCTTAGAAATGTTTTATGGAAAGCTTTAAGTGAAGTCTGTCGCCCAAGTGCTTTGGAGCCCTTGCAATTTGCGTATTTATCTCGATCAATTGTCTTGACCAAGTATGAGGTGGCGAGCTTGTCGATGGTAGTCCCATGTCGGGTTGTGTGAAACGCACCACCTCTAGCCGGCTATCGCGGTTCAACAAGTGCGACACCATCGACAACCGAATCCTGGTTTTGGTCCTGTGGTGGGGTTTCTGCCGGAAGCCCAACAGCTTCAAGCAGGTAATCTTTTCGTACTGAATTGTAGATTCGAACGATCCCATAAAATTCGACTCGGATGTCGTAGTTCAGACGCGTTTCCACGGGAGTCGATTGGAGTGCTGTGAGTGTTTGTTGAGTAAACCCGCCTCCCATGTCTGACCCCATCATGTCGTTCATGTCCATCATTCCGTCCATTCCCCCCTGTTCGAGCGATACAGACTTCCTCTGTTCCACGCCACCTTTAAACGCAAGCACGGTTTTGGGGTCATGTTTGTTGATGCGGATTTGCTGAACTTCGAAAGCGAATGGTGAATTCGCACACTCGGCCAAGAACTGATTGATCTTCCTTTCGTCCATTCTCACCGCCAATCGAAAAGGGACTCGTTTGGCAACGATCAATTCAAGGTTGTCTTCTGGGAGTTCTTTTCCGTTGATAATGTTGCGAACCGTTTCGGCAGCGAGTGCTTCTTGGTTACTGTTGACATAACGACCGTGAAAAGGGCTTGGGTCGGCGTTGATGTCAAACTCACTTTGGCCGGTGGCGTTGAAACTACCACCGCCACCGTATCCCCCCGCCATGCCACCCATGCCGCCCATGCCGTCTTCTCCGATTACGGGAACTTTGGCTCCTCCAAGTCGTTTGTCGGGGTCGGCAAGGACACCGAGTTGAGCTCGAGCTTCTCGGCCGAAGGCGACGTAATCGATCTCTTTGATGACTGCCAAGTCGTTAGTGTTGGCTTCCCCGTTGACTTTGCGAATCACGTTGAACATCTCCTCCAACAACCACATATCCTGTTGCAGAATATAAGCCTGCAAGATGGTGGGGTCTTGCGTGCTTCCGGAGTTGTCGTCCCAGTCGCGAAATTCGATCATCTTACGTTGCCACAATTTTTGATTGTCTTCATTCCACAGGACCGCGTACTTGTTGCGTTTGACGTCGACAAAGTCTTCGCCCATGCCGCTCATGCCCAGCCCCTGCATATCCCCGAAACCGTTGCCCATGGCCGCCAATTCCGCTTTGGCTTTTAGCTCTTCTTCGATCAGTTTTTCGTCGAACATCCAGTACGCTCTTAGGTGTCTGGCCATTTTGGCCAGCTGTTTTGGGATTTGTTCGCGATAGGTCCGCAGATAAGTCTTCTCCGTGGTCGAAACAATGGTGCCGTTGGCGAAGTCTTCGGCCGTTTTTCCTTGATTGAAGAACTCAAAGGTTTTTTCACCCAAAATATCTTTGGGGAAGACCATTAAGGCTTCTTGTTGGTCGCGTTTCTGTTTCCAGACCGAAGTGATCGCGTTGATAGTTTCCTTGAGTTCTGCGGTCATTTTTTCTGCGGTGACCGAATTGGGGTGCGCTACCACGTTGGCACTGGGATGCTCTTCAGGGCTCACCGCCGAAACTCGCCGCACACTGGTCATGCTTGAAAAACTGCTTTTAAGCTTCCTGATTTCAGCCTGCGTTTGAGCGTCGATTTGAGTGCTGGATAAATACCATCCGCCGATCAACAGCAACGCCACGGTTGCCGAAATGATCCAAAAACCGTTTCGTTTGATCCACTGTAAAACGGGAGCTAATTGATCCATTGTTAGACTCGATTAAAATTGCGATTACTGAGTTGAAAAATTCCGAAGGATTGCAAAATCCTCCAACGGTTGGAGCAGCACAACGGTGGAGTGTTTAATTAAGTTGTTCATCTGCGGTTGCAGCGGCCGCGGCGTCTTGAGCGGCTTTCAATCTAGCTTTTTTGGCGGCGGCTCTTTGGGCCGGGGCGTGAGGCATCCAAGCCATCTGCACCACAAATGAAAACTCGTGAGCGTCGAAGGTTGTTTCATTGTCGGCCAAGGTTCTTTTGTCGGAACCTCCCATGGCATCGTCCATGCCCCCCATGTTAGCCATCATGCCGCGCATAAGTCCCGCCATCGCTTCGGCCCGTGCTTTGGCGGGGTCGAATTCAATGCGTTTGAGTCGGCTGGCGACTTCGCGTCTGACAATGGTGGGGTAGGAAATACCCAAGTCGCTGAATTTATAATCACCATCTGGCAACGACACCTCTCCGTTTTGTAAAGTGTCGATCAGCGTTTTGCGAACGTAGTCGGCTTCGGAAATCTTAGATTCGTCGCCAATGAAGTTGTGAAAGTGGTGGGCTTGAATCTCGATCACCCAGCCGGATTTTCCTGACAGCGCGTTGGCGGGGCCTGAAGCTTCCGGTGCGCCCGAAGAATAAAGATTGCTTGCTGCGGCCGCTTCCCCATTTCCGGTACCCGAAAGCATGGCTCGCAGTTCTTCGCCGGAAAGCGTTTGGCGAACATAGATGTCTTTGGTCTCTTCATACCATTGGGCTAGGTCGGCGAAGTACTTCGTTTCCATGTGATCAATGTAAATTTCGCCGCGACCGGCAAACGGAACCTCTTGTGGGCTGACGGTCGTGATTCCCTCGGCCCGCAAAGCCTCGATCGCAGGATCTTTGGGTAAGGCTTGGAAGATCGCTGAATACATTTCCATCCACAACGTTTTGTTATCGCTGGCAGAGGAAAGTCCTCGGGCGATCATGTTTAACTTATTGAGATACGTTTTCTGCTGTTGATCGGCGTCGAGGAAACCAGTGCTTTTTGATTTGGTCATGTTCGCTTTGTTCATCGCCTGAGACCAACTCGTTTGGCTGGTGCCTTTGAAGTCCGGGCTGACCGACCACAGCGCGTTTTGTTTGAAGAATAAACTCAGCACGCAACCCAACATCAGCAGTCCCACCGACGCCAACACCCAAGGCTTCTTCGCCTTGATGATTCTTTCTACGATCAGTTCGTTAGGCAGCAAATTCGTTTTCAACTGGGACGTGCCCAGCCCCTGCAAACACAGCCCGTAACACGGCGCAAAGGACAGTAAGTTTTCGTCGAAGGATTTCTGTCCTATGACCGCGCCGCCGGTGAGTTTTTCGAATTGTTCGATCTTCCGGACGTCGATCTCTAATTGCTTGTTCAAATACTGCCGAAGCCCGGGAAGCTTCGCCGCATTTCCCAACAGCACGATGTCTTTAATCTCCGCCGATTTGTCCATGCTGCGAAAGAAAGTCAAACTGCGCTGGACTTCGTTGATCAGGTCATTAAAAACGGGCCGCATGGCCTGAAAAACCTCTTTTGGGTTTTCAGCCAATTTCGCGTTACGTTTAAGATGTTCGGCCTTGGCTTGAGTCAGTTTCATCTGCCGAGAAAGCTGTTTGGTGAAGTGACTGCCGCCGATTGGGATATTCCGCAACCACAGTTTCATCCCGTTGGTGACGATCATATCGGTGGTATCGGTGCCCATGGACATCACAACAATCGAAGGTGGCGGCGTTTCTGGATCGAAAGATTCGGAGTCGGGGATTTCGTCGATAAGGTCTTTGCAAACAACATTGAAAATCGACAACGGAGAAAGCTGAACGTAGTCGACTTCGATATGCGCGTCATCGAAAGGCGACAATGCGCGGTAGACCGCGTCGCGCTTCATGGCAAACAAACCAACTTCGGTGTCAACGGTGCGGCCCTCAACAACGGTGCCACCCAATTGCTGCCAATCCCAGATTACGTCTTCGATCGGGAAAGGGATCTGCTGCGTCACCTCGTATTTAACGATCTCTGGCAATGTCTTCGCATCGACCGGCGGCGGCTTAAAGAAACGCGAAAGCCCAGCTTGCCCGGGCACGCTGACGGCGACTTTGTCCCCGATCAGATTATTGCGCGCGAGAAATTGCTCCAACGCATCGCGTACCAATTCCTCCGGTTCAGCGTCGGCTTGGCTGAGCATTTTGGGGTATTCGATGTAGTCATACTTGTCCGCCACAACGGTTTCGCCATCCGCTGCGGCGGTGCAGCGTAACGCTTTGAGAGCACATTGCCCGATGTCGATTCCCCAAACAGCTGTGGATTTTGCCATCTTTTTTGCCTGTAAATTCTTTTCAATGATCCGTTATGATCTTCACTTCTGCGATCGCCGCCGACATCAACGATTCCAGCGGAGGGCAACAATTATCTGGTCGTTACAGCCGGCATTGTGGTCAGATAACCGCCGATAGCCTACCCCACCCTACAATTTACTGAATGCCGCCAAAGAATGTTGAACTTTCGCCGATAATTCAGGTGATTTAGCACTGTTTTCATTTTTTGGGCGGGGTGAAACGATCATCCCGTTCTCAACGGCACGCGATTCGCTTGATTCTACTTTTTTCAGCGCTCCGCAACACCGTTTCCGTTGTTTGGACGTTTCGCAACCTCAACCAGTTCCCACTCATGAAGAAAATTTCCCGTCTGATCCAGCTACTGCCGTCGGCTGCTTTAGAAGACTTTCCCAACCATCTCAACGGAGAACTGGCCGCCGGCGTTTTGGCGAATTGGACCGCGGCCTGGCATCCACTGTTGATCGCTAAGTGTGGCAACGCACCGATTGTTTACGGAACCGACCAAACCTCCGTCGAACACGCCCCACCAACGGAAATCGACAACGATCAGCATGATCCTCATCGTCGGGAGGAATCGGAACAAGGTCATGATTCTGATTTGGACTCCAATTTGGACCCCGGTTTTTGGCGTGACAGTCTTGTGTTTGTCCCCGAAATTAGTTTGGAAAGCATTGCTGATGGTTTTGCCGCCGAGGTTGTCGGCAGCGGCGCGTCTTTAATAACCGGGATGACCGACCGAAACGAAATCCTGCAACGCGCTTTTGAATTGTTGAAGTTTGAAAGCCGAAAGACGGCGATCCCATCCAAAGAATCTAGCCCATCGACAGAATCGGTGTGCTGCGGTGATTTCCATGCGTTGGGATACGCCTATCTGCAAATTCAATTGCTCACTCGTAAGGTCCGCTATTCTTCGAACCTCGACCAATCAGCGTTTGATTTGAGACTGGTTCAAGCCGCTCGCGCGTTTGCTGAAAACGACGATGTGGAATGTGGTTCCGCAATCAGCGCCTGCTACGATATGCTTTTGGAGGAAAAGAACAATTACTATCCCGTCAAACCGGCGTTGATCGATTTGGTTTTGACGACGCCTAAGACCGTTGGCGACCGGTTCGGTAAGGAACTCCAAAACACACACTTGGCTAACTTTCTGATGACGGGCGAATCGCTTCACGCCACTGAAGGTTCGGTTCTGGATAAACTCAAATCGAAGCTGGATCGCCAACAAGCCACCGTCGTTGGAGGCAACGAAATTGAATTGCCTGACACGTTGCTATCGCCCGAAACCACCCTCAGCCAACTCAAACGAGGGATCGCGACATTCAAACAACGACTGGATTACGATCTTGGCATCTTTATGCGCCGACGATTTGGGCTGATGCCCGCCTTGCCGGGCATTCTGGAACAACTGGATTTCAAAGGGGCGATGCACACGTCACTCGACGGCGGTATATTTCCTAACGGTGCCCACGGCACGATCCGCTGGGCCGGTGACGGCGTAGCATCGATTTTAGCTAAAGCGGAGACGTTGCTGGATGCTTCGGTCCCAGAAACGTTGCTGGATTTAGGCGTGACGATCGGGCGCCAAATCGATTCGACTCATGAAGCCACCTGCACCTTCGCCCACTGGCCCGGTCGAGCGCACGTTTTGTTTGAGGATTTGATACGGGTGGCGAAACGTTCTTCGGTCCTCGGTGAGTTCACGACCCTAGATGATCATTTCGAAACGCTTTACGATCCTGGGTACGCCAGTAATTTTTCAACCGAAGAATACGCGGCTCCGTTTTTAGAGGAGGCCATTAACGGCGCTTCGCCCGCACCGCTATCAAGAATCGTCGACTATTGGCGTCAGTATTTTTCATTGAAAACGGCTCAAGGTTTGATCGCGCTGTGGTTTGCGGCGTTGTTGAGGACGCCCAACAATCGCCTTCAACAGTTAGTCGATCCTTACCTCCAGAGATGCGATCAATTATCGCGACGAATCGAAACGAGGACTGCGAACTGGAGCCACGATCCAACTCATCGTGCGGAGATCGATAACGATCTGGCTGAAGTCACAGACCAATTGTTGAAGGAACTGACGGAAACAATTAGTGGCGAAGAGCGAGAAAAATCTGAAACGCGCGGGCAAAAGGAGGAGGACTGGGCGCTCGTGAACCCTTTGTTCTTCTCGCGCCGTAGCAATCTTTGTGTGACCGATGTTGATTTGCCCGATGGATTTTACAAAACCAAACAGCCTTTCGTCGTCCATCAAATCGCGCACAATCAACGACGCGCGGTTGCGGAAGTCAGCGGCAGCAGCGTGACACCGATCGCCATCAGTGGCCCTGCGTCGGCGATGAAAAAGGAGCCGCCAGTCGTTGATGGTGAAAAACTTCAAAACGAATTTTTTGTGGCAAACATCGACCGCCAAACTGGAGCCCTGCGCGGCATCCTTTTCCATGGCCAACGCGGAAACCGAGCCGGTCAACGGTTGGTGTTAGTCGACAAACGTTCGGCAATCAGTTCAACGATGGCTTGCGACGCGTTTGAGGTAACCGCCTCGGGGCATCTCGGCGGAGAAGTAAAAACTTCAGGACGCATTTTAATGGGCGCAGAAACCGTAGCGCACTTTACGCAGGTCTTTCGGTTGCGCCGAGGCCAACGTGTGTTGGAGCTGGAACTGAACATCGAACCCACGATTGAGTTGAGGAATTCGAAAACCCATTACTTCGCCCACCGCCTGGCTTGGCGAGACGAAGCGTGTAAAGTGTTCGGGGCCGACCAATTCGTGAGAAGCGAAATTTACACCCCTAAGATTCAATCGCCCAACTTTGTTGAAATTGAAAATTTAGATTATACCCTCACGCTGCTGCCCGGCGGAATGGCCTATCACCGTAGAATACAAAGACGACAGTTAGACACGCTATTGATTGTCGGCCGCGAACAGCAGCGAAAATTAAGATTAGGGATCGGAGTCGACCTCAAGCACGCACTCAAATCAGCTATCGATTTTGCCAGCCCTGCCCTCGGCACAAAACTCAACAGCTCCACGACCACGCAATTCTTTCACTTGGATAGTAAAAACGTTTTGGTTACCGACGCGCGTCCTGTTTTTGGGGCTGAAGGGGAACCTGTTGTTTTTGAGATGCGGATTCAAGAAACCCAG
>CALDYR010000114.1 GCA_937944405.1 uncultured Pirellulaceae bacterium
CAATGAAGAAAAAAGCACTGATCACTGGAATCACCGGCCAAGACGGTTCCTATTTGGCGGAGCTGTTACTGGAAAAGGACTATGAGGTTCACGGGATCGTCCGCCGCAGCAGTACCTTCAACACCGATCGTATCGACCAGATTTACCAAGACCCGCACGATCCCAACGCCTCCCTCTTTCTTCACTACGGCGATCTGACCGACGGGCAGAACCTGACGAATTTGGTGTTGGACGTAGCCCCCGATGAAATCTACAACCTTGGTGCTCAAAGCCATGTGCGCGTGTCCTTCGACGCTCCGGCATACACGGTTCAAACAACCGGAATCGGTGCTTTGAACGTTCTTGAAGCGGCCCGCCAATTGAACAAATCACACCCGACGCGCGTTTACCAAGCGTCTTCTTCGGAAATGTTTGGCGATGTGATCGAAACACCACAAACCGAAACGACGCCTTTCGAACCGCAATCTCCGTACGCCTGTGCAAAGGTATATGCGTTTCATCAAACCGTTAATTACCGTCACGCCTACGACCTGTTCGCGACCAACGGCATTCTTTTTAATCACGAATCGCCGCGCCGTGGTGAGACCTTTGTCACTCGTAAAATCACCCGTGCTGCGACACGCATTAAACTGGGCCTGCAAGAGAAATTGTTCTTGGGCAACCTGGACGCCAAACGCGACTGGGGATACGCCAGAGACTATGTCGAAGGTATGTGGATGATGTTGCAACACGACACTCCCGATGACTACGTGCTGGCGACCGGTGAAACGCAAACCATTCGCCAGTTTTTAGATTACACGTTCGAACACTTAGATATGGACTGGAAGAAGTACGTTGAAATCGATCCTCGATACTTCCGGCCGACCGAAGTCAATTTGTTATTAGGGGACTACTCCAAAGCCAAAACCGCTTTGGGATGGGAACCGAAAACAAGTTGCCAAGAATTAGCGGTGCTGATGGTCGATCACGACATGGAACTTGCCCGCAACGAAGCCACCCAAAAATCCCTGAACTAATTCCCCAACTGTCCCCGCCTCCCCGCCGCCAACGGACGATCATTGAATCGACGATCCTGACAACAGGTTCGCCAGTTCCAGTTTTTTGCAATTTTTGCACCGTCGGCCTCCGATCACGCTACTAATTAAACCAGCCTCCCCACGTCAACTTTTCCCTGCCAAGTTTATTTTGAGGTAATTTTTTCGATGTCAGAACCTTCTACCAAAATTTGTTGCATCGGTGCCGGTTATGTCGGCGGGCCAACCATGGCGATGATCGCCAAACAATGTCCCGATATTGAAGTCAACGTCGTTGATATCAACGAATCACGCATCGCTGCTTGGAACAGCGATTTGCTGCCGATCTACGAACCCGGTTTAGACGAAGTCGTAAAAGAGGCTCGTGGGCGCAATCTGTTCTTTTCAACTGACGTTTCGGCGGCGATCAAATCAGCGGACATGATTTTCATCTCCGTCAACACCCCCACCAAAACCTTTGGAATCGGAACAGGACGGGCCGCGAATTTAGAGTTCGTCGAAAAATGTGCGCGCGAAATCGCACTGCATGCCGACGGACACAAAATCGTTATCGAAAAATCGACTCTGCCTGTCCGCACCGCCGAAGCGGTTAAACGCATTTTGAGTTCAGCGTCCAACGAAAACGCAACTTTTGACGTGCTGTCGAATCCAGAATTTTTAGCTGAAGGTACCGCAGTTGAAGATCTGCTGGCCCCCGACCGTGTACTGATCGGTGGCGAATCACAGGAAGCAATCGACCGATTGGCCGCCGTCTACGGACGCTGGGTCAATCCTGAAAACATCCTCAAGACCAACCTCTGGAGCAGTGAACTTTCAAAACTTACTGCCAATGCGTTTTTGGCCCAACGCGTGTCCTCAATCAACGCAATCAGCGCGTTGTGCGAAGCCACCGGAGCCGACGTTGACGAAGTCGCTAACGCGATCGGAACCGACTCCCGTATTGGCCCGAAGTTCCTGAAATCATCGGTCGGTTTCGGAGGCAGCTGCTTCCAAAAAGACATCCTCAATCTGGTTTACCTCTGCGAACATTTTGGATTGCCCGAAGTTGCCGCGTATTGGGAACAGGTTGTTCTGATGAACGACTACCAGAAACGACGATTCTCCACCGCAGTCGTCAAAACGATGTTCAACACCGTGTCCGATAAAAAAATCGCGATCTGGGGTTTTGCGTTCAAAAAAGACACCAACGATACGCGCGAATCACCCGCGATCTATGTCTGCCGCGACCTGTTAGAAGAACGTGCCCGACTGACAATCTACGACCCTAAAGTCAGCCTGGAACAAGTGAAACAGGAACTTGTCTACCTGATGACCAGCGAAAACGGAACACTTTCGGAAAAACACCGCCAGTTGATCGACGAAAATGTCGAAGTTGCCGACAGCGCCTCCGCGGCTACCACAGGCGCCCACGCAATCGCCGTTTTGACCGAATGGGACGAATTTAAAGACATTGACTTCCATTCGGTCTATTCTTCGATGAAGAAGCCAGCATTTTTGTTTGATGGCAGAAACTTGCTGGATCGAGAAAAATTAAGCAAAATAGGGTTCGAAGTTTACGCGACAGGAAAGTCCTAATTCAACAATTGCTGAATTAGGAAATTGAAATCGACAGTCGCAGGCAGAAAGTTCCCCCACCCAAACGGTTCCTCACGGCGTCGTTACTGTAGCTGAAAAAGTATCATGTCCACCACCAACCCTGAACTCGAAACGTCACGCCCGTCAGGCAAATACGTGAACGACTGGAAAGCAATCGCAATCCCCTATGCGATTGCAATTCTGGCCCAGTTGCCAATGTTGCTTTTGTATTTCCGTAACCTTTCGCTCGAAAAACCGCACTACCAAACCGCGCCTTTCGCCTTTTTGGCAACCATCGCGATCGCGTATGCAAGATGGCCCAAAGAGGCCAAAATGCCGTTTCATCGCAGCATGTTAAGCGACGTTCTGCTGGCCATAGGGTTACTTTTTACGATAGCATGCGTTGTTTTTGTGTGGCCCTCGGCGGGGGCAGGTAGCGTGATGTTTCTAATCGCCAGCCTGCTGGCCAGAACCGTCGATAAGGAAACCCTGAAAAGCCTGTGGCCGGCGTCGCTGCCGATGTTTGTGTATCTGACGCTGCCATCGGGATACGATCTTCAGTTGATCACAACGCTTCAGCGCTGGAGCGCGGTCTGCACCAGTCGGCTGTTAGACCTGTACGGATTGGGGCACTTCATGGACGGCACGGTGATTCAAGTTCCCGGACGGGAACACTACGGAATCGAAGGCGCCTGCAGCGGGGTGCAAAGCTTTTTCACGTTGTTGTTTGTTGCGGTCCTGTTCGTCGTTGTCTACCGACGACCTTTTTTCCGTAGCACGCTATTGATCGCATCAGCCGTGTTTTGGGCGCTGTTTATGAACACCGTTCGGATCTTTCTGATTCCGGTCTTAGACCAAATCGACATCAACGTCGCCCACGGATTCCCGCACGCGCTGCTGGGATGGGGGACGCTGGCGATGGGGGTACTATTGCTGCTTAGTACCGACCAGTTTATGACATTTTTGTTTGGCCCGGTGGATCCAGATGTCGGCCGAACCGGCCCCTTCGGCAAACTGATCACCAAAGCATGGAACGGACTGGTATCAGGTGAATCGTCCGACGATGAAAAGAAGAAGAAGAAAAAGAAGAAAGTGCGAAAGCCCATTACCGCCGCTGGAAAATTTGTGATCTGGGTGTTTTGCGGAATCCTCGCGGTGGCCGGACTGTGGAGTACGTTCGATGTCACACGCGCCTTCGCGACAGCACCCAGTTACGTGCGATTTTTTGACGCCGATGTAACACGATCATTCGAAGAAAACGATCTTCCTGAAAAGATCGAAGAGTGGACAGCGATTGAAGACGGCTATACATTTGACGTGCGTGAACGCGGCAGCGATCTGGGCAAACGTTCGGACCAATGGAGATACCGAGGCCCTCGTTGCACCGCTACGATATCGCTTGACCAACCGTTTCCCGGGTGGCACGAATTAACCACCTGCTATAAGAATTCGGGCTGGCAACTGGTCAGTCGAACAAGAAAAGATTCCGTGATCGCGGGTGATGATGGCTCGGCGGCAGAGAACTGGCCTTATGTTGTGGCGAAATTCAAACGGACTACGGGGGAAAAAGGTTTTTTGATGTTCGCCCTGTTTAACACGACCGGCGATCCTGTCACCCCACCGGCAAAATGGAACCGAATGGTCCACTTTTTCTCTGGCATCCAAAATCGCATGTCAAATCGCGTCCGCGCATCTCTGTTTGACAACTCGACCTACCAGGTTCAAGCCTTCGTTCCCACCTACGGTGACGGGCTAACTGCATCAATCGAAAAAGACGTGGAAAACCATTTCCTGCGTGTGCGTGAAATTCTCAAAGAAAAGTTTGTTGCAAAAATTAGCCGCACGGCCCAACCAAATTCGAGTGAAGCTGCGGAGCAATAAAGGAAACCTCCGCGTTCGTCCCCGCCCCCCTAAGCCGCCTACTTAGGGCGTTGGGTTGCGGTGATACTGGCGGATAGAGATATTAGGCGGCTAGGGTTAGGTCGATTTCAAAACCGGCCAGACCGGCCTGCTTGCTGTTGCGTGATTGTCTGAGAACTGCGTATCAATCTAATTTCCCGTTGTTGTGATTTCTGAAAAGTGTCACCTACCGGGACGGAGTCCGCGCTTCACCAACGATGCCTTTGAGTGCAACCTCACTGATGAATCATAACCCTATCAGTCCATGCCGCGTTACGTTGCGGCGAAATCGCACATCATGAATTGGAAAAACAAAAACGTTTTCGTCACCGGGCATCGTGGGATGGTTGGTTCTGCGGTCGTGCGAGCTCTTGATCAACGTGATTGCAATGCCATCACCGCCAACCGCGATCAATTGGATCTTTGCAGTCAAAATGATGTGCGTCAATTCTTTCACGACCAAGCTATCGACGTTGTTATTTTCTGTGCTGGAAAAGTGGGTGGCATCCACGCCAACAACACCTATCCTGCAGAATTCATGTTTGAGAATCTTACGATGGCGGTCAACTCGATTCACTCCGCCTACGAATCGAAGGTAGAGCGATTTCTGTATCTGGGAAGCACCTGTATCTACCCGGGCAAAGCTCCGCAGCCGATGCCCGAATCCTGCTTATTGACCAGCCCGCTAGAGCAGACCAACGAGGCATACGCATTGGCGAAAATTTCTGGTTTAAAGATGTGCGAATACTATCGTCGTCAGTACGGCGTTCTGTTTCACTCGGCGATGCCAACGAATCTCTACGGTCCCGGCGACAACTACCACCCCGAAAACTCGCACGTGCTGCCCGCCCTCATTCAACGGATCCATCACGCCAAAGAAACCGGCGACGAAGCCGTTACGATTTGGGGAACTGGATCGCCACGACGAGAATTTTTGCACGTCGACGACCTCGCCACCGGTTTACTTCACTTATGCGAATTGGAGAATCCTCCTGACCTCGTCAATGTCGGCACAGGAACGGACGTAACGATTTTGGAGCTGACGCAGGCCATCGCTCGAGTCGTTGGTTTCGAAGGCAAGATTCTGACCGACCCATCAAAACCTGACGGCACGCCCGTGAAACGCACCGACATGACTCTGATGAAGCCCACCGGTTGGGAAGCAACCATCGATCTTGAATCAGGGCTTAAGCAGACCTACGCCGATTTCCTTCAGGAGTCCAATCGAGGGCAATTGCGGCATGCGTAGTTCCCGGTTTTCAATCACCAAAGGATGAGAAATCGCCATCACGACGGTTACCTGCTTCGCTGTGATTGCAACCGATAGTAGCTGGCAATTATCAGACAATCGCCACCTAATTCTTAGCCCTGAAAAAAAGATTGCCCTTATCCCCAAGGTGCCGTAAATCTCCACGCCGATCGATAAAATACGCTGCCAACACCGCTAAAGATTGCTTTTGCCGGCCATTCAGCCTTTACAGCCAACAACCCTCTGATATTCTCTACAACTCATAAAAGCCACAGAAAGCAAGCCTTGGGCAACCGGCACCTGCAGGATCAACTAACCCGTCGCCTCCGCAGTTTTGGCCTCTCTGTCTTGACACAACTGTCACCCATCGGGACGGAGTCCGCGCAGAATTACTTCTCAGCTTAATCGTCAATTATGGCAAAATCAGCACTTGTCACCGGGGGTACGGACAAAGGCGGATCGTACCTCGCCGAACTACTGTTTGGAAAAGGCTACGAAGTTCACGGCTTCGTTCTCCGTAGCAGCACCTTCAGCACCGACCACATCTATTGTGATCCACACGAATCGAATGCAAAACTGCATTCCCATTACGGCGACCTGACCGACGGTCAAAACTTGACCAATCTGGTTCTCGATGTTGAACCAGAAGAGATCTACAACCTGAGTGCCCAAAGTCACGTGCGCGTGTCGTTCAACGCTCCGGCATACACCGCTCAAGTCGTCGGTATTGGCGCACTGAACGTGCTCGAAGCAGCGCAGCAACTGAATGAACAAAAAGAAAGAGTTGTAAGTCTACCAAGCGTCCTCTTCGGAGATGTTTGGCGATGTGATCGAGACACCGCAAGCCGAACGGACTCCGTTCCAGCCTCAATCACCTAACGCCTATGCGAAGGCCGGCGCCTTTCACCAAACGGTGAACTACCTGAAAGGCTACGACATGCTCGCCACCAACGGAATTCTATCCAATCATGAATCGCCCCGCCGAGGTGAGACGTTTGTGACGCGAAAAATCACCCTCGCC
>CALDYR010000115.1 GCA_937944405.1 uncultured Pirellulaceae bacterium
ATCGGGATCATGTTGATCCCCAAACGCATCTGTGTGTGGACAGCAAGGTGTTGCTTGTCGACCGCGTGGAGCTTCCCGATCTTAAATTCACCAGCCCGGATGTAGAAGTAGATTTTGTACTTGTGATTGGCGCTCCCGCTGACCACGCTGGCCATTCTGAATCGGCAGAACTCCAAAGGATGATGGAGCAAATCACTCGGTCGTTCGAAAAGATCAGTCATCATAACACCCGGCCCGAACTTACGCTTTACCGCCGCACGTCGCTGCCCCCTGCAAAAAAACGAGAGGCAAAAGGGGTGCACGAAGGCTAATGTTTTTGCATCTGTTTTTTGTTGCTAATGTTTCGATCGAAAAATAAGAGGGACACCCGCCATAACAAACGGGACACCCACAAATTCGTGCCCCGCAGGTGCCGTTGCTGATAGCGATACGTTTGTCTACGGCGCTGCCGGTCGCCAGATTTGCGCCCCTTCACAGCGTTTCGACAACGTCTGCGCCGATGGCTTACGGTAGGTCCTGCTCGTCTGCCCTCAAGGTCTCCAAGGTCTCCTCATCAAAGTCCCGAGGTTGCTCGGTCCCCGAGGTTTCTCAGGCGCTCAAGTTTGACACATTGGGGACAAACCGCCTTTTGCGGTAAGCAAGAACTTGTATCGTGACTTCGGATGCTTGTTAGCGCCCATGACTGTCCTTTGAACTTGTGCCGTTAGCAAAACCATGTTTCTGAGGGACAGGCGATTTCCACACAAGACCAACGCAACTTTCGTTGCTGTTCATAGGCAAGTGTTCAATAAATCTGATTTTTTCGATTTTTGTGAGGTCCGTTTGGTCATTTCTGGCTGTGTATAACTATGGGGGCGGCGTTCACAGCCCTGCATTTGCTTACAACCGAAATGAGGTGTGATTTTGATAACTACTGACAATGAACTGCTGGGGAAGTATCTCAGCAGCAATGACCTCTCCGCGTTAGAAGAATTAGTCGTCCGGCATTCTGGGCTCGTCATGGGGGTTTGTCGCGGTATGTTGTTTAGCTCCGAAGATGCTGAGGATGCGTTCCAAGCAACATTCCTAGTTTTAGTGCGTAAGGCAACAATGCTTGTCGATCACGGTTCGATATCTGGGTGGCTATACCAAGTCGCGATGAGAAACTGTCAGCAGATCCGCCGCCGAAATCGCAGGAACCGCGAAGAAACCATGTTGTCCGAGCCTACGGTCGGCAAAAACGAACCGTGGCAAAAGATCAGCAAGGCAGAAGAAAATGCGCTGATTTACAACGAAATCGATCGGCTGCCGAAACGCTATCGTGATGCCGTTGTGATGTGCTATTTGCAAGGTTTCACACGCCATGATGCGGCAGAGTGCTTGGGCTGGACCGACGCCGCCGTTAAAGCAGCGCTCTCTCGAGGTAGAAGCCTGCTGCGGCAAAAAATTGCACGTAAAGGACTTTTCACAGGAACGCTGCTAGTGATACTCAAAAACTCAACGGCTTCTGCTGCCGAAACGGTTTCGCCGTCGCTGCTAACATCGACCTTAGGACACTGTCAAGTTTTGCCTACCCAACCAAGCCCAGGTCTTACGGGGGCTGTCCCCAAGTTCGCCAGAGTTCTAGCCCATCAAGGAGCTATTACAATGCAAACCGCATTATTTTTGAAGTCGATGACCGTCGCGTCAGTGCTCGTGTTTGCTATTTGCCTGCCGCTGGTCGTCGTTGCCGGTCAAATGACAACAGAGCCTGAGGAAGGGGAAATTGTTGTACAACAACAGGCTGGCCAGCATAGTGATGGTGAAAAAACAACTAATCAAGTTCAGGTGGAAATTACGCAAGGCACGGCCACCGTTGGAGGTCGTGACGACGAACCGAAAGGGTCCGAAAAAGCGGAACAACAGAAAGTGAAGTCTTACCGATTAACTAATGTTTCGGCAAAAACGGCGGAGACCGCATTAAGACATTTGTTGGCATCGCCTGACGAAAACGTCATGCAAGAAGTCGTAGCGGTCGGAAGTAACATTTTGGGTGTCAGTTCGTCATCCAAAAACGGGCCGATGATTGAAAGGTTCGTAAAGTTAATCGACATGGACCGTGAAGGGACTCCAGAGGCTTATGCCGGCGGCGCGACTGTTGGCGCGCTTCCTACGAGTGTGCGCGTTTATTCTGTCAAGAATCGAGCAGCAGTAGATGTTCGAAACCTGATTAGACAATTGACCGACGCTTCTTCTCCAGAGGACCAACCGGGTCAAATAGAAGTTGATACCAAAAACAATCTACTTATTGTTTATGCAACTGAGCAAAACCATGAAGTCGTTAAGGGGGTTGTTGAAGCATTAGACAGCTATAGCGAATAAAATGCCACGCCGGCGTTTGAGCTCCTCAAACAAGTCACGGCGAATCAAAATTGAACGTAACCGTTCACGGTTTTTGATTGGTGAAGTGGACCCCATTTTTTGGATCACCGGCGGCTCGATTTTAGATAGAGAGAGCGACGCGTTTTGGTTGGCGATTTGCCTGGCCTGTAGACACCTGCAAATCGTGTGGTGAGATTCGTCGCCTCCTTGGACTCTGGAGGCTTACGAACGATCTCCAAAAAACGGTCGCGTGTCAAACTCAGCGAGCGTTGGCAACTACCCTTGGTCATCTCGTCGCGAAGGTGCCATGCCGAAAACAGCCGGCGCGAACGATCCAAAAGTTGTTCGGCAACAAACCGCGTTTTCTTGTTCGGATGTTTCGGAAAAAATCGCACGTCGCTGTTGGGAGAGACAGGCAGTTGTCATTACCCTTGAGAAGATTGGCACGACTTTCGGCATCTTTCTTCTCGTGTCTTGCTTACTCAGTTTCGGCTGCTGGCTCGAGGCGAATGATTACTGCCTGCCCCCTCTTCGGTGCCGCCAACCGTTTTGGCAACGTTCAATGCGCGTCGGCAGCGCATGAGGTTTCCCCTCTCGCCTGTACCCAAGGTCTCCTCAGTCCCCAAGGTCTCCTCTTGGATACTGAGTTGGCAGAGTGCCCATCGACTAGCATCTGAACGGCCTCTTGTTTAAACCCGTCTGTGAAGGCGCGCTGTTCACGCTTCTTGGCTTTCGGATTCTTCTTGGCCATTGTGGCTCCACAAGGATACGCTTCAAAGGCCTGGATACAAGGTGTTGGCGCGCCCATGAAGTCTGAGCCACCTCACCTCACCGAGCCAATTCGCCAAAGATCTCTTGTGACCTAGCAGTGCTATCTTATTACGGACAGCACTGCCAAGGTTAGTCCCGCCGCTCATCGCCTATGTGCAGTTGAAGAATAATCCCCAGTGCAATCAGCAAATGTGCCGGCCAAATTTACCGGACCTTACCGAAGGCCGAGCTCAGATCTTAAGAATGCAAAAACCGAAATAGTAGCGGCAGAATTTAACGTCAGTGCACGGCGGCGACTTACGCCCAAAACTCTCTGTATGAAAGTGACGTTTGAGTCAAATTGATCGGGGTCGCTAAGCGTTTCAAGATCAAAGTCCGTTGTGAAGAAAACGACAACAGTTGCACGCCGAGGCCCAGACAGTTGATTGACGATAGCATTTTGTGCGTTCAAATTTGCTCGACCACCGACAGCACCAACAATAGCAGGAACTCGTCTAGCCCTAGCACGCGCAAGCAGTTGCCCCACAGTGAATGCCCGTCTTGGAGACCGGGGAGTACCAAAGAGCATCCGCTCGATTACGAAATCTTGGACGTTAGCCACAGCAGAAACTTCTACAAAAATTTCGTTGATTTCTTCGGAAATTGCATCGAAGGCATTGGTTCCCGGAATCAAACCTTCAGACATAACAAGCAAGATGTCCAATTCATCGAACAATTCATCAGCAATTTCATTTGTTTGGTCAAGAATCACAGGGCCAAAAACGGCCTGTTGGTTTCGGGTTAAATCGGTCATCGGCAACACGCCTTCAACTAGCATGTCTGCCAAACGCTGCCCCCTGCTTGAGAGTGACTGCGCGCTGACATCAGCAGCAGAAAATAGCGTAACACCGATTAGTGCTGCCTATAGCACAGCGAAAGAAAACGTCTTCGTAATCAAATTCATTTTGAACCTTTTAAAAAATGTGAGACTCGAGGGCTGGTTAAAGAAACGCAAAAATGCCGGGCCGGAACGAAGCTTTTTGCTGTCAATTTGCAAGCCCTCACTTCCAACTTTCAATCTGACAGCTTGGCCAACCAGAAGGTAATTCGGCCCCCATGGAGAGTCAAGTACTACTACGACAGAGGCTGGGCTTATCGTTTAGTGAACCTATGTGAGTGAACCTATGTGAGTGAACCTATGCGGATTTTCTTCGTGCAGTCCCAAGAAGTTTAACCGAGTTTGAATTTGCTGTAGGAGAAACGGTATGAGCAGTGCTCCACGCGGCGATTTGCTTGCGGTTTTCGCAAGTATCGCTGATCCACGTGGACGGCAGTTTAAAGTCGGCGAAATCGCTATGCACAAAGTCCACCCTACCGACAATAACTACCCTTCACCGCTCGAAATCCTCAGCTTAGGAGACGGCGCGAAAAATAATTATCTTGTTTTGCTTTGGGATGTGTATCGGGATTCGCCCGGAGTTCTGCCCGCCCGAAACGTTAACGCATTCTACGACGTCAATTAACTTTTGAACGATACTCATGACGTGGCCGCAACGCGCGTGTTTCATGGATCGATCGTCGAAGGAACCGGCACGATCCTCACGTCACTGTCACCGATCAACAGCATCCCCACGAGTTTACTGTCGGATGATTGCAGCACTGGAGTTCCGTGCCACAGGGCGCGGTCGCCGACAAAATCGCTGATTGACCAATGGGGGGATGCGTCTTGTTCGGTTTGGACGGATTTTATATTTTTTGCTTCAATGGGTAGGTGATGAAAGACACCGCCTTCGTTCGATTTCCGGACTGCGATCCACCCTGCAGACTCTGCCGACTGGAGTACTTCATCTCCATCAATAAACGTCAACTGGGAGGGGATTTCTTTAGCGTCAACCAGCCGAAAAACAATTTCCCCTGAAGGCAACTTTGGAATCGCCACCCCCTTTTCAGCCTCCGCAATTCGCAGTTCAAACGAATCGTCTAACGCGGTTTCGGCAGCGTCTAGCACATCTGCGGGGTAGGCCGCGATCGCGCGACCGTCGATCTTCAAACCAATGCCCGCACACCGCACCGAACGCTTGCGTTTTCCGATACCCAACAGTCCGGTCTCCGTCCAAGTCGCCGTTAAATTCAGCGCTCCGCGCAGGTGAGCCGAAGTCGCCCGATAATTACGCGCTTGTGA
This sequence comes from uncultured Pirellulaceae bacterium, assembly GCA_937944405.1. GTDB lineage: Bacteria > Planctomycetota > Planctomycetia > Pirellulales > Pirellulaceae > Mariniblastus. Next base: position 5,273 of record CALDYR010000115.1, read on the forward strand.
CCACCAATTTTCTTCAGCCTGCGCAGCTAAAGCGAATACATGTCCAGGCTCAACAGTCGTGCCATCTCCAGTCACCAGCATCGAAACCCCGCCCCGGGCGAGGGTGTCCAACGATTCGGTTTCCAATTTCAGCCCTTGGGTCAAACTGAAATCAAAATCAACCCCGCCGGTCGCCCAAAATTTCGATTCGGTGGTGACCAACGATCGGTAAGCCTCTTCGACTTTTCCACGTACTTCCACCCGTCGCGCGTCGGGGGAAAGTTCTACCGATAAAATACGCCCAATGTCGACACCGCGAAAGTGGATTGCGGACCCGACGTTTACGCTGTGCCTTTGGTCGGCCTGTAGTAGAATTTCAATTCCACTGTGAGCTCCGTTGTCCACCGGGGCACTGGCCAAACCATCAAAGTATCGTTTCACTTTTTGAGCAACCGGTCCGGGTTGAACTCGGATATACTTGTGACCGACGGCGGTTTCCAACCCCGAGACACCCGAGATCGATAGCTGCGGCCGCACGATCCAAAATTTAGTTCCTTCCACCGCCAGCGGCGCGGCGGTAGGAAACAACTCGACATGCACATCCACCGCATCGAGACTGTCGGTCAAATAAACCGACGTCACAACCCCCACGTCGATGCCTCGATAGCGAACCGCGTCTTCGGCTTTTAACCCGTGGCCTTGAGGGAACTGGATTTGAACATGGGTGCCCCTCGATGGCATCGCCCTCAACACCAAACCAATCGAAACCAATAAACACGCCAACGCCAGCCACCAGAGTCGCGCACTGGCCAACAACTTCCGCGAGCGTTCTTTGATCACCGCGATCGGAAAATCGGAATCACCGGCCGGTACCTCCGTTTTTGGTCCTTCAATGTTTGATCCTTCAATGTTTGGCACTTTAATGTTTGACGAATCGGCCATGAAACGCATCTTTCATTCTTCCCAGATTGCATGAGGATCAAACGACAACGACGCCAGCATGCTCATCACAACGCACAATGTAAATGCAAATACCGCCGGCCCGAAACTGAATTCAACCATATCTCCTAGTTTCACCAGCATCACCAAAAACGCGAGCAACATCACATCCATCATGCTCCATTTTCCAAGATGCTCCATCAGCCGCAACGTAAACGCCTTGTGCTTTCGGTGAAGCATTTCAAGAAGGCTCAGTTCCAGCAGCAACACAATCTTGGTCAGTGGAAACACAATTGAAAAAACGAACACGACAGTGCCAACCAACCAGTTGCCATGCTGGATTAGCTCAAGCGTTCCACCAATGATGCTTGATTCCGACTTCATCCCGAGTTGTTCGATACGAAGGATCGGAAGGAGAACCGCAGGCCAAAAGAGTACGAACGCGCCCAAGGCAGCGGCCGCAGTTCGACTGGCAGAACGCGAAAGGTTTACCCGTTTCGCAAATGCAGAACCGCAACGCGTACAAGTCGCTTTTTGTTTGGATTCAACCACCGGAATCCGATGGATCAAGCCGCAACAATGACATGCTTTTAGCGAATTCAACGGGCTGGCCAATAATAAATT
>CALDYR010000116.1 GCA_937944405.1 uncultured Pirellulaceae bacterium
ACGGAAACGGAGTCAGCGACCTGATCGAAAGCGGTAACCCAATCGCAATCGCAGCCGACACCGACGGCGATGGAGTCATCAGCGACGCCGAAGCCGCCGCCGCTGGGCTAACCGACACCGACGGCAACGGTCTCATTGACCAACTGACCGATCCACCGGCCGACAGCGACGGAGACGGAATACCTAACGCCTTTGACAACGACAGCGACAACGACGGCGTCAGCGATCTGTTGGAAAGCGGTAACCCAATCGCAACCGCAGCCGACACCGACGGTGATGGATTCATCAGCGACGATGAAGCCGCAGCCGCTGGATTCACTGACAACGATGGAGATGGGGCATTTGATCAACTGTCCGATCCGCCCCTCGACAGCGACGGCGACGGTATCCCTGACGCCTTTGATAGTGACAGCGACGGAAACGGAGTCAGCGACCTGATCGAAAGCGGCGATCCAGTCGCCATCGCAGCCGACACCGACGGAGACGGAGTCATCAGTGCCGAGGAAGCCGCCGCCGCGGGGCTAACCGACGCCGACGGCAATGGCGTCTTCGACCAACTAACCGCTGGATTCCTGCCGGTAATTGGATTGGCCAAAAGTGCTGGCGACGCGGTGCCCAACGGCGAAAACTTCGATGTGACTTTCACCTTAGTGTATGAAAACACCGGTAATATCCCAGTGGACAACATCACGCTATTTGACGATCTCGCGTCGCAGTTCGGTGAACAATTCATTGGCGTCACACTTAACAGCATCAACTTCACCGGCACCGGTTTTACACCGATACTTAACAGCGCGTTTGAAGGCGATACCAGTCTCTCATTGGTAAACAGTAACGGACCGCTCAACTCCGGCGACGCCTTCGAAGTCGTCTTCACCGTGACGATCGATCCAGACGCCGCCGGAACTTCCTCGGAGTTGAACAATTCGGCGACCGGCAGTGGGCAAGGCGTTGACTCAAACGGTGCGGTTCTTCTGGATGCTAATGGCGATCCAATCACCGCCACCGACGTCAGCGACAACGGCAGCGACACCATCGGAGAAAACGGCGAAGAAGCCACCCTCGATGGCGTATTCGGAAACGATCCTACAGAAATCGTGATTGCTGATTTGGGAATCGCCAAAACCGTCGTCGGCGAACCGGTATTGACCGACATTGGAAACTTTGTCGTGACCTACCAAGTGGTCGTTGAAAATACTGGAACGGTGGACCTTGGAAACTTGAGCCTCCTAGAAGACGTCGCCAACCAATTCGGCAGTGCGTTTGTGGACGCAGGAAATCTGAGCCTAACGTCCGGGCCAAGTGATGCCGGAAGCAGCATTTCAGCAAACTCGATTGGCTTCAACGGCAACAGCAACAGCGCACTGTTGGACCCCTCAGCGACCAATGTGCTGACAGTCGGCGATTCGATCACCCTGCAGTTTGATGTTGAAGTCGATCCTACCAACGTGACCGACACACTGGAGAACCAAGTGGTCGGTAACGCCGGGGCGATCGACAGTAGCGGAGCACCGCTACTGGACAGCACTGGCAATCCAATTACCGCGACCGATCTTAGCGATGGTGGCGTTGATCCAGGAAGCGCTAACGCGACCGACTCAAGCGATAACGGAACCAGCGACGACCCATCGTTATTCACACCTCCACCGGTCCCTGCTGGATCAATCTCCGGAACCGTCTTCCAAGACGACAACGGGGACGGCGTTCAAGTATCAGGGGAAAACGGTATTGCCGGAGTTGAAATCGTTCTGACCGGAACCGATGTACGGGGCAACGCGGTGAACCTAACGGTGCTCACCGACGCCAATGGAGACTATACCTTTGATGGTTTGAGCGCCGGTAGCTACACCGTCACCCAAGTTCAACCGGACGGATTTGAAGACGGAATCGACAGCGGGGACTCTTCTTTCGCCTCCAGTAACGACCAGTTTTCAAATATCCAGCTTGGCTTTGGCCAGGCATTCCAGAACACGACCTTCGCTGAAAGGCTGCCAGGTGCTTCGGGGAACCCGCCGAACCTTCCGGGACTTCCGCCGATCGCGCGGTCTTCGATCAGCAATTTGATCCGCGGATCCCTTGCAGGACCGGGCCCGATTTACTCCGGCGTCCCGATCAACAGCAACGCCAACCCATTGTCGCTTGATAGTGGGCGCCCGGTCAACGGTGGCTATGTCGCGACCGACGCGGCAGCAACAGAAGACTGTGGGTGTCCAGAACCTATCAATCCATCCTGCCAGCCAGAGGAACTTCAATCGCAAGAAGTCATCATCGATGAAGTAATCATGGATGAAGTCATCATGGAATCGCCGGTTGAAGAGGTGTCAGAAACGGAGATGGATTGCAGCCCTGAGGAAGTCGTACCTGCCGAAGGTGAAACGGTTTGCGATGTCATAGTTGATGATGCCCATCAGAGTATCAGCAAACCTGGTTTCTTGAAGCGGTTTAGCAACTGGATACATCAGTAAATGAAGTTCGCAACCGGCATGAAATAACCGCATCGCGCGTTTAATTTCAAACGTAAAAAGCTCCATGGTAGTGCACAGATTCGCACCGCCATGGAGCTTTAATTATGCGCCGTCTGTGGGACCTTAAATTGAGCGGGAACTGAAATCGAGCCATCTAACTTCTAAAATGGGCCAACGCCGACTTGTTAGAACTCCATTTCTTGACCTTCCTTTGGATTAAGACGCCGTTTGCACTCAAGCCAGCCACCTACACAACGGGGCCCATTGTCGCGTTAACAACAAATGCAAGCTTGCCAGCACGGCTACCAGCATGCTAGCACACTGCTGGCATTCCGGGCGGCTTAGGTAGATTGATGCGTTAGTTTTTAGGGCTTTTGGGGCAGGCTGAAGTACGGAAAATCAAAATTCTTTGTCATCTCACTAACATTGGAAATGCGGGGCAAAAAGATCTGAAAATCGCTTCCAGTTTCTAAGCGCCATTCAACGATAGAAATTAGTGGTACGTATGCTCCTCTGTACTTCTCCTCAAAAAAACAACCTCAAACACGCCCTCTTCTCCCCCGGTGAAAGATTTGACCGTTATTCGAGCTCCGCCTGCAATCTCAAACCAGAGATCAAAACATGACGTTTGACCATTTAAACTTCAGCCCATCATTCTTCGAAAACTTAGAACCGCGCGTTCTGTTCGACGGTGTTCCCGACGCAGCGTTTATCTTACCACAGACCGACGCGGCCGAGGTTCCGCCTGCGCAAGCGCAAAGCGCTCATCAAGCAGATATTACTGGCCCGCGCGAATTGATTCTGATCGATGCCGGTGTTGAAAACAGCGAAGCATTGCTAGAAGAGGTTCTGCAAAACCGTCCAGACAGCGCCTTCGAGGTTCGAATTTTGGATGGCGAACGAGACGGGATCGAGGAAATTACCGAACTATTGTCTCAAAGTGACGGGCTGTACGACGCGATTCATATTCTTTCTCACGGCAGGGAAGGAGAGATTCAATTAGGCAATACAACTTTGTCGGCGGAGAATCTTGGGCGCTACACCGATCAGTTGGCCAGTTGGTCCGACAAGCTTACCGGTAATGCGGATTTGCTGATTTATGGTTGCGATTTGGCAGGCGATGCCAGCGGCCAGCAATTCATTGAGTCAATCAGTCGGATCACGGGCGCTGATGTCGCGGCGTCAGATGATTTGACCGGCAACGCGGAACTTGGTGGTGATTGGGTTTTGGAACAAACGACCGGAACAGTCGAAACCGAAACACTAGCTCTGCGTTCGTTGGCGACCGTACTGACCGATACCGATGGCGACGGCGTTGATGACTTGCAAGATATCGATGATGACAACGATGGAATACTTGACGAATTCGACGATACGGCATCCGCTTTACCACCGCCGGGAGTGGTCGGGCAGTTCGATCCATTCCCTGATGATTATGCCGCCTTATTCCAGGTCATCAATACTACGTTTCCTGACGGGACCGGCGGTCCGGGGCAATTGTATGTGTTCAACCCGCTGCAAGCAGATTACGAAGCATTTCCTGAAAGGCCTAGCGGCGGCGTCAACGCGTTGGCGTTTGCTGAAAGCATCAATGCACCGGTGGCAATTTTTACATCCAACAACGGAACTGATGCCGTCGGCAATGCGCTACAGCGCGGAGACTTGATTAAGTACGATGTGGACGGCGAAGCATTTCTGATTGGTCGTCCACCGACGGGAAACAGCAGCTTCGCCGCGGAATATTTTAACGGCAATCTGCATATTCGGCTCTCAACCAACGATATCGCGGTGCTAGATGTTTCTCAGCCGATTGGCTCAACAGCCGACCCGACAGTATTGAACTATCGTACCAACGTGCCGATTTCGCCTGACTTTTCAGTGGCCGGGGATAACTTTTATCAGATCCGCAACGGTCGGCTTGAATTCTGGAACGTGTCCAACATTACCAACGGTAGTACTCAACCGGCGTCGTCAATCCCAATTACAAATTTGCCATTTGCTAATAGTTTCGGAGCGTCTTTCGCAGCAACGGGCGCTAACGGGCCAGAACTATATTTTTACCATAATGCTTCAGGAAACATTTTTCAAATCGTCGATTTCGATACGCCCACTGCCGAAGCTGTGTTAGTGGCATCGGGGCCGCCATCGGGCAGCAACGACGGAGGCGGCGCCGCCGGTCGACCGTCCCCACTGGCCGCCAGTACTGGTGACGATGGGGTCCCTGATCAGGTGGACCTTGACAGTGACGACGACGGCATTAGCGACCTTCAAGAAGGCGGGGCAACCGCCTTTCAATTGGCCGCTGACACCAATAGCGACGGCACACTATCGGTCGCTGAAGTCGAAGCAGTGTTGGGCGTGGGTAACGCCGATGCTGACGGCGATGGCTTGTTGGACATCTTTGACGCCGACATCACCGACCGCACACAAGCGGCCTCCATTGGGAACATCGCGCCAGATTCAGACGGTGATGGAACTCCCGATTATCTCGATCTCGATAGTGACAACGACAGTATCCCTGACGCCGTCGAAGCGCGCCCCAGCGATGGGTTTATCGCTTTACCTAGCGGCGGAATCGATGAGACGTCCGACAGCGACCGTGATGGAATTTTGGATGTTTTTGATAACTCGGCCGCTTTCGGAAGCACGTTTTCTGGTTTCATAACTTCCGGCCGTGCGCCCAATGCAGACGCCAATGACACCACCGACACTATCCCCGACTTTTTAGACACCGACAGCGACGGCGATGGAATTTTGGACATCGACGAAGCCGGTCCGATCGCAACCGCTGCCACGACTGCAGACCCTGATGGCAGCGTCAATGACCCGCTGGGGTCTACCAGCGGACTGCAGAACGTTGATAGCGATCCAACGGACGTGGACTTCCGTAGCGTCGTTGACGTACCGCTGGCTATCGCCAAAAGCACCGTTGGCGATCCAGTTCAGCAACCCGATGGAACGTTTGTTGTTCGATATCAATTTGTCGTTGAAAACAATGGCTCGACCGCGCTCAATAACATCCAACTGGCCGACGATTTCGCGTCTCAATTTGGCGACGGTGCGTTTGTCGGAACTTCTGGTTCTCCCGTGATCACGACGCCTCCGGCTAACCCTATCAGCATCGCACCAAACCCAAACAGTACTTTCAATGGACGCACCGACACGAACTTGTTTGACAGCAGTACGAACCTATTAGCCGCGGGCGATTCTTTCACCGTCGGTTTGTTGGTTGTAGTCGATCCTGATGATCCATCAGCAATGCCGGGTTTTGAAAACTCAGCCATAGTCACCGCTAATGCCGCCGCGCCCGATGGCACCACACTGACCGATGCGACTGGTACGCCAATTGCCTTTTCCGATCTGTCCGATAGTGGAACCGACGCCGATGGCACCAACCCCTCAGCGCCGGGCGACACCGGTGGATCTGACGACCCCACACCACTGGTCATCGCAGACCTTAGCATTGCAAAAGAAATTGAAGGGACGCCGGTACCGCTGAGCAACGGAAACTTCGAGGTGACTTATTCCGTGGTCGTCGAAAACACCGGGACAGCCGATTTAGTAAACTTAAGTCTGATCGAAGACTTAGAAGCTCAGTTCGGCGCTGGTTTTATAAGCGCTTCGAATCTAAATTTAATCAATGGCCCCAATGAACCCAATTCGACGGTAACGTTAAACAGCGCTGGTTTCACTGGTGCCAGCAGCGCATCTGAATTAATTGACTCAAGTTCAATGTCTTTGTTGGCCGTTGGCGATTCGTTCACGTTACAGTTCACTGCCGAAGTTGATGCTGGCGCACTGCCGACCACCGGCACGCCAACGGTGTTCACCGATGAAGCCGCGTTTATCAATGCGACCGGCGCTGTGCTGGAAGAAGACTTCAGTGACGTCACCGGCACGAACACCGTCGCGCTGCCCTTCACTTCGACAAATGGAGTGTCAATTACCGGGTCGGTGACCAACACCATTGGGGTCCAGACGCAAACTTTTGCTGACCCAAATGTCTTTATGACCAACGCGCCTGATCCGGGCGTTTTTGCGGTTCGATTTGGGACCGGTGGTGGCACAGCAAATTTACGGATCGCGGTACCCAATCCCGGCAATTCAATTGGAATTGGGATTGGTGATTTATTTGACCCTACCGGTGAGTCGCTGGCAGGTAATTTTTCCAGAGTACGCGTGACCGCCAGTGATGGTACAGTTCTGCTCGAACATGATGAGGCAGTTGACGGAGAACTGCTGTCCAATAATTTCCGATTCTTTGGAATCCAAGGAAACGGTTCGCAAATCTTCACGCACATTGACATCGAAGTTGCAACCACCGCTAATGACAACTTTGCCATTGATCATATTTTCGACCTCGGCAGAAGTGCGAATCGAGCGGCGAATAATCAAATCGCAGGAACAGCGACAGCGGTAAACGACAGTGGTATCCCATTGATGGATAGCGCTGGGAATCCAATCACGGTTTCCGATGTTAGCGATAGCGGAGCGACAACTGGCGAGTCAAACTCAGGCCAACCAGGTGACACCGGTGGGTCAGACGATCCAACGCCGCTGTTGATCCCCGATATTGGGCTCGCCAAAAGCGCTAGTGATGCGGTGGCCAATGGGGATAACTTCGATGTCACATTCACCCTCGTCTATGAAAACACCGGAACCGTCGATCTAACGAATCTATCTTTGGTAGACGATATCAGCGCCCAGTTCGGCAACGCGTTCGTCGGAATCGTTCCCAGCAGCGTCGCGATACAAAACTTTGCCGGAACTGGAACCGCGCCCGGAGTCAACGGTGCTTACGCTGGCGATACCACTGAAGACATCTTCGATGGAACAGGCCAATTAAACATCGGAGATTCCTTCGAAGTCGTCTACACCGTCACCATCGATCCCGACGGCATCGATAGTATCTCCCAAGGGTTGCAGAACCAAGCCTCCGCCCAAGCCGATGGAATCAACCCCGACACCGGAACCGTCGACCCGGCATTGGCCGCAACCGACCTCAGCGATAATGGGTCTGATCCTAACAGCGACAATGGCGCAGACGCCAACAGCGACGGAATCGTTGGCAACGATCCGACGCCTATCATCATCGCCGATATTTCAGCGGCTAAAGAAATCGTTGGAACGCCGACAGAATTGGCTAACGGTAACTTCGGAGTGACTTACCAGTTGGTCGTCGAAAACATCGGTACCGTCGATTTGGCGAATCTAACCCTGAGCGAAAATTTAGCGGCGCAGTTCGGGCCGGCCTTCGCGGGGGTTTCGGGGTTGACCTTAGTCACACCGACCACCAATCCCAACAGCGCTATCGTGCTCGACACGGCGAGTTTCGACGGCAGTGGTT
>CALDYR010000117.1 GCA_937944405.1 uncultured Pirellulaceae bacterium
CTGGACCGTGTTCGGACTGTTCGTTATTGGCTCAGTGGCCACGATATTGGCCGATGTTTTGATCAAAACCAAACGCATCGACCTAATCTCTAGTCTCTATTTTGGGTTGGTGGTAGGCTTCTTTCTAACCTTCATTGTCAACGTCGCGCTGACACCATTGTTCAACATACTGGGACGTAATGATGTGATCGGCGGAGCGGGCAGCGCTGATTTGATCCGCTCGTTGGTGATCTCGTTTTTAGGTTCGGCCATCTGTTACACGTGCGTCAGTCTATTGTGGCAGACCAAGGACGACTTCCGATTTGTAATTCCCTACGTGGAATTCAGCAAAGATGTTAAAGGCCTTAAACCCTATGTGCTCGACACCAGCGTCGTGATTGACGGCAGAATCGCCGACGTAATCGACACCGGCATCATCGACAATGCCTTGGTGATGCCGCGTTTCGTTTTAGCCGAACTTCAGGCCATCGCCGACAGCAGCGACAAAATGCGACGCGCCAAAGGTCGCCGCGGTATGGACGTGTTGGACAAAATGCGAAAAAACACGCAAATTGATCTGAAAATCTACGACCGCGAACTCCCAGAGATGCAAGGCCAACCGGTCGACATGAAGCTTTTGATGTTAGCCCGGCATTTAGAGGGAAAAGTGGTCACCGGAGATTTCAATCTGAACAAGGTTGCCAAACTCCAAAACGTATCAGTGATCAACCTCAACGAAATCGCTAATTCTCTAAAACCCGTCTTTTTGCCCGGTGAAAGGATCTCGATTCGTGTCGTCAAGGCTGGTGAAACGCTCGGGCAGGGTGTAGGGTATCTTGACGATGGCACCATGATTGTTGTCGAAGATGGCAAAGACTTCATCGGTCGCGAAGCCGAAATCACTGTCACCAGCATGCTTCAAACGAGCGCCGGCAGAATGGTCTTCGGACGGGTATCGGCTTAAACTTCTAACCACCGCCGTCTCTCCATACGAACAATTTTGCGCCCTTGGGCTTCATTCGAGATTGTAAATTTGACAACCGCGGATCTTGAGTTAGCGTCCGTTGGGATCTCAACACCCATTTTGGCAATAATTACCAATCAAAATTTCCGTAAACCGCACGACCGCACCAAGAAAAAAATTTATCAAGCCAAAATCAGTTCGGCGGCACAGAATCGGCGGCACTTTTATCACCGTGTGATACCTTTGGTTGAAAGCGAATTTGCGTTGAGAAATCAACACGATTTGGTAACGGACAATTCGAAATTCGATTTTCTTACATCACCTCGGACGCTGGCTGCAAACCTTTTTGCAGCCAGCGTTTTTTCGAGACACCATCCACCGATCGATCCACTGTTTGCTTATCTTCCTTGGTGATGAGGGTGGCCAATGTGGAGAGTTTTATCAAAATGATCGGCGCTTATTGCTTATGAGATCGCGCTTTTGAACCGCCGAAAATACAACGTGTTCGTTAATCCGTTGCTTCCACTGGTTCACCGTTGTCTCATTTTTAACAAACACCGAAACCGCGTTGTCGCAAAACGGTGGCGTAAAACAATGTCGGGAATGAAATCGCTTGTTACGAAAGAGGCCGCTGCTTCTCAATTCCGCATTGCCGATAAAATTCACCGCTAAAACACCGGAGCGACTTAGGTGTCGACACAGACATTGGGTCCATTCATCGTCCACCTCGAACGCTCGGGCAACTTCTCCGTCGGTGTCCCCGAAGAGGTCATCAATGATAAGATCAAATTTCGGCCCGTGATAATTTTGTAACCAAACCCGCGCGTCGGCATGAATTAACATCGCATCACTTTGCCCGATATCAAACCACTTCTTGGCGATCAAGATGTGGACAGCATCCAATTCGACCCCCAAAATTTCGCACTCAGGAAATAGGGCGACCAGCTGTTTAATCACAACGCCTCCGCCGACGCCTAAAATCAGAACACGCTGTAGCTTCGACTCTTCGATGAAAAACGCGGCGGTCATCAATGAATCCCAAACCGATCGCGTCAGCAAACGAGACGGATTCCACTGGCTGTGGAAAACACCGTTGGTGTAAAGCCGTACAGACTTTCCAGCGGTACGAACCTCATGGAGAGTATCACCAGTGCGCTGCGACCAAACAATGGCCATGAAAGACCTCGATATAAACGTGGGATGCCAGTCGATTATCCATTAATCCCTCATACTATCGCCGGATTTGATTGCAAATAGAACCCAAGGGAAAGTGTGATCATTTCACATCGCCAATCGACGGGCTATAATTACAGTGCTTGCTAGAACTTTGTGGCACCCAGTGCGTCCAAAGCTTGCCTTTTCCAGTGAATGCAGTGGGGTTCGCCCAAATTCCTTTAAACACAGCGTCGGGAATTATCGCCAATCCTACTACGATTTCGAAGCTGGCCACCTAAACCTGCGAAGAGCTATAATCATTGGTGGTTCTGATTTTCCGGATGCCGCTTCACGTAACTGCGGGCGTCGCCAGACGAAGCTATTTCTGAAACCATTGAAATGAGCACCCATAACCCATCGCAGCCCGAACGTGCCCATATGAAAACTGCCAAGCCAAAAGAAGACGAACAAATCATCGACGATGAAATGTTGGAAGAGGAAATGTCGCGAGAGGAAATCGGTGAAAGCAGATTTTTGCTATTCAACGTGATGCCTTCTTGGGTTGTCAGCTTCATCGCCCACGTCGTACTGATTCTCCTGATGGGTTTCTTGATCATGCCGAAGATCGAAGACAATTCGGTCAGCTTCCAAGCCAGCGCAGTCGCGTCCGAAAGCATCGATTCCATCGACTTAAATCTCGATGCAGATCTTGACATTTCCGATGATGTTTTAAAAACCGAAATCACTGAAGAGGTCGTCGACAACGTCGAGGAGTTTGCCCCCGAAATCGACGTCGAGATTCCCTTCGAAAAATTCAACGAATTCGATCTTACCTCCGAGGTTTTTGACACTACGGCATCCTCCACCGACAGTTTTGAAGTTGGCGTTGCCAACGAAGTCCAAAGCCGCAGCGCCGAATCCAAACAACGGTTACTGCGTGAGTACGGAGGCAGCAAGGCGTCCGAAGAAGCCGTCGCATTGGCGTTGAAATGGATCGTCGACCACCAATTACCGGACGGAGGCTGGAACTTCGATCACCAGATTGGTTCGGGCGATCGCAGCAGCCCCGACACCGGCAACGCAGTCGAAGCTCGCGCCGGCGCGACCGCGATCGCGTTGTTGCCGCTATTGGGCAACGGTCAAACCCACCTTGCCGGCAAATATAAAAAAGCCGTTCGGCGCGGCCTGGAATACCTAATGGCCCGTGGAAACCCGCAAAGCAACGGAGCCATTTCTTATATGGAACCCAGTGGCACCATGTATTCGCATGGTTTGGCCTCCATCGTTTTCGCCGAAGCATTTGCGATGACCGAAGACCCGCTACTGGCCCCTTTTGCTCAAGGGGCGATTTGGTTTATCGAACAGGCGCAAGATCCCGTCGGTGGCGGCTGGAGATACAACATCCGAGAACCCGGTGACACTTCCGCGGTCGGTTGGCAAGTCATGGCAATCAAAAGCGCGAAACTTTCTGGCATTCAAATTAGAAAACGCACCTTCAAACTGATCGATAAATTCCTGAACAATGTTTCGGTTGGAGATGGAGCCCTTTACGGATACCTCGATTCCCCCACGCGCGTCGACAAAGGGCGACGTGGAGTCACCGCCATTGGTCTACTTTGCCGAATGTATATGGGATGGGAAAAAGATCATCCGGGCCTCAAAGCCGGCGTCGAATGGCTCAGCGACGAAGTTGGCCCCGATGTCAATGAGGACATCGACCTAACCGATATTTACTACAACTACTACGGCACCCAAGTAATGAAACAGTATGGTGGTACCCATTGGCGAAAGTGGAACGCTAAGATGCGCGACTACCTTGTCAAAACCCAAGATAAATCAGGCCCCGCCACTGGTAGTTGGATCTTTCAACGACGCCAACACTCGATTGAAAAAGGAGGCAGGCTCTATTGCACCGCGATGGCGTGCATGACACTGGAAGTCTATTACCGGTACTTGCCGCTATACACCCAAAAGGCAACCGAAGACAACTTCCCGCTGGACTGATCTCCGACGATGGATCTTTTACGGTGGGAGTTTCTTCGAACTATCCCAACAATTCAGTGACTCCAGCATAAGCAGTCGTTGGCTTCATCAATCAAACTAGAGAAAACTAGAGAGGGTTCAATCCCCCTGCGATTTCTGGAAAAACCTTACTCAAGGATGAAAGAAAATGTCCCCCATAAGACTCATCGAACGCGCGTCGTGGTCGCGTTCGTTTTGCATCAACAGTTTAGGACTTGCGATCTTTTGCTCTGCCGCCATCGCGCAAGACTTTGAAATTCCGAAGATCAATGAATACTTCCCAAGTTCGAAGTTGCGCGTCAAACAAACGAAACTGACCCAAGCCAAGTTCCCCGCTGTCGACGTTCACACCCACTTTGGATTCAAGCTAAAACTTGACCAAGATGCACTCGGCGCTTACGTGGAATTGATGGACCGTCAAAACATCGCAATTTCTGTCAGCCTTGATTCAAAACTGGGTAATGAAGAAAAGCATTTAACATTTCTCAAACCCCATGCTGAACGTTTTTTGTCTTTTGCACACATCGACTTTATGGGCAGCGGCCCCCCCGAAACCCCCGTCAAATGGGCGTGCAACCAACCCGGATTTGTACGCCTCACGTGCGAACAACTAAAAACCGCGAAATCAAAAGGCATTTGCGGGCTCAAGTTTTTTAAAACTTTCGGGCTGACGGTAAAAAAACCGGATGGCAGTTTGTACGCGATCGATGATCCCAAATGGTTTCCGATCTGGGAAACGTGCGGTGAACTTGGCCTTCCGGTGATTATTCACACCGCTGATCCAATCGCTTTCTTCGATCCGATTGGGCCCCAAAACGAACGTTTTGAAGAACTGCTACGCCATCCAGATTGGAGTTTTCACGGTGACCAATTCCCATCCCGTGAGGCGCTTTTGAGCGCGCGTAACAACGTAATTCGGAAATTCAGCACCACCAAGTTCATCGGGGCTCACGTCGCCAATAGCTCAGAAGATTTAGCCGCCGCAGCATCGTGGCTGGATGAATTCCCCAACCTAACCGTGGAGATCGCTTCACGCATTTCTGAACTTGGCAGACAACCGTTTTCCGCCAAAGCATTTATTGAAAAGTACCCTACCCGCATTCTTTTTGGTACCGATGGGCCTTGGCCAGAAGTGCGATTAGGCTACTACTGGCGTTTCCTAGAGACCAACGACGAGTACTTTCCTTATTCCGAAAAAGAGCCCCAACCTCAGGGTTTTTGGAATATCTATGGGGTCGCGTTGTCTGACGATGTGTTGAAAAAAATCTACTTCCAAAACGCGTTCAACGTCATCCCCGGCCTCCGAACGGCATATCAAAACGTCATCAATCAAACAACGCAAACGCCCTGACACTCAGGCACCACTAAGTTCCAAGAAGAACCAGTATTTATGCAGGGACCACTCAAGATAGGGACCGCTTGGGACAAGAAAAGCTTAGGACAGGATGTCCCTGATGACTTTTCCAAAGACGTCCGTTAACCGGAAATAGCGCCCCTGAAAACGGTAGGTCAATCGTTCATGATCAATACCCAACAGATGCAAAATCGTGGCGTGCAGATCGTGGACATCGACTGGATCCTCGGTGATGTCGTAACAGAAATCATCAGTCGCGCCATGGACGTGCCCCCGTTTGACCCCGGCCCCTGACAACCACAACGAAAAACACTTTGCGTGGTGATCGCGACCGTAAGTCGTCGCATCTAATTTGCCCTGGCAGTACGACGTCCGACCGAACTCGCCTCCCCACACGACTAACGTGTCTTCCAGCAGCCCGCGCTGTTTCAAATCATTCATCAGCGCTGCGGTGGCTTGATCGGTGTCTCGGCACTGTCCCGGCAATTGCTTTGGCAGCGTAACGTGCTGATCCCACCCCATGTGAAACAACTGGATGAACCGAACGTCGCGTTCGGCCAACCGCCGCGCCAACAAACAGTTATAAGCGTACGAACCGCGTTTTTGCACATCCGGTCCATAAGCATCCAAAACATGTTGCGGTTCGTCTGAAAAATCGATCAACTCCGGCACCGAGGTTTGCATGCGGTACGCTAATTCATATTGCTCGATGCGGGTGTTGATTTCAGGATCGCCGAATTCGTCGAGCTTCTTTCGGTTCAATTTCGCCAAATCGTCCAACATCCGCCGTCGCGCAGTGGCGTCGATTCCCGTCGGATTGCCAAGATACAAAACCGGATCGCCAATGCTCATCAATTTCACCCCTGCGTGGGTGGACGGCAAAAACCCACTGCCCCACAACCGGTCATACAGCGGTTGGCAATTGGGGCGCCCGGTCCCACGCGAAACCATCGCGATGAACGTCGGCAGGTTGTCGTTCATCGACCCCAAACCGTAGTGCAACCAAGACCCAATGCTGGGACGCCCGGCCAATTGATGCCCGGTTTGAAAAAACGTGATGGCCGGGTCATGGTTGATTGCTTCGGTGTGCATCGAACGAATCAAGCACATATCGTCAGCAAGCCCAGAAATATGCGGCAGCAACTCGTTGCACAGTTCGATACCGCTGTCGCCCATCGATTCAAATTTGTAACGCGTTCCCGCGATCGGGAAGGACTTCTGGCCTGCTGTCATTCCCGTGATGCGATGCTTCATGTCGACAAAATCACGAAGATCACTTCCCTCATTTTTCTGAAGCGCAGGTTTGTGGTCAAACAGTTCTATCTGCGAAGGGGCTCCGCTTTGAAACAAATAAATCACGCGTTTGGCTTTAGGCGGATGATGGTACTCCTTCAGCGCTCCGTTAGCGTTCAGCGGACCATTCGAGCCATCATTGACACCGGCCACGGCATCCCCGCCGAGTAACGACGCCAGCGCGGCGACACCAATGCCGGTGGCCGATTGGCCAAAAAAATGGCGCCGCGTTGGCAAAAGACACGCTTGAGTTTTCAGCTGATTTTCGTTCATCCCATTATTCAATCGTAACAAATTCATCTAAGTTAAGAACGATGTGAGCAACTGCGGTAAGCGCCGCATATTCGACCATGTCCAGTGTTTTATCGGCCCGTTTTTCTCCGACAGATAACAGTTTTTCCGCCTCGCTGGGTTGAGTAGAAAAATGTTCCCGAAAGTAGATTAAGCTTTCACCCAGCACCGACATCGTCGACTCATCGATTGGTCGAGCGATTGCGCGGCGATAGACATCGGCGATGCACTGATCGTCAGACGCAAGGTTTGCCCTTAGCGTCGTTTCGGCCAACGCGCGGGCGGCTTCAATAAACGTTTGATCGTTCATCAGCACCAAGGCCTGTAACGGCGTGTTGGTTCGTCGGACATCGACGCTGCAACTTTCCCGACCGCCAGCGTCGAAAATCGATTGCCGCGGCGGATTGACGGCGCGCTTCCAGTACGAATACATGCTTTTGCGGTACAACGAATCTCCGGTGCTGGTACGATAACGGGTACCCTTATCGGCAGCGACAACCTCCCAAAGCCCTTTGGGTTGGTACGGTTTGACCGCCGGTCCACCGAGTTCGGGGTTCAACAAACCCGATGCTTGTAAGGCAATATCACGAATCGTGAACCCATCAGCCCGATAACGCGGGCCCCGCGCCAACATTCGATTGTTAGGATCAACCGCATGTTGTTCGGCGCTCATTTTTGACGACTGGCGAAACGTTTGACTGGTCAGGATCAAACGATGCATCGCCCTCAAGTCCCAACCCGATTCCACGAATTCGACCGCCAACCAATCAAGTAGCTCAGGATGGCTGGGGACTTCGCCTTGGACACCAAAGTCGCCAGTGCTTTTGACCAAACCGGTACCGAAATGATCTCTCCAAATTCGATTCACAATCACCCGCGCGGTCAATGGATTGTCACGCGACACCAACCATCGGGCTAATTCTAATCGCGTAGTAGGCTGGTCTTGAGATTCCTTGAGCAGCACTTCGGGAACACCTCGAGACAGGGCTTCAGATTTGTCGGGTTGATCATATTGCCCACGCTGTAACAGATAGGCCGGTTCCGGATTACCGTCACGTTCGCGCATAATCATCACCTGCGCCCAGCGATCGCCGTGATCACGAAAATCTTTCAATGCCGAATCTAGCTCCGCTTTCAGCTCTCTGCGTAGGGGATCGAGAGTCAAAAAATGTGCGTTCAGCTTTTTTTTCTGGTTATCGTTCAGTTTCGGCAGCGCTAAGAATTTTCGATGCTGTTTTTTCAGTTTCTGGTATTGTTCTAGATCGGAATCCGCATCAGCCTTGCCTTCTTTAATTTCGACTTCGGTCGCCGCCTCAGCACCAGCTTTTCCTAATTCGGTAACACCAGCGGCCGATTTAGCCTTCGATTGAGCGCCCTTGAGATTGGTTCGAGCAACCGCTTGCATCCTTTTAATCCACGTTTTAAAACGCTGCTGAAACTTGGCCTCGTCCCGTTCCATCGCAAGATCGGCTTGCCTGAGTCGCGCCAGTCGTTCGTCGTCGACTATCTGCAGCGGCGAAGTGATTTTCATCGACGGGTTTGCATCGACGCCTTTGCCAACACCTTTTTCTCCAATGTTGTTGAAATAGGCGTACATCCGGAAAAATTCTTTTTGCGAAAGCGGATCGTACTTGTGGTCGTGGCACCGAGCACACCCCATCGTCAGTCCCAAGAAAACCGTGGCCGTTGTTTCAACGCGATCGACTACATTTTCGACGCGGTATTCCGCCGCAAGCGCTCCACTTTCGGCGTTCTGACGGTGATTTCGATTGAATGCCGATGCGAGACGTTGCATGTCCGTGGCATCGGGAAGCATGTCACCCGCGATTTGCTCGATAATGAATTGATCAAACGGCATATTGTCTCGGTAGGCTGCGATGACCCAATCACGCCATGGCCAATTATGCCGCTCATAGTCGTTTTGGTACCCATCGGTGTCCGCATATCGCGCCGCGTCGAGCCACAATAGTGTTTGACGTTCGGCAAAAGCATCAGACTCCAACAGAGCATCGATCGCAATGTCCAATTGCGTTGACTGCGCTGACTGCGAAGTACTGTTATCCGATTGATGGGTTGTTGCCGACGGTAGCAGTCCGGTTAACGTTAAAGAAGACCGCCGCAACAGCACGTCCATATCCGCCGGAGGCGAAGGATGCAGATCGTTGGCCACCAATTTTGTTGCAACAAAAGCATCGATTGGATTACTCGACCACGCTTCAATTGTGCTCCGGTCCCAGTTAGCGGTGGTTGCAACGGCATCGATTTGAGGGACTTCAGGACGTTTAGGACATTCAAATGCCCAATGCTTTTCGTAGGCTGCTCCTTGCAAGATCCATTGCTCAAGAATTGTTTTTTCGGCCGCCGATAGCGTCCGGTTGCTATCTGGTGGCGGCATGACCGCATCAGGATCGTCGCTGTGAATCCGCATCAGCATTTCACTGGCCGCCAAATCACTGCGGTCAATCGCTTCGAGCAGCGCTTCTTCGGAATCCATGCGGAAGCTAGAATCTTGGTTTTTGGCGTCGGGACCGTGACAGTGAAAGCAGCGATCCGATAAGATCGGACGAACTTGCGCGCCAAAATCGATGGGCTCCTCCGCCCACGTCACCGAAGATGAAAAACCACAGTGGACGTAGAAAGCGATAATGAAAATTGCGAAGCGCATTTTGTTCGTGACGGGGGTAGGAAGTGAGGAGGAGTCGTCTGCACAGAGACATCCGACAGATTATAACACCGAATACTTTAGCCAATGAGGATATCAAGCACGTTTTTGTCGACAGACCCCCCGATGACTACCTCTCCCCACAACGCATCTTGATTTTAGTGCATTGGGGTACGCTGCAAACCAAAACAAAACGCATGGCGTCCCGCACATGAGGCATCGGGCAGGCTGGATAAAACCCCAAAGCATGGCCGCCTTTAATCCCGCGATTGATCTACCGCGTAGTACCACCTAATAACCACCGCAGCGTATACAGGGTTTCGGCAATTTACAAAAAATAAGCGACAGGCTTTGTCTGCCCCCCTGCAATGCTTACAACCTGACGCTCGCAAGCAAGCAACAGTGGTCTTGTTTTGAGACAAAGTCTATTTCGTCGCACACGCCAAAGGCGCTTTACCGTACTCTACGTTGCGCTTCTTTCCACGGCGGTTTTCCTATCGGAAACCGAAGTGGAACCCGAACTTCCTCCTCAAACGACGCAACCGCAGATTGACAAATCGCTTAAACCGGCGACGCAACTATTCTGCAGCATCGTACAGCATCGACTTCGTCATCGGCCTGATTGTCGCCTGTGTCATCGCTATCACTATCACGGGCATCAACAGGAATAGGAATTTTTGGCGGCGTCAGGTTCGGCATCTCAACGCCCCGATCTTCACGTTCAACCGGGTCCGACAGCGGGAGTTTCGGTTAACGGCAGCAATCACCGAGCCGGTACGATAGACTCGCAAGCAGAAAAAACCACGCACAAGTCCGGTTTCGCGTGCATTGTTATCCTGCAAACTAGGGCAAAGCGAATTTATTTGAATAGGTTTGAAGCGTGCCTGCATCCGTCCGCGCACGCCGTTCCAGTCGGTGACATTATTCCTCACATTTGACTGCGATTCAAGTCAGTTCTGTTTGAGTTTCTCGTCCGAAAACACATTCGGTGGGCAATAAGTTAAGTTGACGCCAGATTGATGTCGTCAGTATTCGACTGGCCATTTCGCCAGCGCATTCGAGCATGTAGGGCCGTTATGTTGGCCGACCACAGCGCCAGCGTGCAGTGCCAACGAAAAATTTCAACGCGTACACGACGGCGTAGTTTTTTGCGGAACCCCTGGAGGGAGACAGCAGTACGTGGCGATAACGACCCGAAGAAGTTCAGCCCTCTGAGAAAACTGGAGGTTCGTTTCGTCGCGTTCTGTTGCGACCGGACATTATTCCGTCGAGCCAAACGCTCGCGTAGCATTGTCAGTCGCACGACTGTAGTTGAGGAAGTTTTTCTGGTGATACTACAAGTTTGATACTGCGAGGAATTCCGGGTTTCCGCTCGATCAGGCCAAGTCCATCTAGCCGTACGATCATTGAGTGCACGGTCGGCGGTGTTGAGCGAAAGTACCGAACAAAGTCAGATTCTGCAGGGGCACGACCGTTCAATGTGGAATAGCTGTATATGAACGCGAGGTACTGCCCCTGTTTATGTGTGAATTCGGTTCCGTCCATTTCATTCCTTAAGGTTAAGCAGGATAACTATTGCTGTACCGGTGCGCAGAACGAAACTTCGAACGGGTAAATCGTTTTCAGCAAAAAGGATAATGTTGGCTAACGATGTAAAAAGGAAACCCTCTCCCAAAACTACGCCGTCCGATAGCTGCCCCAAAACTTGGTCGGCACCAGCGCTAATGCGATCACCAACAGATGAAAACATCCGACCACTAAGATCCACTTTTCGGTTGTGTCGTTGGAAGCCGAGTAAGCGTGCAGGCCAACCCCTAACGCGTTCACACCTTTCCACGACCACAATGTGATGATATTGCCAAAGATAACAATCATCGCAAAACCGCGTTCACGCACCAACCCCGCCCATCGCGCGTGCAGACTGATTGCGTTCCACAACACGATCATCAAAGCCCCATTTTCTTTGGGATCCCACCCCCAGAATCGGCCCCACGAATCATCGCCCCACAGTCCTCCCAAAACGGTCCCAAAGAAACTAAACAGCAACGCCAGACACACCATACCGTACATCGAATGAACGACTTCTTGTCTTGCCGTTTTGGTGGACAGTTTTTTAGTGAACATCGCGCCAATGACATAGGCAACGCCTAATGCCCCCGCAGCGAAGGTTGTGCCATATCCAATCGTGACACACACCACATGTGTGGCCAGCCAAAACTGGGTGTCCAAAACCGCTAACAGCACGGTGAAAGTATCCCCATCAATGATCGTCATCGACCACGCCCACATTAAAACCAAAAACGCCCCTACGCCGCCCAGCACATTGCCTATTCCGATACGCGTCATCCGTTCTACCAACATCATCAAAGGGACGAAAACGGCTGTCACGAACAAAGCCGAAGAATAAAGGTTCGTCACCGGAGGCCGACCCGAGATATAAATTCGTAATATGATGCCGACCACCAACAACACCCAACCCAATCCCAGTAACCAGAATGAAGCTTGATTGAAGGCGCGCGAGTACCCGATCCAGCCAAAGGTTGCGACTAAAAATGCTGCACAAAAAATGACCATCGCTTGATGAAACAAATTCGCGCCGTTGTAAATGTTTTCCGCAGCAGCACGACCAGGCGACATCCCCGGTGGAACATGGTCTGTCAGCATTTGATGGTACTGGATTAACGCTTGATTAAATGTTTCGGCATCACCGGCCCGGTAGGCAGGCCCCAATTGTGCAAACAACTGGGCATACTTTTGCGCATCGCCGCTCAAAGACTGGGAGACCAAAGACTCTGGGGGACCGATTTTTTGAAACTGGGTTACCAATGATGACACCAAAGCAGGTTTCTGTCGTGCGATAATAGTATCGACAATCGGGCCAAAGCTACTTTGAAAACCCAATTTCAAATCCGCAGGCACCGTCTCCCACTGATCGGCTAACATCTGGGTTAACTGCGCTTCGTCGTCAACACCAAGGGCCTCTTTCGCACTTTCCAACATTTGGGGATTACGCAAAATGCTTTGTGCGGCCTGCCGAGCCAACAACATTTCACGCAGTTCGTCAATCATCTCATCTTCGATAACTTCTTCAGCAAGTTCCGAATAATTGTCGACGTCAAAGCGTTCGGCCATCGACTGAATCCAAGCCAGGTCTTTGGTGCGGGAAAACGTTAGCCATGGCACTTCAGCATCCTCCGAGGGAATCAACAGCGGCAATCCTTCACGAACTGAATTTAAAGCTAAATTCAGCCGGCGCTCAAAATCAAGTTCATCGCCTTTTTCCAACAGCGTCCCAAAAGCCACCTGAATTGCTTGGACCTTGCCAATCTTCCGCGACACGTCCACCAAACGAGATTGAAACAAGGAATAGTCATCTGGTTTAAGCCCTTTGGGCAACATCGACCGAATTTTTGCTGGTGCATCATCGAGTTCGGCGAGTGAATATCGCAGACTTGGCCGTCCAATTTCCAAATTCAATTGGGATTCTAATTCTAATTTACGATCGGCATCGGATTCGTTTTTAACCGCTTCGGCTAAACCGGACTGGCCACCATCAAAGGACCGATTCAATTTCAGGGCTGCGATCACGGTGGGGTCCTCGATTCGCAACAATCGATAGTCCTGAAATCCGTCGGCCCCAAACATCGCGTCGGCTAACCAACGCATCGCTGGCTGTTTTTCGTTCTGCCCATCGTAGACTTCTTCCCGTTTGGTCAACTGCCTCAGCGTATTTCGAGCTAATGATTCGACAGGTTGAATACGTCCGTTGAAGGTGATGGGGATTTGCCCCAATAGATCCAGTCGCATTCCTTGATGCTTCAACGACCCAAAGGTTGCCCGAGAAATATCTTTCGCCGCGTACAAGAAAAAGACGGCAACCAACCCAATCGCTAGGGCGTCGCGTTTCCACCAACGAACCGTTGGGGCAGATTGGCCAGTCAATTCAGCCTCAGATTTGGCGGTTTGTTCTTTTTTGATTGTTTGCTTTTGTTTTTTCTCCAAAAACCCTAACAACGAAGTGCCAAACTGAGCCACCAATCCGATCACCACAAACATGCAGCACACATACGGAATCATCCAACCACGATTCTTCACAATTTGAATCGTGGAAACCTCTCGGCCCAGACCGTCGGTGGCGTAGCCAGTTTGATAGAACGTCTCCCCCGAATAACGTAGCGGATTATTCATGAAGACCTGTTGCGCGCTTTGCGTGTTGGCCACCATGTCGTTGAGAATAAAATCCGATGAATACCACTTGGCGGTCTGCGTGCCGGGATACATTTTGGCCTGCACGTCTTTCAGCGTCAGCGCATAAGGTTTGTAATCGGCTTTAAAACGTAGGCCGATCTGGTACGGTTTTCCGCCAACGTTTACCGTGTCGATTTGTTCGGTTTGGTACCCAACCTGCGACAGCAAGAACGTCCCGAGGTTTCGCAACGACGTTTTTTCAGTCAACCGCACGTACGCGACCGCCATATCCACCGATTGACGGGCCCCGACACCGTTAGCCGAATTTGCATCCAACGCCACCCAACGGCGCAACACACCGTCGGTTTCAATACCACTATCAAGCGCGGGACGTTGCCGGACAAGATTCGCATTCTTAATGTATTTCAACACTTCAATGCTGAACGGTAATTGCTCATGGGTTACCGCTTGGAAGCCAATTGCAGCGGTGCTCGGTGATTTTAAGAACTGGTCTGATGGAAAACGCACAAATTTGTCGAGTTCTGGATCGGATTGATCAACAACGACGATTTCTGTCGCCCGGATATCGTCGGCAACAGAGACCGTTTCGCCCTCCGCGATCTGCATTTGCGTTTCTTCATTTGTCAGCGACACGTAAAGCTCATTAGCCATCAGTCCCGCCAACCCTAGGTGCAGCAACACAATTCCGCCTTTACGGCGAAACAATAATACGCTGGCCACCAAACAGACCAAACCCGCGGCAGTCGCCTGGGTCAATTGCCAAACGATTCTCATCCCTTCGCGGTTAACGAACGTGTCTTTCCCCAGCAAAACAACGGCCAAAAGCACGCCCCCCATCACCAACCCCAGAGAGGCCATGATGATCTTTTCGATGTGTCCGCCACCAGTTGACTGGTCGCCTTTGCCGACAAAAAAGAAGCCCACCACGCACGCCCCCAACAACAACCCGATGATGCCTTGAAGAATCAGCCACATGATGTTGTAGGGAATGGGCGGTTGGTTATTCAGTAAAGTTTCAGTCGTCGTGTTGAAGACGATCGCCCACGTGAAAAAGGCACCCAACATTGCAATCGCCGCCCCCAACCAAAGCTTTACCCCCTCCGCTTGCAAACGAAAACGCAACAAGTGCGCGGCCGTTAAATTCATCAACAGCAATACGATCAACGTCAGGCCACTGGGCATCACAAATGCACCGGGAACAAACGGCGCATCGGGAAACCAGCGGTCGACCAAGACTTCTTCAAACGGCACCGTCACCAACAGGGATGAATAGTGCTGGCTCTTGATTTCCCACATGTCGTGGGTGGCCTGTTGAAGTGTGATGATGAAGATCGCAAAAACCGAAACGGCCAACAACACGATCGTCAGTCGCAAAGACGCCAACGGCGTTAGCACCACCTGCACGCGATCGGTCATCGTTAGCGCTTTGTTTTTGTTTGGACGCGCGGTTTTGGTTTGTGGCAGTACGTTGGTCGCCATCGTTTCACCCAGTTCGTTAAAAGACTCTTCGTCGGGCAACTTCTACTCTGCCCTAACACGCTCTTCAGCACTATCAACAGCAATACGTGCGTACGAGTAAAAGTATTGAATGTTTGCGTTAAATCGGAAGTGTGGATTGTTGAAGGTGGATCAGTGGTCGCCAATCCATCTGCGGCCACCATCACGGTGCGTCGGTGAATTTGAATGACTTCAAAAACGTATCAAAAGTTGCCCGGTCTGACTTCACCATGGAGTCTTCACCGATCATCTTGAAAAACCAAGCCGCGTCGGCGTGTTTGACCATCACCCCCACCAGAGATTGTGTTGCGTCCTCGGCGCCGGGCAACAGTACTGTCTTTTTGCCTTCGACACCGCTGACGACAACTGTTTCTGTTTCGGCTTCAATCGTGGCTTCATCGGCAGGTTTCATTCCCACCGACTGCCTCCAAAAATTCACGTTGTCATTCCATTGGTTTGTCGCCGTCAGTGGCACCACAGAAATCTGAACCTTGCCCTCATCGGTCTCTCGAACGAACCGCGCCACCACCATCGCCGACGTTTTGCCCGGCGTATAACCGGAAGGAGGATCGAACGTAAACTTGGGGTTGGCGGTAAACTCGTTCTTTAATGTCGCAGGCCGTTTTACCGATGATCGCCTCGAGACAGCATCGGTTTGGGCGGTGTCCGATGATTCGGCCCGGGCATCGGATTTCTGATTGCGCCGCTGCGATTGCTGGATGAAGGGGCCTCCCATCGACTGCCCCGCAGACTGCCCTTGTTGATCAAATAAACGATACGCAGCATGTACGCCCTGCTTAACGGCTAGGTCGCTATCGATCGATTTTTCCGTTGTCGGCGGCAGCCCAAGTTGCCCGCGCCAACGATTAACGTTACTGAGCAAATCCTGCTGTCCTCCCAAACGCGAAATACGAACTTCCACGCCGGTGTCTGGCATTTTCAAAATTGCGAATACCATTTGAGCTTTCCCTCCCAGACTCCAGCGGTCCGGCAGATCCCAAACTGGTCGTTCCGAACCACTTGCAGATTCGAATTTGACAGCGTCAATGAAAGGCCCCCAATCCGGCTGAGACCTCGCAACCTTCTCCGGCGGCCCGGAAATCTTAAAAAACCAAGCCGCTTGATCGCGCTGAAAAATAGCCACCACCATGCGCGTTGATTCGGCCGCAGTTTCAGTTCGACCAGAAGCCGCAGACGCTGTCTCAGACAGCGCAGGAGGACCGAGATCACGCATCCATTGAATCCCCGATCGCGTTTTGGGAATTAGGTCAACGGTGACTGGGGATTCTTGCTTACAGCCCACCAGCAAAGCTGGCAAACACAGCAACGGTATTGATCGAAAAAGCATACAGTGAGTTTCTTTGAACAGCGGGGACGCGTCGAACGAGGGGCCGGTGGACGTCACTATAACCGCAACGGGCACCACGCAGTTTCGCAGACAAATTGTCGCGACTGCGGTCGTAATTGGCAAGCTATTGACTCCAACCATTTTAAAACAGCAAGACATTTCTAACCACCGTAGCGACCGGCAGTCGCTGATTTAACATTCGTTCTCTTTGGACCCGCGACTGCCTCGCACTATTCAATCAATGGCAATCACTTTATGGCTTTTGCTTCATGGTTTTTGCTTAATTCCGACGATTTAATCGGCGAATAAATTGTTGTTGTCGGCTTCGATTGATCACTACGATCAACCTCAGGCTATTCTCGAGATTGATTCTACGCGGAGACGCAACGAGTTCTTGTGTCGTCCCCCGGGCTGACCTCGCCGCCGACGGTAATTAATCCGATCAACTCACGACCCATCCGCCTGCAGGCTTCCACCCCTTGCGTGCACCGACGTTGGCTGTTGTCGGTGGAGAACGGCGCGTAAAAAAAGCGGGCACCGTACGAAAACGGGCCAGCTTAATTTCTTCTTTAAATCGTTACCAGGTCGGCGTTAGCGTAGGGCTGGGTTTGATCAGTCTGAGTTAGCCCAAGGCTGAGTTAGCGCAAGGCTGAATCAGTGACCATCGCCCCCCTCACCGCGTTTACGACTTCAAACCAAACGCGTCCAAAAGCATATTCATGATGCCACTGTTGACGACTTGGTCGTCAGGCATCCACAGATTTTGAGCCATCCCGTAAGCAATAATACAGCCGATAAACAGTGATACCACGGTGCCGGAGAGCGCCAGAATTTGCCCCAATGAATAAGGGGCCTCTGGTTTTCCGCCAACCATGCCCATCGCCGCACCCGCGGCCAGACCGAGGGCAGGATCGTACCCCGCTCCAAGTCCACCATCGTCCAGCATCCCCGGTTCAGAAAAATTGCTGCTTCCGCTGAGCAACGTGGCTTCAGAATCGTCTGCATAGATTTCAGAATCGGCCAACGCGATCACCTGCGACCCACTGGAATCGTCATCATCCATGGATAATTCGTGGGGCGTCAGACTGAAGTCGTCTTCCTGCATCAACGTCGCCATCTCGGGATCGGCTTCATCGTCGACCATGATGATGTCATCGTCTTCGGGAAGCTCGAGTTCGTCGATGTCCGACCCACCGAGCTCTAGGGGTTCATCGCCGAGCATGATTCCGCTCTCATTGGCGCTCAGCGCGATCCCGCTTTCGTTGGCCTCGAGCATTAAATCGCCGCTGGAATCATCTTCCAACATCAATTCACCTGAGTCCTCGAAATTGCTGCTGGATTCACTGTCGAACGAACCGCTGTCTGCCAATTCAAGGTCCAGATCATCGTCGGCCAGCATCAAATCATCGTCTGATCCACCAAGCAATTTCCCGGTATCCGACGGACTGCCAGATGGACTGTGGTCCTCGTTGAGCAAATCATCGCCGGTGCTCGGTGAATCGCTCATCTTAACACTGTCAGAAGCAAGCACCAAACTGCTACTGCCGAACGACAGTTCATCATCGTCACCGTCGAGCACCGATTCTTCGTCGGCTAAATCGAAGCTTCCGACGTCATCAAGATTAAGTTCCTTTTTGGACTCCAGTTCCAAATCTTCGTCACTGGCAAGATTCAAACCGCTGGAGGCGAGCGACAATTCATCGTCATCGTCAAGCAAAGACGATTTGGAGCCACCTTTTACCAGCAAGCCGCTTTCGGCTAAATCGATCAAGTCACCATCGTCATCGTCGTCATCCAAAGAAAGAATGTCCGACGACGTTCCTGCGCCCGCGTTGGCACCTTGCGGTTGAAACAGCTCAATCGATGAATCCTCCATCGCGATGGAATCGGAATCGCCTTCGTCTATCACCATTGCGCTGGAAGAATCATCGATGTCGAATGATAGTTCTCCCGAATCGTCAACCAAATCGTCTTCCTCCTCTAGCAAACCCAAACTGTCATCGGCTTTATTGACAACCGATTGGGCAGCATCATCGTTGTTGATTCCCGATTGATTTGCCACACGTTCTAATTCAGACATCTTGAACTTCCATGTCGAACCATCACGGTAGCCGAACACTTCGTTGTTCTCTCGAAGTTCATTCAACTGGTCGACCGACATACCAAGAAATTTGGCTGCCTCTTCCATAGGAATCAGTTTTGACATTGTAGTTAGGCTCCGTTGGGCGTGTTTTCAACCGGCGATGATTCAGCCGAAAACTGGAAGTTAAGGTCGTTAAAATTGAGTTCCGCTTGCCCCAAGTCTGTCGATGTCGACCGAAGCCTTGGGCTCTCTATACACTGGCGAAATTTAAGTCAGTTGTAAAAGTATAACTCGTAAGTCTTGAATTTCCCCGCTTGAATCGCTTTTCGGCAGAAATTCAAGACTTGGCTGAAAATCACTGCTGCTGGTTTGTCCAGATTCAAAATTGGGGCTATTGGCTTGAATTTTGGCGAATCCAGCTAACCTTGGATTAAATTTTGACCGACCGTTAGACGCAAAATCAGGACTTGGGCGGAAGGCCTTCAATGTTGAGAACCCAACCTTCCTGAAATCTTCTTGCTGGCTTACAAAAGCGCTGGCACGGCAATCCGATACCACCAATCATAAATCCTAGGGCGTTGGATTCAAGCGCATTAAGCGCCGGTATCAACTTTGTTCGGCTCATTGACCAACGGATCGTTGAAAAATGATTGCCGAACGGTCCAACTAACCCGCACATCGCTGAACAGTTGACACAGTTGGCATAATCGGTCAATTCAACTGACAGCACTCGCATGGAGACAATGCAGCGACAAGGATTGTGGCGGCCGATCATTCCCCCCTTTCCTTTCCGCTTTTGACCGCAGGCCCCCGAGCCCCGAGCTTTTAATCTGCATCCTGGAAAACAAGGCGACCGTGCCGCGCGGTGGACGCGAGCCGCTTCCCGTCGGGACTCCAGCGCAAACAATATGGCGACCGGCCGTGCAGCGCGAACTTCGCCAAGTACCCCCATGTTTGGCTGTCCCAAATGCAGACCTTGCCATCTTCGGTCAACGCCGCAAAACGGTTCTCCGACGAACTCCACGCTACGTCCCACACCATTGCGCTGGGACCGTCGCAAGCCTCAATCAGCGTACCGTCTTCGGCATTCCAAAGATTGACGTTACGGCGATCGCTGACCGCTAATACTTTCCCATCGGGCGACCAGGCGAGTCCCGTTTTCCAACCGTGCTGGACGATGCGTTGGATCGTTTCTTGCGTTTGGGGATCGAAAATAATAATTCCGCCTCCGGTCCCGACCGCCGCGACCCGTTGCTTCCCTTGGGCGGTAGCGGGGGCCCAAGCTATCGACAGCATTCGACGACACTTGATTTTGCCAGACACTGGTTCGCCATCGGAGACTCGCCAGACTTTTAAAGTCCCTTTGCCTGTGACTGCGGCAAGAAATTTCCCATCGGGCGACCACTGCACACCACGACTGGTGATCGCCGGAAAAAGAACGTGGTCAACGCCGGGATCGTACAGCGTTTGCTGCTGACCGGTTTGAGCATCCACCGTCCAAACCCTTCCATTGCCGGCAACACAAGCAATGATGTCTTCGGCCGGATGATAATCAACGGCATAAATAACAGGGGCGGCTGGATCTTCGGCGCGAATCCAACGCGCATCCCCAGCGCTGTTTTGGATTACCAAATCGATCCCTTCGGCGACCACCAGCCTTTCCCCCGAAGGATGCCAAGCGAACGCGGGATAATCTTGAAGTTCTCGGTCGAACGCTTCCTTGCCAACATCACTGACATCCCACACACGCAACGCATCCTCGGGAAATCCGCCTGAAATCACATGCGTCCCAGATCGATTCCAAGCCGCCGCATACACGGGCCCTTCGTGACCTAACAACTGGCGAACTTCTTTTTCTGTATCCGCATTCCAGATCCTGACCGTGCCATCAGCACTACTGCTTAATAGAAAATGCTTTTGAGGATGCCACTTCAACGTTTCAACAAACAACTGATGCCCCGTGAAACGGTGCTGGACTTTACCATCGATATCGGCCACGACGATCGAATCCCCAGGACCGACGTAAGCCAATAGTTTGCCTTCGTGACTCATGCACGGGCTCACGATCCAGCTGTCTTTCAAAATGGTTTTTCGCTTCTTGGTCGCCACATCCAATCGATTAAGCTGCCGTCCGGTTGTCCAAAACAACTGGTGACCGTCGTGCCCCCACATCAATACACTTTTATTGGATTGCCTCAACACGCCTTCGGCACGCGCGACGACTTTCTGATCACCAACGTGCCAGATGACGACCTTGCCGCTGGCATCACAAGACGCCAACAGATCACCACCAATGTTCCACTCTACGTCCAACACCCGTGCGGTGTGCTCGCGATGCTGGGACACCTGTTGTAACTCTTCGCCACCGACAGCCGAGGTCGACACCGTTACACGCCCATCCCGGTGCCCCATCGCGACCTGCGATTGGTTGCTGGTGAAGTCCACCACCAAACAAGCAGGATCAATTTTCTGTTGAGCCAACACCTTTTGCCGTTCCAAGTCCATCGTCAGAATCGTCGAAAGCCCTTGATCGAACACTTTGGCAAACTTTTCATCGCGCGTTGTCAAAATCTGATTGGCGGTCAATTGCATCTGATAGGTCGACAGTTCGCGACTGCCCAGATTGCTAAGATGCCGCCATTCCCAACCTCGCAAAAAATCATACTCGCCATCGGCCCAATTACTAACAAGCTCCCTCATCCGCCCCAGTCCGCCGGCTTCGGTTGACGCTTCACTGGCCAACAACATTTGATTCCCATAAAGCTGTTTGACGACAAGGTCTTCGTTGCGATTGGCGCGCCCGCGCAGATCGCGTTCAGCGCTGACCGAAGCGGTCAGTTGAGAATTCAAGGATGCGAGTTCCGCCTTTTGCCGGTTGACGACAACATTGACACCCACCAACAAAACAAAGCCAAGCAACAAAATGCCGGCCAACGTCGTCACCAGCGTCTGATGACGGCGACCCAATCGCATCATTCGCTCATGCCACGGTTCCTCGTAGGCGTCCACCGAATCTCCCGAAAGGAAAGCTTCAACGTCTCGACCCAATTCACCTGCGGTCGGGTAACGCGCCTCTTGCCCAAATGCCATCGCGCGATGACAGACCGCAGCAATCGATGCCGGAACCCGCGCATCCACTTCTTCGATTCTCCTAAATTCGCCTCGTTTGACCTGCGTCAATGCAACTCCGACTTCCCCCGCCCTATCGTGGTCGATAGTTCGCCGGTTGGTCAGCAAAGAAAACAACGTCGCACCAAGCCCAAAGATATCGCTGGGCTTGCCGACCAATTCGTTTTCGCCGGCGGCCTGTTCGGGGCTCATATACTCCACCGTGCCCATGACGCTACCGGAAACCGTGATGTCAACGCCGGCGGTAGAACTGGACGTAGCACACGACAATCGGTCTTCCGTGTCGTCCCCCGTTGACGGCTCACTTTGTGAATCACTTTGCGGCTCATATAGATTCTCCTCAACCGATTCGGTTTCATTGAGGTTTTTTGCGCACCCCCAATCTAAGACCAATGTTTGGCCGCGACTTCCGATCATAATGTTGGAGGGTTTGAGATCGCGATGCACAACGTTTTCGGTGTGGGCATAGTCGATCGCATTACAAATGGCAATAAAATGCCGCAGCAACGGTCGCATCGCCGACATCCATTTTTGAGGCGACGTCACACCACCAAGGGCCCGATGCGTGTCGCGAATCAGGTCCGCCATCGTCACCCCCGAAACCAACGGCATCGTGTAATGCGGAGACCCTCCGGCGTCGCCCAACGAATAGATCGGAACGATCCCCGGATGCTGAAGCTTCGCGGTAATGACGGCTTCCCGCAGAAACCGTTTCGCGCGGCGCGGATTGGGAGAGAGTTCAGGTCGGATACGTTTGATCGCCACTTCGCGCGCCAATTTTTCGTCATAGGCAACAAATACCTCGCCAATCGCCCCGCGCGCGTGAAGCTTGACTAAATACACGCCCGCCCCCTGCACCGAATCGTCTCCGGGGCCTCGATTATTATCTCTATCTCGATCGCCAGTTGCCTGTGCAGCCACCGACGTCTTATCGCCAGCAACGGTCGTACGACGGGCACCGTCGCTACCGTCATTAACCACCGTCTTTGCGCCATGGGAACCAACGCTTGATTCATTCAACGCATCTGGAGGAATGAAAACCGTTGCGGCCGCTTGAATTTCTTCGTCACTGACGTGATCGATCAACGTCCTATCGCAATCCTCATTCAATCGATCTAAACGTCTGATGATCGCGACGCGCGTCTCGGGTGGGAACCATTCCAAAAATCGTTGACGATGCTGAACGCTCAACTGCAGCGCAGCGGCGACCAAGGATTCAAGGTCAGATTTTTCGGAACCGGACGACATAGACACCAGATTAGAATCCCAACAAACTAAAATTCAAATCAAACGAAAACTTTCATCTTAACACTTCAAAGGCATTCCCAAGGCCCCTTGACCGCCGCCCGTTGGCCCGGAGCTATCATTTTGCTTTCTTCACGATCAAGCCGCACGACTCCTGCCCGGTCATCCAAATCGATGAAATTGAGGCCGCTCACGGAAACCAATTAGCGGTCTTCAATGGTTCTTTCCGGACCTTTGTCGCACCGAGCACACCCCAAGCTTGTCGGTTGCTGTGAATGCCACGGAATTGGCCCGAATTCCCGTAAACACAGCCGATGAGAATTCGGGCCAATTCCACGACGATTTCCACCACGAATTCCAAACTTGCCATGAAAATCCGGGAAGAGCATTTTAAAGGAACCTGTATTGCGATTAGGAACTGGCGCTGCGATAGCTTTTGAGCGCCAGATTAAAAACGTAGCGGCTGGCCACTAAACTGCCGACCGCCGCCAAAACCGCATAACCAGCTTCCCAGTTCATCCATGACCGCCCCATCGGTTGGGCCAACACCCGCGCCGGCACGTTGGAAACCACCAAAATCGGCACCACAAAAGTAAACGTCGCCCACAGCGCCATCCCGATTCCATTGCGTTGGTAGATCTCCATCGGATAACGATAAAAGTTGGTAACGTAAAACCAGAAGGTATACAAATTTTGATTACGCCCCAACCAAATACTGGTCGATGCCAGCACGATCATCACGCTGTACATAACCAGCACACCGCACATTACATAAAACATAAACGGAAAGATATTCCAGATCGATATGTATATCGTTCGATCGGGATCGGCCGCCAAATTGTTCAGTGAAACTAAGATAAGAATCGCTCCCAAAACTCCATTCGGCAGCTGCGCCCAATTCACACGCGGGAACGAGATCAAGAACTGCGTGTCGATCGGTTTAAGCAACGCAAAATCTAAATTGCCCGTACGAATCAATTCGCTGAACTCCTCCGCATTGGCCATAAAAAAGGTTTGGATGAAGGAGTTAATAATCCAGATCGTCCCCAAGAAAATGAAGAACTCATCTTCGAACCATCCCGTCCCGCGCCCGATCGATTCGGTGTGACGGTAAATGATTTTGAATAACCCAAAATTCATCGCCGCCCAAGACATCGTCGCACAACATTGCAGAATGAAATTCATCCGGAACGACATGTCGCGCACCAACGAATTTCTGGCAAAGGTCAAAAAAACATGGAGATAGGACGGAGACAATCGCGCTTGCAAACTTTCTAAAGTTGACGATTCGGAGGCCGAATCTTCCCGGCGCGGTGGATGTGTTGCTGACATGGGCTACCCACCGAATCCGCTATAACGCTTGACACCACGAAACCACAGCACGCGCGAAACCACGATGAAAAACACCACCCAAATCAATTCAACCACCAACCCTTGATACATCGCGGCCCCTTCGACTTTCCCCAAGAATACCGCAGCCGGAAAATAGGCCAAATACTTAAACGGTAAAAACTCGACAACGGCTCGGATATTGACCGGACCCTCCGGTAGAAGCTCCAACGGAAACATGTGGCCCGAGAGTAAAAAATTCATCAACATATAGATAAACGTTAACGATGTGACCTCTAAAAACCAAAACCCGATCAAACCGATCGTACACTCCAGATAAAAACCCAACGCAAACGACAACACCAAAGACATAAAAAACACCAACAACTTATCCGCGACCGGCCAGCCATCGATAAAGAAAGCACCGCAAAGGTAAAACACAAACGCAAACGGCAATGCCGCGATCAAGTAATAAACCAACTTATGGGCGATCCGCTGCATCAGCAGACAGCCCTGCATGTCGACCGGCTGAATTAGAAACTTTTTTACTTCGCCGGAACGAATTTGATTGGCAATCCCACTGGTCAAACCGGGCATGCTGGAGAACGCGCGACTGATGGTAACCATCAAGTAATAAGCCACCATATCGCCGTACCGATAACCCGCGATCTGCCCGTCGGGGCCGCCGCTGGAGTCAGCCGAACCGGCGGTGGAAATCACATCGTAGATTGCCCACCAGAGAAATATCTGGGTCAACGTCGGAAGAAACCGCATCAGCGTGCCGATCATAAAATCGCCGCGATACACCAACCGTTCGTTGATCGAGATCTTAAAAAAAGTCCACCATGTTCGTGCGTCTGAAATCACTGCCCTAACCCACTTTCCCAGCCGCTTCAGCCGCAGAAAACGCATTCGAGATCACTTCTTCCAGCGGTGGATCCTCCACCACAATGTCGTCGACGGCGTACGAATTTAAAATCCCGCTTAACACCGCCCCCACCTTTTCACGCTGTACCCGAAATTTGATCTTCGGGGGCGTTACGTCAATCAAGTTAGGCAGATCCTTGAACGCGTCCCGATCAACAGAATCAGCCAAATGCAACGTCACGACTTTATCACCGCTGAACTTATCGACAATCTGCGTCAACGAACCATCATGGTAAATTTCACCATTGGCAATGATCACCACACGCTTGCACAGCGCTTCGATGTCTTTCATATAGTGACTGGTTAACAGAACGGTATTGTTTTGTTCTTGCTGGTAGGCTTTGAGGAACTCCTGAATCTTGTGCTGAGCGATCACGTCCAAACCGATCGTCGGTTCATCCAAAAACAACACGTCCGGTTTGTGCAACAACGCCGCAATCAGCTCCATCTTCATCCGTTCGCCCAAGGAAAGCTCACGCACCGGCTGGTTTAATAATCGCGTCACATCGAGCATATCGCAAAGCTGATCGCGCGTCGCATCGAAGTCGGCTTTGGGCACGCCGTAAATATGCTGATTCAGCCGGAACGATTCCAACGCCGGCAGATCCCACCAAAGCTGATTCTTCTGTCCCATCACCAAAGAGAACCGTCGACGGTACTGATTCTTCCGCTCCCATGGCGTGTACCCCATAACGCTGCAGGTACCCTTATCAGGATTGATAACGCCCGACAGGAGCTTCAAAGTCGTCGTTTTACCGGCCCCGTTGGGGCCAAGAAAAGCCACGAACTCCCCTTCTTCGACCTCAAGACTGATATCTTTGACCGCATGGACGGCCTTGTACTCACGTTTGAATAACCCCTTCACCGAGGCCATCAACCCCTCTTGTTTTTGGTAGACCCGGTAGGACTTTGTCAGATTCTTAATTTCAATGATCGGCATCCGCAAAGTATATGGCGCGATCGATGCGCCCCATAGCTGACCAATCCGATTAACGCAAAGTTACCACGAATATTTACCACGAAAGTTTACCCGCGTCAGACAATGCGGCATCTTCTAAAGCAATCCCCGTCAAACTCTCTGGAGCTGCAGGATGGATGGAGCTGCAGGATGGACAGGCCCGTTCCCTTCCCGCGCCAGGACGCCCAGGACTCCCAAGCCCCTGACAAGATGCCGACCACAACGTGCTAGCACCGGCGCCCTCCCAATCTGCGTGATCGGATCAACATTGCCGTACCTATAGGGCCTCTTTAGAATCCCAGCGAAACTGGATCGAAAACAAGAACCCTTGAATTAACGGACCCGTAGATGAAGCTTGACCTGCGGATGCAATCCATCGAATTGATTCTATCGGATGTTGACGGCGTCATGACTGATGGTGGCATCACCTACGATAACCAAGGCATCGAAACCAAAACCTTCCACGTACGTGACGGTATGGGGATCAAGCTATGGCAGAAAACGGGCCACCGATTCGGCGTCATCACTGCGCGCAGTTCCCACATTGTGAAACTCCGCATGGAGGAGCTGGGGGCTGATTACATCCGTCAAGGCACCGAACAGAAATTGGCCGCCGCAAAACAAATCATCACCGAACTGGAGCTCGCACCTCAAAACGTATGTTACATCGGTGACGATCTGACTGACGTTCCCCTGATGCAATTTGTTGGCGTTTCGGCTTCAGTTGCCGACGGCGCCCAAGACGTAAAGCAAGTCGCCGACTACGTCACAAAATCTGCAGGCGGCACCGGCGCAATCCGGGAACTGGTCGAACTAATCCTCAAAAGCCAAAAACGCTGGAACGAATTACTGCAGGGCTACGGCATCGCATAAACCTGACTGATTTTTCGTACCCAACCCATCTGATTTCCACGAAAGTAACTCTCCCTTGCCACGACGGACCCACCCACTGGCCCAGTACCTTTTGGCACTGGCACTGATGATCGGCGCTTATTCGGCGTATGCCAAATTTGCGGTGCCGATGATCGAGGGGCCCGCCGGTCAAATCCGACGCAGTGTCGCAACGATTCCCGCGACGTTACCCGAAAAGCAAGACAATAAAGCCCGCCTGTTCCAGTTGCTGCCCAACAACGCTTGGGAGTTAGGCCAATGCAAAACGCTGTTCACTAATTCCGGAACGCTACTGTTCCAAGAAATGACACGTATTGACGACCAAGGAACCTATACCCTGACCCCATTCACGATGATCATGAATGATCATCAATCGGGTACCGCATTCGCCGCCAAATTAGACCCCACCGTCCCCCCCACGGTCCTTCGGTGTGGTGAAGCCAAGCTAAAATTCGACGGCCCCATCACCATCACTGGAAATTCCGGCATCCAGATGAGATCGGCCAGTCTTAACGGCGAAGTCACCATCTTCCGACCCTCGGCTTCCAACGAAAAAGACGAAACGCTGAAGCTGATCACACAGAACGTCCAAATCAACACCGAACGCATTCTAACCTTCAGCGATGTCGCCTTCGCTTTCGGGCCTCACAAAGGCAGCGGTAAAAACCTTTCGATCGACTTAACCCACCACGCCCAATCGGACCAAAAGATCAAAAAGGACTTCTCCTCAATCGAAGGGATTTCGCGCATCGAACTGACCAAACTCGATCGCCTGCTGCTGGACCCAAGCGTCCTTGGGGACGACAACTCACCGCGCACTGTTAAAC
The DNA here is from genome assembly GCA_937944405.1 of uncultured Pirellulaceae bacterium. GTDB lineage: Bacteria > Planctomycetota > Planctomycetia > Pirellulales > Pirellulaceae > Mariniblastus. Next base: position 28,164 of record CALDYR010000117.1, read on the forward strand.
CCCCATTCATGTTCGACACCGCCAGCGCCCCGTTGGAAATAACATGCAGCGGGCCATTTGTTTTCGATTACGACAAACGCGCTGCCACGTTCCAACAAAAAGTCTACGGCAAACAATTGGATGAATTCGGCGACAACCTCAGCTGCGAAACCCTGACAGTTGCTTTTGGCCAACGGGCCCAACGCGACAGCCCGAAAAACGAATCCAACAGAGGCAATCAAGCCAATGGGGTGAACATCAAACACCTCAGCGCGATCGGCACCACCGATCAACCAGCGGTCATCATCGCCAACTCGCGGAGGACGAAAATCACCGGCGACGAATTGCAGTTCAATTCATTAAACAACGAAATCATCGCCAGTAGCACCGACACCGTAACGATTGTCGGGCCCGAGATTAACGTTCGCGCCAGAACGATCAAGTATCAACTGTCCGCTGATCAATCCTTAGGGAATCTCGAAGCAATCGGACCAGGTGAATTTTACCGGCGCTCCGACGACCCACGCCAAAACCTGTTCGCCCGTTGGCAACGCCGCCTCACCATCGCGCCACACGCCGACAAACAAAAACGAATCATCATCGACGGTGCCGCCGAAGTTCTGGTGCAAGATGACACTCAAATTTCCTCGGAACGAATCAGCATCGCGCTGCACGAAATCAAAACCGCGACCCAATACGAATACCGCCCCGCTGAGATCGTCACCGAACAAACGGTCACCATCATTTCCCCCAATCTCGACGGTGTCGCCCGCAAATTGATCGCGCGATGGCCAACCCCTGTTCCTTCAGATGGGAAAAATAAATTGTCCCAGCAGGAATTCAAAAAACAGAGATCCTTCGTAAAACAACCTTCTCGGCAGCAACCTTCTCGGCAGAAAATTTCTCAGCAGAATTTCCCTAGGCGCCAAAGAACAGACGCCCATCAAGTCATGCGCCCGCAGTTCCCCCAGGCCATCGTCGACCAGCTCCAACCTCAAACCCAACCTCGAACCAAGCTACGGCAAATATCTGACTCAACCGCGCGACCCAACTTTGCACCGCTGCAGCTTGCCACCTACCAACAGCCCGCCGAACTTGCAACTTCATCACCGCCGGCGCACGAAACGAAATCACTAAAACAATTCATCCGATTCAAAACCGACGCTGTAGAACTCCAGCTATCACAAATCGGCGATAACATGCAATTGGCTGACCTGCGAATGGACGGCAACATCGTGATTCACCAACTACCCGAAAAAGGGTCCGACCAACCACCACTGAAGGTCGCCGGAAATCGTGTGCGGATTGTCCCGCAAGGCGAAAAAACCTTTCGGCTACTGGTCGCAGGCACTGCTGAAGCATTGGCCACCGTTGTTTCGCAAGAACTCGCGCTCAGCGGAGAAGACATTCACCTTGATCAATCGGCCAACAAAGTCTGGGTGGCCGGAACAGGTGTGATGAACATCAAACAATCCGCCGGTCAACGAAAAAACGGCGATCCCATGCAACTGGTGTCTGCAACCAGTGTACCACCACAGAATCAATCTAATCCGGTGAATCTTGCCCCCCGGGGCGATATCGATGTCGAATTCGCCGGCGGCATGGTTTTCGACGGATCAAAAATCTACTTCGAACGAAACGTCCTCATGACGGCTTACGGCGCCCCCACCGGCGCCCAGCCATCGGTAACCAAAACCCTCAGCCAAGCCCTCAGCGTCGAACTATCCAATCGAGTCGACTTCAGCCAGCTTTCGTCAGGTCGCAAAATTGGTGATGTGGAGATGAACGAAATGGTATTAGTGAATTCCATCACCGACACCCAGCGCGTCTTCAAAGACCACGTCGGCCAAGACGACCCGCGTTTCAACGCCAGCGACGCACCGATCATTTTCCAAAACGAAGTCTTCGACCGCTCAGGACAGCTAACCCAACAACGACGATTCGTCGTGCCACGGGCGACAATCAATGCCGCCACCAACACCATTTACGCCACAGGGCCAGGAAAGATTTTCACACATCAAAAAGGGAGCCAAGGGGTCGCTGGAATCGGTGGGCTTAACCGGTTGGGCACTCAACCAAACACTCAACCCGATGTGGCTAACAACAAAACCGAAATCAACTACCTCCAAGTCAATTTTGACGACCGTTTGATCGCCGATCTGGGACAAAAACAACTGAACATTACTGGCAACATTCGCACGCTGTTTTCACCTGCACCGAACTTTGATTTCGCGCTCGACCCCGACACCCATGAAACGCTCCCCGCCGGCGCGATCAAACTGAAGTGTGAAAACATGCAGCTGAGCCAATGGTTACCCGCCGGCAGCGCCAAACCCCAAAACGAACTGATCGCCACCGGCAACACCCACGTCACCAGCCCCACCCTTGAATCAACCGCCGATCGCATCAGCTACAACGATGGCAATGACCAGATGGTCGTCGAAGGCACAACGCGATCACCAGCAAACCTTTGGTATCGCCAAACCGCGCGCGGACAACGCCAGTTTCTAACCGCCAGCAAAATCATCTACCACCCGTCCACCGGCACCGCCGAAACTCAAGGCGTTCGCAACCTAAATATCAGCATCGGTAAATGAGCCCGCATATGACGTTGATAAAATATCACGCTTTGGCTCTGGTTTTGGTTTTACTGGCCCCCATCATGGGCTGTCAGTCAGCAACCACCACCACCGGTCGGTCGCTGAACCAATTGGTGGGCAGCCTGAAACCCTCCAACGATCGCCCATGGGCACCCGAGATGGAGACACTGCCCTATGTCATCGCCAGCCCCGGCCAACCCACGATGACCATCAAGAACATTCGCAACTCCAAATACGTTACCGCCGACCAATACGTGGTACAACACTACGACCGCACCATCGATATTTCAGACATTCAATCGGCTGACTATATTGTGGCTCCATTCAACAATGCCGCCGATTTAGCTCACACGATGATCAGTTTTGGACTAACCGACGGATCGTTCATCGTGGTGTCAGTCGAAGTACGTAAAGAACACGACGAAAAGTATTCAGCGGTGCTGGGATTGGGGCCCAAATTCGAATTGATGTACGTCGTGGGTGATGAGAAGGACTTGATTCGAATTCGCACTGGCCACAAGGACACCGCCGTCTACGTCTATCCCACCGTCGCCACCCGCGCCCAGGCCCAAGCCTTATTCGTCGACATCATGGCCCGTGTTAATAAACTGGCCGTCGAGCCCGAATTTTACAACACGTTGACCAATAACTGCACGACCAACCTAAAAACGCACGTCAATCACGTCGCAGGCAACCGGTTAAACTACGATTGGCGCATCCTCCTGCCGGCGCATTCCGCACAGTACGCTTATGACCTCGGACTACTGGACAATTCAATCCCTTTTAAAGACCTGCAATCACTAGCATTGGTCAACGATTTAGCCGACCGTTACTACGACGCTCCAGATTTCTCCGAAAAGATACGTGGCCGCCGTCCAATCATCAAACGACTGGCACAACGCAACGGCTCAGTGAATCGTTATTAGCGACCGAAAAACCATCGCTGCTGCCCCCGGTTTGTCAGCGCAGAATTTCAGGCGCTTCCCCGATTTTAGTGGCATGCTTCGGAATCGTAGGGGGATTCACCGGAATTACGCCCGCCCAAGTTGTGGACGTTCTACATAGGGCGCTCTACATAGGGCGTTCAATTGGATGCGCCATTTTGCGCATCGACTGCAGAGGCGCGTGCGCGCTGCAGATGTTGCGTCACTGATCAAAAAGCTGTTACCCCCACACCGCCTCCGGGACTGCCGCCGAGGTAGCTGAAACAGCGGCTTGACGATCGTAAATTGAACAGCAGCCACCTCTTTCGCTAAGGGGACCTAAGAATCGCGCTCCATCACCGAACCGCTGCGGTCGTTGAGCGTTATCGCTAAACCGCCGACACGGGTCACAGCGCAACTGCCGGTGGCGCTCCCCCTAGACCGAGATACATCTGGACTATTTTAGACTGCTGATCTGTTGAGCGTAGAACTCCCACGGCGGCACTGGATCAGGATCGGCCCATAATCCAATTTGCTCTTTTTGGGCTTTCCGAAATGCCTCTTGATAAGTTCGACATCCTTCAAATTTCCCGCCATCATACCAAGCCATTCCATGGCGAACCAACTCCAGCCCGATGTCGGTCTGCCCCCCCTTTTCATCGATGTGAATCGCATGGCCAAATTCGCGCTTGAGATCGTCGTATCCGTCGATCGTTAGATTCAATATCTTGTCCTGATAGTTCTTAATCAGAAATTGGTTGGCTTCCACATGGAAGGACTGCCCAGGCTCGGGACAATCAACACCGGTGATGAAAAAGTAGTGCAACGCGTTGGCGTCACCAAACTCGAAATTGTCACCGCCCCAGACACGGCCCATACGTCCCACCAACTCCCCTGCCTCTTCGCTCCGCAACCCCGCAGGAATCGCAGTCGCTCTGGTCAGCAAGTGGTCATCGCGCCCGACGATGACGTAGATCACCAGCAGCACCGCCAGCGTCATGGCCATAAACGCAATTGTCAACTTACGAGTCAAACGGTCGGTTGGATCTGATATCAAAACAGCTTTAGCACCCTAAGTGCCCCGTTAACGGGAGAGAAAATGAACGGGAGAGCAAGTGACTCCGCGCGACTATTTTCACCAAAAAGTAAACTTTTTTCTATCGCAAATCGTGCTATCAACGGATTTGATCACCCAAGGCATTTCCGTAGCCTCTACGCCTTTGATTTCCGATAATAGAAACGAGCGTTTATCGGTCTTTCCAACTCTTTTCAGGTTCTCATGCTCAGCCTTCGACAAAAAATATCGAACTGTATCCCAACGCTGGTCTTCCTTGTAACGCTGTCGTTTTTTGCCCCCGCGACCTCCGCCCAAGAAATGCGAAACGCGTCCGGTAGCCCCGTACAGAGCCAAACAGTCGCCGCCCCTGCCGACGTCCCACGATCTAGCGCAGGCAAAAAAAGCAGCCTCCCCGTTGGCGACGAAATTGAAAACGTCCCCGTTGACGCAGGCGAAAAGGTTGACGCTCTGATCACGCAAATTGTGCTTAAGAACATCCCGCACCAATTTAACGAAGACAAAGACTGGGGCGCACAAGAAGAACGATGGAATGGCGTAGACATCCAACGCGACGGTTTGAAAATTCGCACTCACCGCAAGAAAAAAATGGTCAACCACGGAACGTGGAAAAAATACGAAGTGTCGCTGTTGAATCCTCAGCAACAATTTGCCATCTCGGTGAAAAACATGCGAGAAGCGCAAGAGGGAAAGATGGAGTTCGAAGTCCATGTTGCTGCCAATCTGAAAATCGATGGACGACAATCCAAATGGGTCAAAGGAGTTCAACTCTATAACGTTTCGGTCGACGGGAAAGCCAAAGTGAACTTAACGGCGACGATCGAACTGCGGTCACTGATGGACGTGACGAAGTTTCCTCCGGATCTCGTGTTTCGCCCGCAAGCCAAGTCGGTCGATATCGAGCTTTCCGAATTTCGCATCGACCGCATCAGTAAGGTCGGCGGCGAAGTGGCTCAACTGGTCGCGCGATTGGCGCGTCGTGCCATTGAAGGGCGACTGGAAAAAGAAGAAACCAAAACCCTCAAGAAGTTGAACGCTGAATTCGAGAAGAACGAAGACAAATTAAAACTTTCTCTGCACAAAGCAATATCCACTAAATGGTCTGCGGTAGCAAAAAAATTCATGCCTCCAGATGCCAAACAAGGCTTAGAGAATTGATTGTGCGCGACGTGCTCCGTTGCGAAGCTTTTATGATACGGCGCAAAAATGCGGCGCTACTTTGGGGCGGCGGAGCATACCTTTTCAAGATTCCCCAGCGCCATTGGAGTTAACGTTGGCAGATCGGTTGAAACTCAGCGCACCAATCCCCAAATCTACTAAAAAAACCAAACATGGTCTTTGGGCGCGACGGACGGGATGCTGGACCTAAGCTAACGGTAGTCTTGATCGACAGGCACTCCAACCTAAACGCCGAACCAAACGTGGAAGTCGAACCGACAGTGAAAAATAAGCGGAGTGTAATCACACCGCAGTTCCTGCCGCATCAGACGGACGCGCAATCGCAGATAGCACGTAAACAAAGCGCGAGATGTACCATAGACGAGATGCACATCGCCTGTCTGGTAAGATTTTCTAAAAAGAGGTGAGCGAACTAGACCCTGAGACGGCGGATGGGATGAGAACGCGTGAGATCGTTGTTCGCTCACCGACGATCCACTAGAGCACGTTCCATGCCAAAACCACCCTAAGTGAAAAAAGAACTTCGTTCTTGAGCAACCTCCGTGCTTTATTGATGTTTCCAGCCGCGAAAGAACATTGGGCGACGAAACGAGCACGCCCGCAGACGCAAAACCGTCTCGTTTTGAGAACTGTTTTTCACAACGAGACAAACTAGGCCCAGCGCTGACGGAGTATCAAAAACCTTTTTTCACCCCTGGGCGTCCTCTTGGGGGAGCTTTCCCAGCACCCCAAGCAGCTTCTTCGCCGCCAGTGGAAAAAGGCCCAGCAGGGCGAACGCGATCAGAATTTGAGACATTTGACTGCGATCGAAGACCGCATTGACGCCTTTTTCTTGGATCGACTGAAGGTTAGGAATCCGCGACCCGGCGTAGCAAAAAACTAACGTACCTGCCAACATCCCTAATTGGCTGACCCACCAGAAAGTCGTAACCTTGATTTTGGTTAGCCCCATCACAGCGTTGATAACAAAAAACGGCACTAATGGGATAAGCCGCAACGTGAATAAGTAAAATGCCCCTTCTTTTTCCAGTCGGTCCTGAAACGTTTCCAGTGATTGGCCAAATTTCTGGTTGATGTAGTCTCGAAACAAATATCGGCTGGTCAGAAAGGCCATCGTTGCCCCGGCGGTCGAAGCGAAGCTAATCAGAATCGTCGATGTCGCAAACCCAAAAAACCAAGCGCAGATCAACGTCATCACCGCCGCGCCGGGAATTAAAAGCCCGGTAATTAAGAAGTAAATCAAAAACGCTCCGGCCAGCACAATCAAGGGATGGGATTCGTAGTAGTCCTTCAACCCCTGTTCTTGATTGGCCAAGAATTCGAAATTCAGATACTGCTGAAGCAAGACGTATCCCGCCACTGCTGTGATTAAGAATCCCAGCAGGACTACTATTTTTGTTTTTGACATCACCGAAAACCGTTAATTTTAATTGTTGTTTCGGCGTTAGCGGTGCGTACTGGATCGCTGAACCGAGAAAAAATCTACCTACGTGGGACCAAATGGGCCTATGCTTGATCATCGGCGTTTAACCTCAGCGCTCAAACACCATTGGACAATCACACGATCCCGAATATGAAACCGATAAAACGCTGCTGTCGCGGTGTCGTTTTGTCGTGTTGACGCGCGATTGTTCTTTGTGAACGATGAAAAAAGTGATTTCTTACAGACTTCTTCAACAACCAACACGATTCGAGAAAAAACGATGAACCCGAACCCCATGGGCCTACTTACCGTTATCGCCTGCCTTACGATCTCAGCCTCGACCGGTTGTGCTCAATCGACAACAACGACCCAAGCAGCGCCCGAGTTGACCCGTGCGGACAAAGTCGTAAAAACCGACGCTCAATGGAAGCAGCAATTAACGCCGCTCGAATTCCAAGTTACTCGACTCAAGGGGACCGAGCGACCGGGAACGGGAAAACTTTTGAAGGTCAAAGCCCCTGGCACTTTCACCTGCAAATGTTGTGATCTCCCGCTGTTCGACGCCAGCACAAAGTTCGAATCGGGAACCGGATGGCCGAGCTTCTTCAAACCGATTGATGAGGACGCGATCATCGACGTCGTCGACAAAAGTCACTTCATGACGCGCACAGAAAACATCTGCAGTCGCTGCGGGGCGCATTTGGGACACGTGTTCACAGACGGCCCGGCCCCCACCGGCTTACGTTATTGCATGAATTCGGTTTCTCTAAAATTTCAGCCAAAAAGCAAATCAGAGGATAGCGCAGCACAATCATCCGGATCGGGAAGCGCCGCCAAACAATCATCCGGATCGGGAAGCGCCTCCAAACAATCATCTGGTTCGGGAAGTACCACCAAACAACCGGCCGATAAACAGCCCATGACGTCTCCCAAGAAATAAGCGTCTTTCAACGGCCCGTTTTCTCGCAATTTTGGGGGCATCAGCGGCGAAAAATCACTAGTTCGTTGCAACCCGCCAAACAGATCAAACAAGCCCGCACCGCAAGCACGTGAATCTGTCGCACACCGGCATCCACTAACGCGATGCGGGTTTGTAGTTGCGCCATGATTCATTCCAACCTCAAAAAAACGCAAAGCGTTCTATCCCAACCCGCTGCGCAAGCACGACGATCTGTCGCACGCCGACGTTCACGCACACACCACCGAAAGTCGCTACTGCAAAAAACAAAGTGAGTTAACTGGAAAAAACGAAACCGGCGGGTACTGACAATTCGGCGTATTTGACCCACAATAAGCATCTTGGCAACGTACCGGCCGGAGCTTGATTACGCTCAAGTCGATCCTGCCGACGTTTAAAATCGCATTGCATATTGAGAATCAGAAGCAAAATGGCAACCCCACAGCGCATCATCTATACCCTGACCGACGAAGCCCCCGCGTTAGCGACCCGCTCTTTTTTGCCGATCGTTTCGGCTTTTGCGAATGCTTGCGGGGTCGAAATCGAAACACGCGACATTTCCGTCGCGGCGCGAATTTTAGCCGCGTTCCCAGAATGCCTCACCGATGATCAAAGAGTCAGCGACGCGCTAGCCGAACTTGGTGAACTGGCCAAAACACCGGAAGCCAACATCATCAAACTTCCCAACATCAGTGCTTCGATCCCGCAAGCCAAAGCGGCGATCGCGGAACTGCAATCCAAGGGCTACGCAGTCCCAAACTTCCCCGACGATCCTGAGACTTCTGAAGAACAAAGCATCCGAGATCGCTATTCAAAGATCCTCGGCAGTGCCGTCAATCCAGTTTTGCGCGAAGGCAATTCCGACCGGCGAGCCCCCAACGCGGTCAAACAGTACGCTCGTAAAAACCCCCATTCGATGAGCGCGTGGTCGGCGGATTCCAGAACACATGTTGCGACAATGTCGACCGGCGATTTTCGCAATAACGAACAATCCACGACGATCAAAAAAGACGGCAAACTAAAAATTACACTCGTCCATACCGACGGCACCGAAGTGGTATTGAAACTCGCCGTCCCGGTCCTCGCCGACGAAGTCGTAGACGCGACCGTGATGTGCGTCAGCAAATTGAAAATGTTCTTGGATCGTGAAATCGCCGACGCCAACGAAAAAGGGCTGCTGTTTTCGCTGCATATGAAGGCGACCATGATGAAGGTCTCCGACCCAATCATTTTTGGGCACGCGGTAAAAGAATTCTTTCGTGTGACGTTCGCCAAACATGCCGACGCCTTGGATAAATCGGGAGCCAATCCCAACAACGGGCTGGGAAACATTCTCGATGCTATCGCGACTTTACCCGCATCGCAGCGCGATCCTATCGATGCCGATCTCAAATCCGCGATCGCCAAAGGCCCCCGATTGGCGATGGTGAACTCCGACAAAGGCATCACCAACCTCCACGTCCCCAGCGACGTAATCATCGACGCATCGATGCCTGCGATGATCAGAACCTCGGGCCAAATGTGGAACGCCGACGGAAAACTACAGGACACCAAAGCCGTCATTCCCGACAGTAGTTACGCTGCGGTCTACCAAGAAACCATCGAATTCTGCAAACAACACGGCGCCTTCGATCCCACAACGATGGGGTCGGTGCCCAACGTCGGATTGATGGCTCAAAAAGCCGAAGAATACGGGTCGCACGACAAAACATTCGAAATCCCTGCCAACGGCGTTGTAAAAGTCACCGACGACGCGGGAGAAACAATCTTCGAACACGACGTGAAGGTCGGCGATATCTGGCGAATGTGCCAAGTGAAAGACGCGCCCATCCGCGACTGGGTGAAACTTGCGGTCACGCGCGCACGAGCGACAAACGCCCCGGCAGTTTTCTGGTTGGACCAGACGCGTGCCCACGACGCCGAACTGATCGAGAAGGTAAATCTTTACCTCAAAGACCACGACACCGCAGGGCTGCAGATCGAAATCCTTTCGCCCGCTGAAGCCACCAAGTTCACCCTCCAACGAATCAAAGACGGCCAAGATACCCTATCGGTCACCGGTAACGTGTTACGTGATTACCTGACCGATCTGTTCCCGATTTTAGAACTCGGAACCAGCGCGAAAATGCTTTCGATCGTGCCGTTGATGAACGGCGGAGGACTGTTCGAAACCGGGGCTGGTGGTTCGGCCCCCAAACACGTTCAACAGTTTGTAGAAGAGAACCATCTGCGTTGGGATTCGTTGGGCGAATTCCTCGCGTTAGCCGTGTCGCTGGAACACTTTTCTGAGGTAGCACACAATCCCAAGGCAAAAGTTCTGGCTCAGGCATTAGACTCGGCAACAGAGAAACTGCTGGACCGAGGCAAATCACCGGCCCGTAAGGCTGGTGAAATCGACAATCGCGGCAGCCATTTTTACCTCGCGCTATATTGGGCTCAAGCACTCGCGGCGCAAAATGATGATAACGACCTAAAGTCAAAGTTCACGGCTCTGGCAACCTCTTTAGCCGAACATGAAGACACCATCATCGATCAACTCGCGCGCGTTCAAGGCCAACCGGTTGACATCGGAGGCTACTACTTGCCGGCTGAAGATAAAGTTGTCGCCGCGATGCGCCCCGCCGAGAAACTCAATGAGTTACTTAACACGATTTAGACATCTTAAATTATTCGACTCAGCGGATCGACCTGCGGGCCTAGCCTGCAGGTCGGTTTCGCGCCCGGCGAACATCAGCTGAATCATCGAAGACACTCTACATTTGTTTAGGGCGCGTCCCGAAGTCTATAGTGGCAGGCTTCGAAATCGAAGCTTCGAAATCATAGTCGGATTTGCCAGAATTCCCGATGTCTAAGGTTACGGGGGGGAATTTTGGCGAATCACACAACATTCACCGGAAAAGGCAATCATTGATCGCATGCGGGGCCACACCATTTCGGGTGGAACTCTTTTTTAAAAAACGCCAAAAGGATTTCCAACGGCGTGTCGTCGCACCGAAAGATCACTGCCGCTTGAGAACAAGAGCTATGAAGCGCATCTTAGAACCGGAACTGATGGACACCATCGAAGCGGCCCGTCAGTACAATCGGATGGACCACGCCGACGTCAATCGGCGATTCATCGACGACCTTATTGCGTTCGCAGACCAATGCCAGTCCGAAGGATACGATGGCTTGGCGACCGATGTGGCCGATGTCGGCACCGGCACCGCGCTGATTCCGATCGAACTTTGCCGGCGCGACGATAGGGTGCGTGTGTTAGCCGTTGATGACGCGATCAACATGTTAGATCTTGCGATTTACAACATCGAAGCGGCCAACATGCGCGACAGGATCACCTTAGCCAAAAACGATGCAAAATCGCTAACCTTCCAAGACAACACATTTGACACAACGATCTGCAATTCGGTAATCCATCATTCTCCCGCCCCTGATAAATGTTTTTCGGAACTCCATCGCGTTACCGCAACCAGCGGGATTTTATTTGTGCGCGACTTAGTCCGCCCCCAATCGGAGGAGATCGCCAAACAATGGGTGCAGCAATATGCAGGGGACGCGACTGATTACTGCCAGCGTCTTTTTCTGGAATCCTTTCGCGCATCGTTGACCTTAACCGAGGTCCAAAAAATAGTTGTCGATTTAGGTTACGATGCTCAAACGGTCGCCTCGACTTCAGACCGCCATTGGACTTGGGCGGCGGTGAAACCTTAACGAAAATTCTATGAAGCTTATTCTCGCCATTATCAAACCGTTTCTCGCAGAAAAGGTGATTCAAAACCTTTCCACGCAATGCATCGAAGAGGTCAACATTCGCGAGGTCAAGGGCTACGGTCGCCAAAAGAACTACTTAGAAAGCTACGGCGAAAACGAATACTCGCTCGCCTTTGTGCCGAAAGTGGAAATTGCTGTCTGGGTAGAAGACGAATTTGTCGACGCTGTGTTTGACCAAATAATCCAAGTGTCGCGCACGGGCCGCTTGGGGGATGGGAAGATAATGATTTTACCGGCAGATCAGGCTCCACTGCTGTAACTTTTGGAACTCGTGCCCCCCAAGTGCGAAGATAGAGCACTCTTGTCGTCGATCCGCCGATAGTATCGTTAAAAGGTTTTAAGTAAAATACACGAGGGCTCCTCCGGGCCGAGTTCCGGGTAAACAGACGCTCTCTGGATGAATAAGCAAAGTTGGATTGAGAAATGAAGACCACACTCTCCGCGCTGTCCACGTATTTGGTGCTTTGGATTGTCACCGCGACAACCGCGGCAGTCGCCCAAAATATAGATTACGCATCCCAAATCAAACCGATTTTCAACAAGTACTGCACCGAGTGCCACGGGGAAGAAGACGAACAAGAGTTTCGCATCGACGTCGACGAAGAAATGATTTTGTACGTCAACGCAGGTCATCCTGAAACCAGTGACCTCTACGTCTATATGACGCTCCATGAGGACGACGATGATTTGATGCCGCCGGTGGATCACGAGCCACGTCCCGAACTTGCAGAGATCCAATTAGTAAGTGACTGGATTACCCAAGGGGCAAAATTATCAGGGGCTGAGGCTGCAGCGGCATCCGGAGACGAAGAAACCGACGAAGTCGAACCCGTCTCGCCCGAACGGCAGCGCATTTATAATGCGCTAGGCTCATTGCACACCGCGGCGGTCCATTTGCCCATCGGTTTGTTGCTGGCCGCGGGATTGTTTGGGATGCTTAGCTTGGGCGGCAGTTTTGTAATGAGCGATTGTGCATACTATTGTTTGTGGTTGGGCACCCTAGGCGCCATTTTTGCGACGGCCTCGGGTTGGTTCTACAGCCCGATGGAACATCGTGGCACCGTCAATGGCATCGCTGATTTTCTGGATCAGACTCAGCCCGTTTATTGGCATCGATTGGGCGCGATCATCTCCACCGTCGTCGCGCTGCTGTTGTGCCTGTTCGCCAAAGGGGCACGCGGACGGAATCCAGATGATGGAATGATGTGGAAACTGGGCGCCATTTTGCTGGCCGGAGGTATTGGTTGGGTCGGCCACACCGGCGGAGAATTAACTTACGGGAAAGACCACTACAAAGACCTCAACGAACTGGTTGACTCGATCACCACCCCAGCCCAGCAAGCCGACATGCCTAAAGCCGACATGCCTAAAGCCGACATGAATGAAGCGGATATGAATGAAGGAGAAATGAACAAAGAAGAACAAACCGGCGCGGGAAGCGATAGAAGCGACTCGCAAGCAGGCGGAACAGAGGAAACGACTGATATTTAGTGATCGATCGCGCCCTCCGGCGACGATCGCCTTCGACCGCCGCCCCTCGCCGCCGTGGGGGCAACGCTACAAACCGCCTCGCCGCCGACAGCATACCGCCGGGCCGTGCGGGCCCCAACTGCAAGCTCAGCACAGCACCGGTTTGTTCAACCGACCTCAGCGGGATGGTCTGTGGTTTAACGCTGTGCCTTGGTGATACAGCAACGTTCGACACGTTTCCCCATTTGTTGTCCTCATTTCTTTTTCTCCGCGTGAAAATGAACAGGTATGATAGACGTATGGAATTACCTGCCCAAAAACAAATTATCGCGGACCTAACCAGCGATCGCGAAGAAGCACTCGCGAAATACTTTTCGCAGATACACGATCGGTTGGAAAAAATCGTAAAGTTCCGTTTGGACTACCGCTTGAACGGGCGCGTCAGTAAATCTGACGTGCTCCAAGAAGCTTACGTTCGTGCCGCTCAACGCTTGGACGGCTATTTGAGAAAACCCGAGATGCCGTTCTTTGTTTGGATTCGGCTGGAAACACAACAACACTTACTTGACACCTATCGCAAACACTTCGAAGCTGAAAAACGTGACGTTCGTAAGGAAATTTCCTTTCACCGCCCCCAACGACATGACGCGGGTCAAACATCGATGGCCTTAGCGGCTCATTTGGTTGCCGAAATGACTTCGGTCAGTCAACTGATTGAAAAATCCCAACAAATCGAGGCCCTGCAAAACAGCCTCAACACGATGAGCGAACTTGACCGGGAAGTCATCGCGCTGAGGCACTTCGAAGAACTTTCCAATATCGAAACCGCCGAAGTGCTTGGCATCGACACCTCCGCCGCCAGCAAACGGTATTTAAGAGCGTTAAAAAGACTGAAGGAGATTCTCCAAGAGAGTTCGTACAAGGAACACTAACCACGATGAAACCTTCGCAAGCCGAATCGAAAACTCTCGAAGACATCGTCGATCAGTTCACCGCTGAGATTCGTCGCGGCCAAACCCCCGACCTCCAGTGTTACATTGATCAATATCCTGCCCACGCGGACGAATTGCCGGATCTCCTTTCATCGGTCGCGATGATCGAAGGCCTAAAAAACTACTCGCCCAACTCATCGGTACCTGACCAGCGTTTTACTGAAATCGACGTACCTGATTTTTTAGGCGAATATAGAATCGTTCGAGAAATCGGACGGGGCGGAATGGGTATCGTTTTCGAAGCGGTCCACGAAACCCTTGGCCGGCGCGTGGCGATCAAAGTCATGACCGTCGGTTCGATCAGTAACACCAAACATCTTCAGCGCTTCCAACGCGAAGCGGTTTCTGCGGCCAGTTTACACCATACCAATATCGCCAGTGTGTTCGGGGCTGGTGAAGATAAAGGGATGCACTTCTACGTCATGGAATTCATCGACGGCCAACCGATCAGCCGGGTCCTCAAAGGTGGCGCGATCGGGTTAAACGAAACGATCAACTTCGAAACCAAAATCGACACCGCGCCAACACATCCTTCGTTACATTCCAGCACCAGTCGCTACCGCGAATCGCTGACCATCGGTCAACAAACCGTTTCGGCAAAAGCGCGTTATAAATGGGTTGCTGACACCGGCCAGCAAATCGCTGATGCGCTGTCCTACGCCCATGAAAAAAACATTTTGCACCGGGACATCAAACCCGCTAATCTTGTCTTAGATCATCAGGGCACGGTGTGGCTGACGGATTTTGGGTTGGCGAAAAACATCGTCAATGATGCCCTTACCAAAACCGGTGACATCATCGGGACGCCGCAGTATATGGCACCTGAATCCTTTTCGGGCCAATACGACGCGCGCAGCGAAACGTACTGCTTGGGATTGACGCTGTACGAAATGGCGACACTGAATGCGGCCTTTGAAAATTCTTCGCCCGGTCAAATCATCAAAGCGGTGACAACTTCGTCGCCTTCTCCCCCCAAAAAGATCGACGCACAAATGCCGCACGATCTGGCCACGATTATTGAAAAATCGATCGCGCGCGAACCACAACTGCGCTATCAAACAGCCGCTGAAATGCGCGATGACTTGCGTGCGTTTATCGCAGACCGCCCGATCGCAGCACGAAAGATGTCGACATGGGATCACGCCATCCGCTTCAGTCGACGCAATCCGTTGGCGGCCGGGCTGGCGGCGTTTTCAATTCTGACGCTCGGTTTGCTGGTGGTCACGATGTCAATCGGTTTCGCCGTAACCCGGCACGCACTCGATCGCGCCGAATCCAACGTCGACATCGCCCTAGAAGCCTTCGACCAAACCTTCCGCCAATACATCACCCAAGGCGAAGGTGAATCCAATCGCGGCAAATCCTACGGCAGCGATGTCTACGGTTTCGAACAGATCGGCGGCATCGAAAAGGCGATCACTCAAGAGGATGCTCAGTTCGTTGAGAAAATGTTAGGTTATTACCAACAGTTGGCGATCGACAACAAATTCAGCCGTGACGTTCAAACCCAGGCCGCCACCGCAAACCGCTTGGTTGCCAACGTCCAGCGTTTAATCGGCCAACCCGAAAGATCGCTCAAATCCTATCAAGAAGCTTTGGCAGAATTTGAAAATCTCGCAAACCGGCGTTCGGAATCTCTCGATACGCTACTCTCGGCGGTCGCGACCCGAAACGAAATGGCCAGCTTGCTGTCTTCGATGGGGCAATGGAAACAGGGACTAAAACTCCTGTTTCAGTCAAAGGATCAACTGGAACAACACCCACAGTTCGACGATCCAGCGATGAAACTTAAATGGGTGCAGACCGCCAATCAGATTACCTCGGGGCATGTAAAAATGATCTTTGGGTACGCTCCTCGATCACCAGCGATAAACGCATCGCCAATTACCGCAGAATTAGAACTCGACCGCCCGATCCGCGACGGTCAATCGACCGACGGACCGGTAAAAGACCTGTTAAATCAAATTCCCAATCTTGGGCGTCAAGCGGTGCAGGAAGTCGACCGGCTGAAAGCAACCGACCCCGAAAACCAGCGCATCGGGGTGGTGCGAGCAGAAAGCTACTGCCATCTAGCACTGCGTGAAAGCCGCGATGGTGATCCACGATCACGCGAAACGCTGCAGGTCGCGGTAGACGAATTGGAGAACCTAAAACAAATTTCGCCGACCAATCCGCAATACCAATACTTGCTGGCCTTAACACAAGCGATTGCTTCGCAAACGCAGCCTCGAAATCAAGCCGTAGTCTCACTGAAATCTGCCCAAACCTCGATCGCCCAACTGACCCAACGTTTTCCTAAGATACTGGCCTATCGCCAGCTTTACGGTTCGGTCAGTACCGAATTGGGTGGGCGGCAAGTTCAGCGCGGAAATCTTGCCGACGCCCGTGTGAACTTGCAATTGGCCAGCGAAATTTTACTGCAGTTAAAATCCGACATGCCGCTTGACTGGATCGCCACCATCAACGGTCGCAAGTTGGTGCAGCACTTGGAAACGCTCGCCGGTCAGCGCGCCGCCAATGGCGCCGTCAACGATGCGATCGAAATTGGTATCCAAATCAACCGATTGGCCGAAGGGCTGAATCTACGTAGTCGAAACTAAGACCGACGGTCGTTTGTCCGCCCACCTACCGGCACTTGCCGTTTTGCTCCTATTCACCTCTTCGGTGGCCTGATAGTCTGTGGCGATGAATGTTACACGACGAAAACCAGAACTAATGGCGCCCGCTGGGCACTGGGCGCAGCTCCAAACCGCGGTCGAAGCCGGGGCCGACGCGGTCTATTTTGGGCTAAATCATTTTTCAGCTCGCGCGAAAGTCGGTTTCGATTTAGAAGAACTACCCGAGGTCATCGAAACGCTGCATCAGCGCGACGTGAAAGGCTTTGTCACCTTTAACACGTTGGTTTTCGACCACGAAATCCGTCAGGCCGAACAGGCAATTATCGGCATCGCCAACGCCGGAGTCGACGCCATCATTGTCCAAGACGTTGGTATTGCGAAACTGGCCAAACAGATCGCGCCTGATTTAAACATTCACGGCAGCACACAAATGTCGATCACCAGCGCCCAAGGGGCCGAACTTGCGGCATCGGTGGGTTGCAGTCGGGTTGTGCTGGGACGCGAACTAAGTCTGACCGACATCCGAAAAATTGCTGGTCAAACCGACGTAGAATTAGAAGTCTTCGTCCACGGTGCGTTGTGCGTTTCTTATTCCGGGCAGTGCTTCAGCAGCGAAGCATGGGGGGGGAGGAGTGCAAATCGAGGAAAATGTGCCCAAGCGTGCCGGCTTTCTTACGACCTAATCGTCGACGGGCAAAAGAAAGAACTCGAAGAGCTACGTTACCTAATATCCCCTGGCGATCTCTATGCGATTGAACAAATTCCGCAGCTGATTGACATCGGCGTGCATTGTTTAAAGATCGAAGGGCGCTACAAAGACGCCAACTATGTCGCCGTCACGACCGCCGCTTACCGTCAAGCGATCGATCTTGCGATGATGGATGTGCCCAATGAAGTCACGCCCGAAGAACTCAGCGACATCACTCAGGTTTACTCGCGCGGATTGGGGCCACACTTTATTGAAGGAGTCAATCACCAAAATGTCGTCCAAGGCCGATCTCCGCGTAACCGGGGCGTGCGCGTTGGCACCGTCGCGGCGGTGACCAGCAAATCCGTCCACGTCGCGTTCACACAAGAAATAAAACGCGGCGACGGCGTCGTGTTTGATAGCGCCGCCTGGCGCAGCCCCGACCAACCCGAAGAAGGCGGCCACGTTTACGAAGTCTCCCGAATCGACGACGCACATGTGAAGCTTGAGTTTGGAAAAGGTGAAATCAATTTCAGCCGCATTCGCGCTGGTGATGTTCTCTGGAGAACGCGCGACGCTCAATTGATCAAACACCTCAAACCGCTGACTCAACCCAGCAAGCCCGTCCACACCAAACCCGTATCGTTTCACGTCGTTGCCAAAGTCGGCCAACCGATCAAGGTCAAAGCGACGCTCAACAACGGACTGGTGGCATCCATGGAAGGCGGAGAACCGCTGGCTGCGGCGGAAAAACGATGCCTTGACGTTGAAACCTTGACAGAGAAACTTGGCAGACTCGGTGGGACGCCGTACCATCTCCACGAAATCAACTTCGATAACGACAGCCCCGTCTTCCTGCCCACAAGCCAGCTGAACAATATCCGTCGCACCTTGGTGGACGACCTATTTGAACGCAGTGGGGAAAGACGCCCCATCGCGACGACTCCTGTTATTGATGCGATGTTGCAACAACGCGCGTCACTACCACCAGCATCAACCAGAGATGTTCAAACCGGGTCGATAAACCTGCACGTTTTGGTTCGGTCGGCCGATCAATTGGACGCCGCGATCGCCGCAGATCCCGCCACCATCACGTTGGATTACCTTGAACTTTACGGTCTGCGCGATTCGGTTGAAAAAGTCACCGCGGCAGGTATCCAGTGCCGCGCCGCGAGCCCAAGGATTCTTAAACCGAGCGAACAAAACGTTATCAAATTCCTGTTGTCGTTAGACTGTGAGCTGCTGGTACGATCCGGCGGTCTGCTAAAGGATCTTGTCCAAGACCCTCGTTCGATCGGGAAACTGATTGGCGACTTCAGTCTCAACGCGGCTAATTTTTTGTCCGTGGAATCGTATTTGGCGATGGGGCTGAAACGCATCACGCCCACCTACGATCTCAACGGCCAACAAATTGCTGAACTAACCCATCAAATTCCAGCAGAAAAACTGGAGGTCATCGCTTACAGCCACCTCCCCGTTTTCCACATGGAACATTGTGTTTTCTGCCGGTTTCTATCCGACGGCACCGACAGCAGCAACTGCGGCCATCCCTGCGAACAGCACCAGATTTCCATTCAAGACACGCAGGGACGCAAGCACCCCGTGATGGCCGACGTGGGTTGTCGCAACACGGTCTTCGGCGCAGAAGTGCAGTTCGATGGTCAATGGGTTGAGCAATGGTGGCAGACCGGCATCAAAGATTTTCGCATTGAATTCGTCCACCAGACCGACGCCGAAGTCACCGAAGTACTCACGGCGTTCAAGTCCTTCTTCGCCGGCAGAATTACCAACAGCGATTTAGAAACGATGCTTAATACCGACCACGTGCAAACCACCCAAGGTAGTTTCTTCGTGCCCCATGATTTCAAAGAGTTGGTGGAGCTAAAATAAACGTTGTCAAATAAAAACGACGCCGCAGGGCACAAAAGTGAGCACTGTAAGGCGTTACGTTTTGAGAATGTTTCTGCGAAAGCGTGGCCGGCGGCTGCCTTGCGAATCTGGTCAGTGCCTCCATCGCATCGCTGGATTGCGTCACCCTTTTCAGTTCTTCCCGAAACTTTGTTGCGCCCGAAAACTTTGTTGCGCCCGAAAACTTTCCACTAACGTTCGGGAAGCGCGACAATTTCTGCTAACCCCCGACATACCACTACGCTGAAGCGTTCAGCATGTCTTTGATCATACCTTCGAGTTTCACAATATCAGCAGAGAATTTCCGGATACCTTCGGCCGTTTTTTCGGTTGCCATCGCATCTTCATTCATCATCCAGCGAAAGGATTTTTCATCGCAAATGATCTTCGTGATGCCCATTCCCTTGGCCGCGGCAGCGTCAAGCTTTTGCGTGATGGGTTGTTCTTTGTTTTGCAATTCTTCCAGTAGTTTCGGGCTGATGGTCAGCAAATCGCTGCCGGCCAACTCTGTGATCTGACCGATATTGCGGAAACTCGCGCCCATGACTTCGGTCTGGTAACCAAACTTTTTGTAATAGTTGTAGATCTCAGTGACCGACTGCACACCGGGATCTTCGGCCCCAACGTAGTCACGTCCTTCTGATTTCTTAAACCAATCGTAGATCCGACCGACAAAGGGAGACACCAATTTAATATCCGATTCCGCACACGCGATCGCTTGAGCTAAAGAAAACATGAGGGTCAGATTGCAGTTAATGCCCTCTTTTTGCAAGACCTCCGCAGCCTTGATGCCCTCCCACGTTGAAGCGATCTTAATCAAAACACGCGCGCGATCGGTGCCTGTTTTTTCATACAGATCGATCAGCGTACGGGCCTTGGCGATTGTCCCTTGGGTATCAAAAGACAAGCGCGCGTCGGTTTCGGTCGACACGCGTCCGGGGACCACTTTAAGAATTTCGTTGCCAAAGAGGATCAGTACCCGATCAATGATCGATTCGACCAGTTGACCACCGGTCGCCCCGCCGCCTTTGAGTTCGTCAACGGCTTGTTGGACCAAATATAGGTACTTTTCATCTTGTGAGGCTTGCAGAATCAGCGACGGATTGGTCGTTGCGTCTTGTGGCTTGTATTCCGCCATCGATTGAAAATCGCCGGTGTCGGCGACGACGGTTGTCCACTGTTTAAGCTGATCTAATTGGTTCATCTTGCGTTGTCCCTGTTAAAGTTTTTGTAGACAGAATTTTATCAAACTTTCTCACCGTCCATAGTCTGCCGGGGCAGATTATGCCGACAAAAAAGCAGCAGTAAGATATTTTTGGATTCCCACCATCAAGCCCCTCACGGGTATCCTCTGACGCATTCTATCTTCTCGCCTCCCTGTTCGGATCGGGCCGACAATCTGCCTCACGGCGTCATACTTTCTGTCGTGACAATGGCCCGGTTTTTAATTGCCGCAAACCATGTTCCAATCATCTGATGCTTACCCCACACGACATTCTTGGCGAAAGCCAAAAGATCGCTCAGCGATTGGACGCGTACGAACATCGCGCCGAGCAAATCCAGATGGCCGATGCTGTTGCCAACGCAATCGCCAGCAAACGTCACCTGATCGTCGAAGCCGGTACCGGCGTCGGCAAAAGTTTTGGCTATCTGGTTCCCGCAATTCTTAGTCTGGCCGAAAACCAAACCGCTAAAGACGAGCCCAAAAAACGCATCGTCGTCTCAACCCACACCATCAGCCTGCAAGAGCAATTGATCGACAAGGATATCCCCTTCCTCAACAGCGTCATCCCGCTAGAGTTTTCAGCAGTGTTGGCCAAAGGGCGCGGCAACTACGTCAGCCTCCGGCGGTTGCAAGACGCCGCCAGCCAAGGGCGCACCGTCTTCGCCAGCGAACACGAATTTGACCAAGTGCCAATGCTGAACAAATGGGTGAAAGAAACCGGCGATGGGTCCCGCAGCGATTTGCCTATCAAAATCCTCCCCCAAGTCTGGGACGAAGTGCGCAGCGACAGCAGCAATTGCTTGGGCCGTAAATGCCCCAAGCACAGTGATTGCTACTACTTCAAGGCCCGCAACCGATTACAAAACGCCGACGTCCTGATCGTCAATCACGCACTGTTCTTCTCCGACCTTTCCTTGCGGCGATTGGGCGTAAATATCTTGCCCGATTACCACACCGTGATTTTGGATGAAGCCCACACCGTCGTCGACGTGGCCAGCGACCATTTGGGCATCAGCATCACGATGGGGCAAGTCGAATATACGCTCAAACGGCTTTATAACGGTTCACGTAATAAAGGCCTGTTGGTGGTGCATGAACTTGGCGAAGCCCAGAAAATGGTGGTGCGTGCTTTGGCCGAATCGCAAACTTTCTTCAACGACGTGCTGGGATGGGCCGAACGCCACTCCGGCGATACCAACCGTCGCAATAACAGCATTCGTATCACCAAACCGGGCATCGTGGCAAATAAGCTCTCTCCAAAACTGGTCGGGATCAGCAACGCGGTCGAACAGGCGGCCGAAAACATTAAGGACGCTTCGGCGAAGCAAAATTTATCGTCCGCCGGCGAACGTTTGACCGCGGTCGCTAACGCCCTGGAAAGCTGGCGATTGCAATCGTTAGAAGGCGGCGTGTACTGGTTAGAACAATCGCTCAATCGCCAAGGCAAACAATTGATCAACTTAATGGCGGCGCCGATCGATGTGGGGCCGGAGATCCGAGAACACCTACTCAATAAAACCGACAGCGTGATCATGGCCAGCGCGACGATCGCGACCGGTGGCAGCTCCTTTGATTTCTTTCGCAACCGCGTCGGGATGACCAAAGGCGATGTGCTGAAGCTGGGCAGTCCCTTCGACTATAAAAACCAAGCCAAATTGATTTTGGTCACCAATATGGCTAACCCTTCGGAGAACCGGGAACTCCACGAACGACAATGCGTCGACGCGATCAAAGAATACGTCGCACGCACCGACGGTCATGCTTTTGTGCTGTTTACCAGTTACGATTTGTTACGCCGGACCGAACGCGCTCTAACCCCGTGGTTGTCAGAACACGATTACGGAATCTTCAGCCAAGCTTCCGGCACACCACGGGGGCAACTGTTGGAACAATTCAAATCAACGCCGCGCAGCGTTTTGTTCGGGACCGACAGTTTTTGGCAAGGCGTCGACGTTCAGGGCGACGCCTTGCAGAACGTGATTATTACGAAACTGCCATTCAGCGTTCCCGACCAACCGCTCCTACAAGCGCGTTTAGACGCAATTCGTGAATCCGGCGGCAACCCGTTCAGCGATTACCAAGTCCCTGAAGCGGTGATTAAATTCAAACAGGGTTTTGGCAGGCTGATCCGCAGCAAGACCGACACTGGCATCGTTGTTGTGCTCGACCCGAGGATCAAGACAAAGCAATACGGAAAGATTTTTGTCCAGTCGTTGCCCGAGACAGAGATTGTGCTGGAGACCTTTTAACACCGAGGATCCGAAATGTTGAAACCCATGTTGCCGTTACTTCTACTCATGCCCGCGGTCGCGAGCGCTCAAGACTTCACCCCCGATCGGTTGGTGGTTTACAAAACCGTGGGCGATGTAGAACTGAATTTGCATGTTTTTGCCCCCGAAGACAGCGATCCCGAAAGTATCGACACCAAAGATGCCCCGATAAAAAATAACGCAGCGACTGAAGGTGCTGACGCGCGCGACTTCCCAACTAAGGGAAAGCCAAAAAAATCGCCTCGCCACAATCGATCGGCTATCGTCTTCTTTTTTGGCGGGGGTTGGGTGGGAGGATCTCCGACTCAGTTCTACCCCCAATCCCGCGCGCTGTCCCAACGGGGTATGATTGCGTTTTCAGCCGAATACCGTACCAAAGGTGCTCATAACACGACGCCGTTTGAATGTGTGAAGGATGGCAAATCGGCAATCCGTTGGGTCCGCCAACACGCCGCTGAACTGGGTGTCGATCCAGATCGCATTGTCGCCGCTGGAGGTTCTGCCGGTGGTCATGTCGCAGCCTGCACCGGCATGATCGAAGGCTACGAAGAAGACGGGGACGACACAAGCATTAGCTCGATACCCAACGCGCTGATCCTATTCAACCCGGTGTTGGACACGACGAAAAAAGGATACGGTGCGAAACGATTCAAACCGGCCCAACGCATGGCATTGTCCCCCTGCCATCACGTGCGTGGTGGAATCGTGCCAACATTAATTTTTCATGGCGATGCCGATAAAGTCGTGCCCTTCGAAAATGCTCGACGATTTGATCGGCTAATGAAGCAGGCGGAAAACATGTCGACCTTGGTGCCGTTCCCCGGTAAGGGGCACGGATTCTTCAACAATCAACGCGCTGGTAAACAACCACAATCCGATTTCGATGCCACGCTGCAGGAGTCGATTGAATTCTTAGTAACGCAAGGATTCATTGCGGACGCTCCCAAGACGCTACAAAAATAAAAAGCAGCGCAAGGTAATGCCTCCGCCAGGCAAAATGTTGGGCTCGATTAGATCGCCTTGCTGCGTTATTGAAAACGGTAGTATCGCGCTGACGCCATTGATGATTGTTCCACAAATTCGAAAGTGCGTCCCGTCGGTTGTGCCCGGTGTTTGAACTTTCGGCCATCTTTACGCGGTAACCATTTTAGAAAAGGTCTTTTTTCACGTGGGCGCGGTCGGAGTCCAAGTTTGTCCGATAACATATCGACTGGCTGAGGTTGGGGCAAAGTTTTATAACAGGGGGCATTTATTGACCGTTGCTGGCCTGCAGACTGGGCGCGACTTGGTCAAGTCGGCGGCCAACTTGTGCGTATTGAATCGCGGCTTTGGTTACGCGATTTTTGATTCAACGAACAGATCATGGCAATTGACAGGGGCAGAACCCTTCCAAACCGGCTATCTTCCCCCCAAATTGAGACTCAAGGGAAGAAAATTCGCCGAATGCTAAGACTAATCTTTGGATGAAATGCGTAGTTTGCTAAAAATAAGCTAATCTTCGGTCACAACGACGTCGGTGGTATCAAGGCTATTGGTCGAGATATCTCATCGGTTGATGAGGATTATTTTGTGGCGGCCTTTCAATAGAAGCTTGGTCGCAATTCGTATTTAACTTTTCTTCTTAAAAGTAAAAACATGAGTACCGCGCCTCGCAGCCTAAATCACGCTGAATTTTCTAACGGATCGGCCGTTTCTGAAAAATTCGAAAACCGGTATTCCGACGATCGCTCTCCAAATCCCCTATCGGCGCCTTGGGTGTGGGTGTTGGCGTTGTGCTGTGTCGTGGCCATTGGAATCTCAGGGTATCTGACTTGGGCGTCGCTGACTTCGTCAAAAATCGCGGGCTGTGGTAGTGGCAATGTGTTCGATTGCAGTCACGTCACCAGCAGCAAATGGTCGCTGTGGATGGGATTGCCGGTGAGCGCGTTAGCCATCGGATCTTATTTGGGACTTGCAACGGCATTGGGCGTGGCGGTGTTTCAAACTTCCGTGATCTTAAAACGGTTTGCTTGGACAGCGGTAGCACTGTTTGCGATCTCTGCTGGTTTGGCAGCCATTTGGTTCACCGGTTTACAGGTGTTCGTCTTGAAGCACCTTTGCAGTTATTGCTTAACGGCTCACGCCTGCGGAATCATCGCGGCGTTGGTTGCCGTCTGGAAGGTTCCCAACCGTATCGACGTGAAGAAATTTGCCACTCCTTTGGCAACCGTTGGAATCACGGTGCTTATCGTGGGACAGATCTATCAACCCGAACCTGTAAAGTTTCGTATTGAGACTTTCGAACCGGCGGCGACGCAGTTCGAAACCTTCGATGCTCCAGCAGGTGGATTATTCGAAGCCCCGCTTGAGAGTGCCGAAGCGGCGGTGTTCGAAGCGCCCGTGGCAGCAACCAAACGGCCCAATACGATTAACGCGCTGATGCAGTTATTTTCGCCGGAACATTTCGTGTCGGCAGTGCGCCCGGCGATCACAATGCTGGCTTTCACCTCTCCTTTGCAATCGGGAAATGCGTCCAACGGTTCGGGTGCGAAACCCAAAAAATCGAAACGGCGGACCGTTGGAATCAACGGCGGCACGATCCAGCTGGATGTTAAGCAATGGCCGCTTAATGGCTCGGTCGAGGCCCGGCACATTTTCGTTGAAATGCTCGACTACAACTGTCCCAACTGCCGCAAGACTCACAAAGCCATTACCGGAGCGAAGCAACTATTAAACGGCGACGTTTCAGTGATGATCTTACCGATACCGCTGAACACCGCTTGCAACAGCGCGGTGACAAAAACGGATCCGAAGTTCATCGAATCTTGCGACATCGCAAAACTGGCGGTCGCGGTTTGGCGAACTGACGCAGACAAGTTCGGCCAATTTCACGAAGCGATGTTCGCCAGCGCCCAACCGCTAACCCTCGCTCAGGCTACCGATCTGGCAAAATCTTTGGTCGACGGAGCCAAATTGGATGCTGAAATTGCCTCCCGCATACCGGGCAGGTACATCGAATCGATGGTGCAGTTGTACGATAGATCGGGCAAAGGCGGCGTCCCAAAACTGATGTTCCCGGGCACCAGTATCGTTGGTGAATTTACTTCATCTGAATCACTGGCCGATGTGATCAGGCAGCAGACGAAGTAAGTCAACGCCTTTCGGCTGACCTTGGTTTGATTCTCGATTTGCAGACTTGGGCCTGAACAATGAGGGGCCCAACTTTCGTGGCTCCGTGGCTCTTAACCGACCTATGGTTTATCAGAATAAAAGATTACAGGACCGACGCCTGATGACGATAGTCAAGTCGCTGCCTGAGCTAATTCGGTGGCAGCCCCAGCGGCGGGCAGAGCAACGTTTCCTGATCATTTGAGCGAAATCTGCAACGCGCACCGCACCGGTCGACGATTGCGCAAACAGTGCTTCAATGCGATCCTAATCTGCAACCGATTTTAAAATTGCCGCCCTGAATTCTGGCGAATCCGGCTACTCTTACGGTGTGGTTTGAAGGTGAACGGCAATTCGCATCGGCGTTAATGTCCGTTGGCAGACCCCAAACCCTATCCGCAGAACACAAAAGGTATCCATTGTGCGAGAAATTTTTATATGATGTTGGCTGATCGAACACACCCCTGTAAATCTCCGGCTCACACGCGCGATGCCCCGATCCGACAAAACCAACCCCACCACTGACCTGTGCCGGACTTTGGTGGCCAGAAAACGCAACCACTCGGCTTGGCAATTGCTGGCCGCGCGAAATGCGCCGCTGATGGTCGCGTGCCTCAAACAGCTACTGGACGCTCACCCCGAAGGAATCGATTTCGACGACACCGTCGAAGAACTGGCTCAAATGTTTGCCCAGTACGCTCACGATTCTGAATTCGATATCGAAGACGATTTCTCACTCGCAGCACGGCGCGAAATTCGCACTTGGTTAAAACGTGGCTTGATCGTCGAACGTGGGGGCCAAATTATGGCCACCGATGCGTTGCAACGCGCGTTGCGTTTCATTGAAAGCCTCGAAGACCAATCGATGACGTCGACTGCCTCGCGTTTGGCAACCGTCCAACGCGCGATCGAAACTTTGGAAACGCAGTTGTCCCGCAGTCAAACCGATCGCGCCGACGCACTGAAGCAACGAATCGGGCAGCTCGAAGAGGAACTGAAAAATGTCCAAGCCGGCCAGTTCGACGTGCTCTCCGGACGGGCGGCAGCAGAAGGTATTCAAGAGGTTTATCAATTGGCCATCAGTCTGCGCGACGATTTCCGACGCGTTGAAGATTCCTACCGCGACGCTGATCGAACATTGCGGCAGCGCATGATCGGTCAACAGCAACATCGCGGCGACATCGTTGACGAACTCTTAAACAGCCACGACGCCTTGGTGCAAACCAACGAGGGACAGGTCTTCGATGGATTCCACCAGCAACTGAAGAAATCAGCCGAATTGGAACTGATGAAAGCGCGACTTCGATCGATTCTACAAGACGAAAGCTGCGACAAAGCACTGCGTCGAAAGCAAAAAAACGACCTCCGATTGCTGGTTGCACGTCTGGTTCAAGAATCTCAGCGCGTGATTCAAGCTCGCGCGCGAAGTGAACGCGACGTGCGCGGTTTCCTATCGTCTGGATTAGCGGACGAACAGATGCGTGTCGGAGCGATACTTCAACAGATTTTCAATACCGCGGTGCACGTCGATTGGACGTCTCAAAAAATTCGACGCACTGCCAGCCCATTGCCGCCGGTTGGCATTTCATCGGCCAACTTACCGGTGATCCAGCGCCTTTTGCCGCGCGCGATCGCAACCGATGAACCAGATGAATTAAACTTCACCGTTGCCGATGCAAACCCCGAAAACATGGGGGATGAATTTTGGGATGCATGGCAAACGCTCGACCGGACGGCGCTGTTTGAGCAAACGCTGGCGCGGCTGCGCGAATCCAACACGCCGATGACCTTAGCTGCGCTTTCTCAGTCACTGCCCCCGATTCACGACCTCGAAACGTTAACCTACTGGCTGGCGATGGCGCGTCAGGCGGGAGTCGAAGTGACCGAAGAACGAGAAACCTTTGATATCATCGGCCGGGACGATCAAATTACGCGTTTTGATGCGCCGCTGGTTAGTTTAGACAACGCGATGACCGAAAAACTGGATGTGGAAAAATTGGAATGAGCAACATTTTCGATGCCATGCTTGCTGGCGACCCAGACTCCAACGCAGCACCACCGAGCCCAGCAACCAACGAGGATCCTGGTTTAACCGACCCCAGCGCTGCAAATCAGGCTGATTCGTCGGCGGCATCTTCGTCCGCCTCGACACCGCGCGACGTGAAGGACGTCGTCCAAGAGCTACTTCGGTACGGTTATATCGACCAATCCACCAAAGGGCCGTTGTTTCAAAAATCAATGATTCATTCCGATGCGGTCGGCGGCGTTCTGGAACCGCTGGACCTATCGTTCCACTTAGATGAACTGCGCGGTATTGGACTATTGAAAGTGAAACAGGACGACCATTCCGAACCCGATCAAGCGTGGTCGCATCCGCTGGTCCGGAGGCAGCGTTTGACGTTGGAACAGTCTTTGATGGTCGCGATTTTACGTCAAGCGTTCATCGCACACGAACAAGAGGCAGGAATCGGTGAAGCAACCGCACGGATTGGCGTGGACGACCTATTGCCTCAGTTTCTGACATATTTCGAAGACAGCCACAGCGACGCGAAAAACGAAAGCCGCCTCTTAAACATCTTAGATCAGCTTAAAACGCACGGCATCATTTCCGAAGTCGACAAAAAACACGAAATCACAATTCGCCCGCTGATCGCCCATTTAGCCGATCCGGCAGCACTTCAGTCGTTGCTGGCCATACTGAAACGGCATGCCGCAAACGAACCAGAGACGAAAACCACCGAATCAGATACCAACCCGCCGTCACAACCTGACCAAGGAGCGCGCGATGTCCGATAGCGTTCAACAACGAATTTACCGCGACAGCGATTCGGCGAGTGAAACGCGATCGTCCGAACCGACGTGGTTACTGAATCGGCTTGAGGTCTATAACTGGGGGCCATTTGCTGGTTTCCATCAAGCCGACTTTGACCCCTTGGGGACCGCAATCATCGGTCCTACCGGCAGCGGAAAGACCACGTTGGTTGACGCGCTGATGACCTTGTTGGTTGCCAACCCGCGCTACAATCTGGCGTCCACCGGCGGGCATGAAAGTGATCGAACGCTGATGTCGTACGTACGGGGCGTGTTGGGGGGCGACGGGTCTGATGGTGGTGCCGACGTTTCGCGTCCAGGCAAGACGGTGACGGGCATTTGCGCGACCTATGGTGCTGGCGAATCTACGCTACGCCTTGGCGGTTTATTGTGGATCGACGGCAGCGGAACATCCGCCAAAGACCTTAAACGCCGCTGGATTTTCTCTCAAGCCGAAGACCAGTCGTTAGAAGCTTGGCTCCGCCTGCTGCACGAAGAGGGCTTACGCGCGTTATTACAAATCGGCCGAGAAACGGCACGTCACCGAATCTTCGACAGCAAAAAAGCATTTCTCGCACATACGCGAAAATTTTTTGATGTTGGAGAAAATGCGTTTTCGTTGCTCAATCGGGCCGCCGGTTTGAAGCAACTCAACAGCATCGACGAAATCTTTCGCGCCCTAGTATTGGATGATCGATCAGCCTTTGACCGCGCGATCGAAGTGGCCGGCGAATTCGACAATCTTGCCGGAATCCACAAAGAACTGGAAAACGCCCGGCGGCAACAACAGGCCTTGGAGCCCGTCGCCGCAGAACACCGCAAGTGGGTCAATGCGACTCGTAAAAACACCGAACTGCAACAGCGCAAGCATCTTCTCCCGGTTTGGTTTGCCCTCACCGGCCAGCGATTATGGCAGACCGAACTGGAGAAAATCAATCAAGAAACACAAATCTACAAAACGAAGCTCAGCCAACAACAATCACTGGCCGACCAACATAAAACGCACGTCGCCACCTTGTATCACAAGTATCTTGAACTTGGGGGCGACGCGATTAGTGGTTTAGAGCAAACGATTGGGCTTTTACAGGAACGCGTTAACGAACGCCAAAAACAGGTCGACCGGTACCTGCAGGCGGTCAACGTGCTGGGGCTTAATCCGGCGATAACTCCAAACGCACTGCAACAAAACCAAGCGGCGCTCTCCGCCAAACGCGACCAAATCCAGAAACAATTAGACGAAGCCGAAAAAGAAACACTTGATGCCAAATCCGAACAGCGCGATTTAGAAAACCAAACCCAAGAAACCACCTCGGCCATTGAGAAAGTACGCCAGCGGCCTGGATCGAACATTCAGCCAAAGTTTCACGATTTCCGATCGGAACTGGCCCAAGAGCTTTCGGTCGAAGAAGATCAACTTCCGTTTTTGGCTGAATTGGTCGAAGTAAAACCCGATCAGGCGTCATGGCGCGGGGCGATTGAACGCGCTGTTGGGTCGGAGCGTTTACGAATTTTGATCTCGGAAAAATTAATTAAACACGCGCTGCGGTGGGTCAATCAGCGCGACAATCGCATCCATGTACGCCTGCAGACGGCGACCGCGCCGGCAAAACCGCGCGCCTTTTTCCACGACGGTTACACTCAGAAATTGAATTTCAAACAACATCCGTTTATCGGAGCGGCCAAAGAGTTGCTGGCCCAACGCGACCGGCACTGCGTATCATCAGCTGCCGCGTTGCAGAAAGTCGAACACGGTTTGACGATCGAAGGCACGATGTCCGGACGTGGCGGCAAATTCGAAAAACAGGATCAACGCCGGTTAACAGACGACTGGATGACGGGTTTCGATAACAAAAGCCAGCTTCAATCATTGCAACGACGGCTTCAAGAACTGTCCCAGAGGTTGACCGAACAGACAAAGAAACTTAAATCGTGTCTGTCACAACAAAAGCAAATCCAACAGCAAATTTCGTTCATTGATCGACTGAAAGAAACAGAGTTTTCAACGATTGATTTACCGCTGGCTCAATCGGATTTACAAACGGCTGAAAAAAGACGACTGGCGTTGTTGGATCCCAACTCCGACACCAGTCGCGCCAAACAGGAATACGATCTGGCTAACCGGGAATTAGAAAACCTGCATGCAAAGATCAAGGAGCTTGAAAATTCTCTTGCCGTGTTGGACCATCGGGCCCAAGAGTCCCAGCAAGAGATTCAAAAAACAGATCAACGGATCGGCGATGGGCTTGATGAAGCACAAGTTCGGGCTGCGGATGACTATTTTTCAGTGCCCGACGATACCGCGGCGAAAGACCTTGGCGACATCGAGCGTTCGGCCGCCAACGAAGTAGACGGCGAACTTAAAAAGCAAACGCAACGTGTTTCCGACCATGAAAGGCGTTTGGTTAATTTCATGGGCAAAGCCAAGCAAGCCGATACCGGGGCGCTGGCTCAAGTGGACGCCGTTTTGGAAGACATTGAATCGTATTTGGATCAATTGCGTGTACTGCAAAAAGAAGCGTTACCGGAAAAACTAAAACGGTTTTTGCAATACCTTAATGAATCGTCCGATCAAGGTGTAACCCAATTGTTGGCCGGTATTGGCGAACAAGTTGATCTGATCGAACACCGGATCGCCGAACTAAATCACACGCTGTTGAAGGTCGAATTTCGATCGGGCCGACACTTGCAGCTTGAACCGCAACGTATCTCTCATCAACGGTTGCGCATGATGCAAGCAGCACAGCGCAAGCTTACGTCCGCAGCACTCAAAGATGACGAAGGGGAAAGTCACTATAAAGCGCTGCGGGATCTTGTGACGATTTTACGTGAGGCGGGCGAAAATCGAAAACAGCGGGGATCACTGGCGCTGTTAGACCCGCGCTACCGGCTTGAGTTTTACGTCGTGGAGGTCGATCAAAAAACGGGCGAACAATCACCCCGCCGCAGCGGATCTCAAAGCGGAAGTGGCGGAGAAAAAGAATTGATGGCCAGCCACATTTTGACTGCATCGCTAAGCTACGCGTTGTGCCCTGCCGGCGCACGGCGGCCGCTGTACGGTACGGTGATCCTAGACGAAGCGTTTTCGAAAAGCTCACAATCGGCGGCCACACGGATTGTGGATGCCCTGCGGATATTTGGGTTGCGCCCAATTTTTGTAACACCGAATAAGGAAATTGGATTACTGAAACGCCATACTCGGCGGGCGATCTGCGTGCAGCGTTCGCAAAAACAATCTAGCCTTGCATCGATTTCATGGCAAACCCTTGAAGGGCTGGCCCGACTCAGATGAAACCCCCTTCGGAACTTAAATCACAACTACGGCGTCAATGGGACATCGCCAACATCCGCCAGACGCGGCTGTTGAACGTCAATCAGTCATGGCCGGTTGCGTTACCTATTGGGAAACCAACCGCCCAAATGGTCCGCA
This sequence comes from uncultured Pirellulaceae bacterium, assembly GCA_937944405.1. GTDB lineage: Bacteria > Planctomycetota > Planctomycetia > Pirellulales > Pirellulaceae > Mariniblastus. The sequence goes on from CALDYR010000117.1 coordinate 60,625, forward strand.
ACGACCTCGATCGCGTCAAACGCCATGTCCAAGCCTGGCGTTCGGTGACGGTAGGACACGTCCAGTGGAAACCGGTGAAGTACCAGGCCGCCGCCGAACCGGTCGACATTCCGGTGCAATGGATCATCCAACAACCGACGCAATGGGTAACCATCGCCGCCGACGCAGTCATGCGCGAGGAATTCGCGTACTTGTCTGAATTGGTGGCCAACAGCGATCCCCTGTTCCACGCTTTGCTGGTGCGGCGACGGGCACTATGGCGTGGCAAACCCGCAGCCGAAGTCATCCAAGCCGCTCGGCTGGCGATGGCGCTGACGCCAAATTGTGCAGCCGGGCGCCCGCTTCGCGCTCTTCCCGTGGAAGGCATTGACACTAAATTTTTTCAACGCAATGCCGGACTGGTCACGTCTTTATTGGATGTCCGGTACGACGGCGAAGTCAGCCCAATGGGCCTGGAGAGCTTTCTTGACGCGCGCTCCGAGGGTAGCCACTGGTTGCTGTTGGCTGACCTGTCGGCAACGCTGTTGCCGTTTAGAAAAATGCGTGTCTCCAGTTCAGAACTACAACGGTGGTCGTTTCCCTGCCGGCGAGTAATAATTATTGAAAATGAAAATTGCCAGCATCAACTACCGAAGTTGCAGGACACTATCGCCGTGTTGGGGGCGGGGTTTGACCTTCAGTGGACCGCAAACGCGCAGTTACGATCTAAATCCGTGGCTTACTGGGGAGACATTGACACGTGGGGACTGCAGTTGTTGGGTAAGGCCAGAGCCAACCTCCCGGACGTGACCCCCATCTTGATGGACCGAGAAACATTTGCTGCCCACCGTAGCTCAACGGTCGTCGAACCGGTGTCCGCCGGCGACACGGTGCCAGAGGGACTACTGGAGAACGAACGCCTGCTGTATCGGCAGTTACTATCAGAACCTCAAGGTCGATTGGAGCAGGAATTTCTGAGGACCGACTGGGTCGCAACCGCGATCGCAGAATGGGTCAGCGCAAACTCTTAGTCATTGATCGTTCGAAATCGCCACTGAAACGTCACGCGCCACCGTTAAAGGCTTCCTGCAATCGACCGTCAACAAACGCACCGTATTCATCGCTGCGTTTAAACTTAAAACACCGGGCATCATCATGACGCCCGGCGTTTGTTAGTATGGGTCTGCGAGTTTTGAAAAACTACAGCAATCCCTCACAGCGGTTGATGCAGTTCAAATCTTCGAAAGCGGATTTTAGTCGCGCGACGAATTGCTGTTCACCCTTCCGCAACCACGCGCGCGGATCGTAGTATTTTTTGTTTGGCGCATCGTCGCCGTCGGGGTTACCAAGCTGCGTCTGCAGGTAGCCTTCGTTGGCCTTATAGTAATCCAGCACACCCTTCCACGTTGCCCATTGCATGTCGGTGTCTAAATTCATCTTTACCGCTCCGTAATCGATTGCTTCGCGGATCTCTGCGCGTGAGGAACCCGATCCGCCGTGGAACACAAAGTTCACAGGCAAATCGCCGGTGCCGTGTTTTTCTTTGATGAACTCTTGCGAGTTTTTAAGGATGATCGGTTGCAACGAAACATTGCCGGGTTTGTAAACGCCGTGGACGTTTCCAAATGCGGCGGCCACGGTGAAGCTTGGCGATATTTTGCTAAGTTCTTCATAGAAGTAATTGACTTCCGATGGCTGGGTGTAGAGCTTCGAGCTGTCGACATCGGTGTTATCGACGCCATCTTCTTCACCGCCTGTGATGCCCAGTTCGATTTCGATCGTCATGTTCAATTTGCTCATGCGTTCAAAATACTTACAGCAGATTTCGACGTTCTCCTCTAAAGACTCCTCAGAGAGGTCCAACATGTGCGAACTGAACAGAGGCTTTCCGGTGCGCTCGAAATGTTTTTCGCCCGCGTCCAACAGCCCGTCGATCCAAGGTAGCAATTTTTTGGCACAGTGATCGGTATGCAGCACGACCGGCACGCCGTAAAGTTCAGCCATCTGGTGAACGTGGTGGGCGCCGGAGATAGAACCTGCGATCGCGGCTTTTTGCCCATCGTTGCTCAGGCTTTTACCGGCAAAGAAACTTCCACCACCGTTAGAGAACTGAATCATCACCGGCGAGTTAACCTCAACGGCGGTCTCTAACACAGCATTGACGGAGTTCGTTCCAACGACGTTAACCGCTGGCATCGCGTAATTGTTTTCGTTGGCGTGGCGAAGAAGTTGGTCAAGTGCTTCGCCTGAAACGACGCCGGGTTTGATTTGGGAAGTTGTAGTGCTCATAAAATGGTTTTCGATAAAGGGTGTGGCCGGGCTGATGCCAGGGCTGTAAAAAAAAGGCAGATCGAAAACGCGTTTCACTTCTGCCGCACGAGCGCGCCATTGTATTCCGTTAGACCGATCTTTCAACGAGCCGACGTTTGTTGATTTCAAGATGGCGTAGTTTCTGCCTTCACGCCGCGTCTAATGGGAAAGGCAGTCGTTTTTCCCTCATTGGTCCGCTAAGGTACAGGGAATTCAAGGAATCTTTGCGCTCCTTGGACTTATCGACCAAAAACCGACTTCATTGAAGCAAAACCAAGCATGCACGCCATTATTGACCTACCCCAATGGGTAATTGACGAAAATGAGAAGCTGCCAAAGTTTATCGAATCGATCGAGGAGCGCATGGAGCTTGTGATCGAATTTTCAAGAAAAAACATTCGATACCAAACAGGCGGCCCTTTTGCGGCCGGAGTTTTCGAAAAAAGCACCGGTCGACCATTAGTCATTGGCGTTAATCGCGTCATCCCGCTGAATGTTTCATCGGCCCACGCTGAGATCGTGACACTGACGATGGCACAGAAAATACTCGGCACTTTCGATCTGGGCCAGGACGGAATGCCGGATTACCAACTGGTGATCAGCGCTCAGCCCTGTGCGATGTGCTATGGGGCGATCCCTTGGTCGGGCATTCGCAGCGTCGTCATCGGTGCTTCGGGAAAACAAGTCGAATCGCTGACAGGTTTCGATGAAGGACCGGTCCACCCCCAGTGGCAATCTGAGTATCGACGACGTGGTATCGAGGTCATCGAAAACAAGCGCTCCGCAGACGCCTGCGAGGTGCTGAAGACGTTTGCCGCATCGGGCGCTAAAATTTACAACGGTCGCCAAAGGCCGTAGAAAACCGGCGGGCAAGAGTAAAACGGCTTTCTCCCCAGCGGTGTACTGCACGGTCGCATCAAATCGCGGTCGCTTTTTTAAAATGGCGTGCGATTCAAAAGACGTGCCCGAAAGATCGCAGGCTCAACAAGTGGTTCTTCGGAGCGTTTCATGGCGCCAAACTGCCCCATGATCTATCTGAGTTGGAATTCTGGCCAATCAGGCTATGTAAAAATTGAGCACAGATAAAGCATCAGCCCAATTCCTCCCCGAGGCCCCGACAAAAATAGCCAGCCGATTACCGGCTGGCTGCGGGACCTTTAATTTAGGAGGGAGAAGTGCGTTTGGTGGGAGCTAGGTGGGAGTTGGGCGGGAGTTGGGCGGGAGTTGGGCGGGAGCTGGGTGGGAGCTGGGTGGGAGTTGGGCGGGAGTTGGGCGGGAGTTGGCAAAAAAATTCGCTGGAAACTCAAACGAAAAAGAACAAGGGATGAATTAGGAAGGAAGTTTTAAACGCAATCACTGACCTCGGGGTGGGAAGAAGCAGGCGAAGGATCGCAATACTTCTGAGAGATCAATTGAAGAACACCTCCGCCTGCTGCAATATCAGCACAGCATGGTGTGTGCCAATCAGTTCAAGAAAACGAAGGGGCGATTCGAAATGCCTAAAATGCCCACATTTCACGCAAAACAAAACTTTACCGCATGGGTTTATCGGATCGTTCTAAGTCCGTTGATGGCGATGCCGATTACCCAAATCTGTCTCATTTCCCGCTCGATGTCTCAAAATAAAACACTCCTGAGTGCGCAAAATAATGTTCACAGGTAAGCGCGTTGGTGATTCGAAGCGTCAAGACACCGCATCGAGCTTGACGAATCCAAAATTACGATAAAAATGGCATCCCCCTAGCATGATGAGTCCAATTCACGGACCGTTTTAGGCTTGGCGATTTAATGCCGACCGAAGATCAATGACTGATTGTTGCCCCGTTTCCTTTGGCCTGTTTTCTCACTTATAGAAGTGCTAACGTGACGAACATTTCTTGGCTCCGTATTTTTCGCATTAAACGCTGTTGTAATGCGTGCATTTATAAGACCGCCTGACATCGGGTGCCTCAAGATCGTTGCTCCAATTTGCAATCAAAATGGCGTACGACCGCAGGAGGCTCCTGCGGTTTTTTTGTAGAAACCTTACGGGGCAAGGCAGCCCACCCCAAGCCATCTATCGCAAACTGACTCAATTATGAACGATCCCACAAAAGCCAGTGCAAATCCAGCCCAAGGCGAGCCCCAAGCTGAGGGCCAGCCACCAGCCAGCCAGCCGCCGACCGCGACGCCGCTGCATCAACTGGCCACGCCAGATGCAACCGCGATTGAACTTAGTGATTTCCCCGCCGCGGCCACCCAGCCCCCTCCCATCGACCCACCATTGATTTCCGAAAGTAGCTCCCCTCAAGACCTTGTTCAATGGGGTTTGAAAAAATTCACCGACCGAAAAATTGTCATTACTTCATCCTTTGGCATGGAAGGATGCGCATTGATCGACATGTGCGACAAAGCCATCCAATCCAACGGTCTTGAGCCGATCACGGTCGCTTACATCGACACCGCGTTCTTTTTCCCCGAAACACACCAATTACGAAAGAAGCTGGCCGAGCGTTATCAAGCGTTGAACTTCGTGGCGTGGGAGACCGACGTTTCCGTAAAACAACAATCCCAGAGCTACGGTCCCGAACTTTGGAAGAACAATCCGAATCTCTGCTGCCACATTCGCAAAGTCGTCCCCATGAAGCAGAACGTTGTTAACTTTGACCTTTGGATCACCGCGCTGCGCCGGTCTCAAACCAAATCCCGAGCCAACACCGAAGTGATCAGCTGGGACTGGCGTTACCAGCTTCTGAAATTTTGCCCCTTCGCGGCATGGGATCGCAAGGACGTGTGGCAATATATCCAGAAAAACGATGTTCCCTTCAATCAACTACATCTGCAAAACTATCCTAGCGTCAGTTGCTACCACTGCACCAAAGCGGTGCCGGGTTCTTCTCCCGATTCGGATGTGCGGGCCGGACGTTGGGCCGGCAAGAACAAAGATGAATGTGGGCTGCACTTCAACATTTGACGGCTGTTATTTTCTAAATTCAAATCAAAATTACAAATTCAACCCCTCAACCAATAAACGATCATGGCCAAAGACAAGAACGCTCCCTCAAAAGTCGAAGTCGCGAAAGTCGAAAGCGCTCACCTGCGCGGCACCATCGACGAAGTTCTCAAAGACCCGTCTAAGGATGCCTTTGAACATGACGACTTGCAATTACTGAAATTTCACGGCACCTACCAACAAGACAATCGAGACCAACGCGCCCCGCGCCGTAAAGAAGGACTGGGGAAAGCCTACAGTTTCATGATCCGCGTTGCGCTGCCCGGCGGCGTCGTGACGGCCAAGCAGTATCTTGACCTCGACGCGATGGCCGATAAGTACACCTACGGTTCGATCCGCATTACCACTCGCCAGGCAATCCAGTACCACGGCGTGATTAAAGATAACCTGCGACAAACCATCAAATCGATCAATGAATCGTTGATGACGACTTTGGCCGCTTGCGGCGACGTATGCCGCAACGTTATGGCCTCCGCACCGCCCTTCACCGACGACATCTACACGCAAATCCGGGCCACCGCCAACGAAGTTGCCGTCGACATGGCGCCTAAAACAGGAGCCTATCACGAGATTTGGATCGACGGAGAACGCCAAACCCTGACCGACGAAGTGGAACCGTTTTACGGCGAAACCTATTTGCCGCGCAAATACAAAGTCGGGGTCACGGTGATGGGGGACAACCAGATCGACATTTATTCTTACGACGCGGGCCTGATCGGCATCGTCCAAGACGGCAAATTGATCGGTTACAACGTGGTCGCCGGTGGTGGGCTAGGGTTGAGTCACGGTCGGGCCGCGACTTACGCTCAGATCGCTTACAACGTCGGCTTTGTCGCGGTTTCTGACGGTGTTCAAGCCATCCAAAACGTCGCCTCCATTTATCGTGACTTTGGTAACCGCAACGACCGCAAACACGCGCGACTGAAATACTTGATCGGCGATAAGGGTATCCAGTGGTTCCAAGAAGAATTCAAAAAACGCGCTGACTTCGAACTGCATCCCTTCAAAGAGATTCCTGCAGTCAAAAATGAAGATTGGCTGGGACTGCACAAACAAGACGATGAAAAATTCTTCTACGGCGTGTTCGTAGAAAACGGACGCATCGACGATAACGAAAAAACAAAGTGCAAATCGGCTTTCAAAAAAATTGTTTCCGAACTCGGTTGCGGGGTCACCTTCACCGCGCAGCAAAGCCTTCTGTTTACCGGTCTGTCCAAAAACGACCTGAAACGGTTGGAAGAAATACTGGCCGAATTCGAAGTGCCCAAGGTTGAAGAACTCAGTAACGCCCTGCGATACTCGATGGCCTGTCCTGCGATGCCGACCTGCGGTTTGGCGGTCGCGGAATCGGAACGCGCGATGCCTGATGTCATTCGAGAACTCGGTGACAAGCTTGAATCCATGGGGCTGGGGGACACTAAATTGACAGTCCGCATGACCGGTTGCCCCAACGGATGTGCGCGGCCCTACACCGCCGATATCGCGTTTGTTGGTCGCCGCCCAGGCGTTTACCACTTGTTTGTCGGCGGTCGGTTAGAGGGGGATCGGATGGCGGATCTCTACGCCGCAGACATGAAAGTCGAAGACACGATATCGACGCTGGAACCGTTGCTGAAAAAATACGCTGCCGACAGAACCGATGGTGAGGGACTTGGTGATTTTTACCAACGCCTCCTTGGACGTTCAGAACGGCGTCTACGTGTCACCGGAAAAGAAGAAGCGACCTTTGACGAAGTCCAACCTTTAGTGCAACTGGGGTAATTGACAGGGGAGTGGGCTTTAACTGGAACACAGAGAAATTCAACTCATGCCGGCCCCCAAGACAATCCCATTGCGATGATGTTGTTCAACCCAACGACATGGCTCAACTTTGGTTCGCGCGTGCCGCTGAACTGGGAATAAAGCAGACGACATGAATCAATATAAAAACTGTGCATTGGTCCTCGGAGCGCACGGCTCGACCGCGGCTCCTGATTCCAATCAACCGTTGCATGACCTTGCCGCCGCGATTGCGATTAAGGACATCTTTGCAGCCGTCACGCCAGCGTTTCTCAACGGGCTTCCCGAGATGGCTGACTTCATGCGGTTGCTGGAAGGCAAAAACGTCAAAAAAATTGTTGTCGTCCCCGTCATGACCAGCGTCGGTTACTACTTACAAAATGTAATACCTAAACGGATAGCCGAAAACCCCGAACATCCCCAGTTCCAACTGTACGTTTCGCCAGTGGTGGCGATGCACCCGAAAATTGCAAAGCTGATTCTCAAGCGCGTCGAAAAAACGTTTTCAGAACGACAGCTTGAGCCTCGTGATACCACGGTTGCACTGATAGGGCATGGCACTCGCCGTAACGCCAACAGTAGTAAATCAACCTATGATTTACTTAAGCAATTGAAGGAACTGCGACCGGAGTTAAGCTATGAAATTGCGTTTCTCGACCAAGATCCAGAAGCCGAAGCGGTGGCTCAGACGATTTCGACGCGGCACAAATTGATCGTACCGTTTCTAATCAGTCGCGGTCCCCACACGACGGTCGATATCCCTCAGGCGTTCGGCCTGCCCAGTGGACCGGATGTCAAGTTTCCAAACGCGGCGACCACCGAATCGGGAAACGTTTGCATTTGCGATTTACCGATCGGCATGTATCCCGAAATCTCTGATCTATGTGTCGAACTTGCAATCGCCGAACTCGAGCACGGCAACACCGTTACGTTGCCTCAATTAGAACCGTCCTGTTAGAAGTTGAATTATGAATTCACACCGTGGCACAATATATCTGGTCGGCGCTGGCCCCGGCGATCCGGACCTGATCACGGTTCGAGGTATGCGACTAATTCAACAGGCCGATACCATCATTCATGATCGATTGATCCCAACGGAAGTTCTTCAATGGGCACGACCGGGTGCGCATTTGATCGATGTCGGGAAATATCCCGATCATCATCGCATCAAGCAACCCGAGATCAACGACTTGTTGGTCAAACACGGGTTGGCCGGTGAAATGGTGGTCCGACTAAAAGGGGGTGATCCATTTGTTTTCGGCCGTGCCCAAGAAGAAATGGACGCCTGCCGCGCAAACGCGATTCCTTGTGTTGTCATCCCCGGTGTCAGCAGTTGCATTGCCGGCCCGGCAGCGGTCGGCATTCCCGTTACCACGCGCGGTTTGGCGAGGTCCTTCGCGGTCCTCACCGGGCACACCGATCCCAACCTCGCACCGCACAGTTTCGATTACAACGCACTGGTTAAGATCGACACGTTGGTGTTGATGATGGCGTATAAGCACTTGCAGACGATCACCTTAGCACTGATCCAAGCGGGCCTTTCACCGGACACCCCGGCGGCCAGTATTCAACGCGCCACCCAAGCTGACCAAATCGCCGTTGCCGGTACGGTATCGACGATAGCGCGAGATATCAAACGCCATAATATGGGCAGTCCCATGATTACCGTTATCGGTGAAGTGGCCGGCATGATCGACCCTACTGCAATCCAAATCCCTACAGCAATCGAAGCCTCAATTGCTGCGGTTCCTCCTATTGCGGATTAACCCCTTCCAATCGCTCCAGCCTGCGCGTTTCCGCAGCAGCAATACGATTGAGTTATCGCGGCGTTTGACTTTTTAGGTCAATCATGGTGCCGTCTGTTAGATTGTGTAATATCGGCGACTTGCATGTTCTGTGATGCCTGTTCTCCAGCGCGCTGCTTTTTTTAATAGTGACCTTTAAGTTTGGTATTCCCAATCACGTTTTCGTCACTTAGGTGTTGCCCGCCGAATAACGAATTTACGGGGGAGAATCATTTGTCAATTGGGCATCTCTTGGGTTTCTATTATCCCGATCGGCACTTCTGCGACCGCGAACTTTGCCTCAGCAAGCCAGCACTTTTAAGCGCTTGTTCAGCAGTGAGACTGGCTGTGAATTGTGACGTTTCAGGTCCTTTGCTACTTGCTGAAAGCATTCTGATTTTAGCAATTGATTAAAATTCAGAATTAACAAATTGTATGCAGGTTAGCCAAACGGTTGGTTTGCATGCTTTTTTGTTCCGCTGGCCTGAAGTAAAAAAGCGTTAAGGTGTCACCGCGCTGGCAAGCTAATAAGCTCTCAGAATACAAACCATCAATACTATCTTTCTGATGTTTGGCGGTCAGTAAAGCTGTTGCGTGTGGGGAAAGTCCCGACGGCGAATCAGGAAGCAACGCGCTTAAGATTCAGCAACTGCCGGGTTCGCTAAAAAAAACGATTGATTAGAATAGAGGCGCATTCGCCGCCTTCAAGCGGCATCACTTCAATCAAATTGGGCAGACGATGGAAATTTTTGGGGGGCCAATCTTCGGCGTCGCAGGGGCCGGAGAATCACATGGTCCAGGCATCAGTACGATTACTTTCGGTTGTCCGGCAGGCGTTAGAATTGAGCGCGACACAATTCAACAGTTCCTCAATCGCCGCCGCCCGGGATCTAATAAACACGGCACGCCACGCAACGAAGCCGACCAAGTCATACTGACCGCCGGTATGTTTGACGATGCCGACCACGACGCGATGTTGACTGGACCAACGGTCACCATTGACAGACAAGCGGCAGTGAGGACATATAGTTCAGGTTTTTCAACTGGTGAACCGATCGCCGCGTTTGTCGCAACGGCGTCTTCGAAAAGCGCTCATTACGCTCAATTTTCTGGCGATCAGGGTGAAGTCCGGCCCGGCCACACCGATCTGGTCAAACATCATCAGTCAAACGGGTTTGTCGATTACCGTGGCGGCGGGCGGTCCAGCTACCGCAGCGCGATCAGCGACGTGGTAGGAGGTTCGATCGCACGCATTTTCTTGCACCAGCACTTCGGCACCGTTTTCCTTAGCAACATCGTTCAAGTCGGCGAATTAAAATCGAAAACGACGTTGAATGATATCGTGGGCGTCGACCAACTCAGTCCCGTGGCGGTCGAGGAAATTCAAACCAAGTTATCCGCTGCCGAAATTTATACACTCGACCGAGACTTCGCCGATGCCGCAGCCCGCTTGATTATCGAAACTCGGAAGCAAGGCGATTCGCTTGGCGGAGTCGTTGAAGTGGTCGCCGTCAATGTTCCAGCGCTTGCCGGCCAACCGCTGTACAACAGCCTCAAACTCAAATTGATGGGCGCCCTTGGTGGTCTGCACGCGGTCCGCGCCGTTGAGATCGGAGCCGGCGCCGATGTCGTAACACGATTAGGCAGCGCCAACAACGACCCAATTCGTTCCGGCGGCTACCAGACCAATCACCACGGTGGCATGTTGGGCGGCATCACAACGGGGGCACCATTGGTGGCGCGGGTGGCGTTTAAACCGACTTCAACGATTCATACCTCTCAAAAAAGCGTCCAGAAGAATCTTACTGAAATTGACTACCGATTAGACAAAGGCCGTCACGATCCGTGCGTCGCGATTCGCGCCGGGGTCGCCCTTGAATCACGCATGGCGATTGAATTGGCCAACGCCGTCTTGATGCACCAATCCACCGCAATCCACACCGATGACTTCAAACTATTTTAAGTTCGCCGCAGTTATGTCTTCATCATTTATCACTGCCCAACAGGGTTCGGCGGCACCGACGCCCACTAAATCTGCGATTGAATCCGATATGCCTGGTTATCAATCGTCCGCTTTGCCGCTGTCTTTGATCACAAACCGCGCGTTGAGTCGCGCTACCGAGCTCGCCAATCCGGCAGACTTGACTGACGCCAGGACATCGTCGAAATTTTTGTACGCATCGGGGGCCTCATCCAAAGGGTAACGTCGACAGTTACTCAACACATCGTGCTGATCTAAATCTTTGTCGACGGTTGCCTGATCCAGTTGCCGATTGGCCTGCCGACGGCTCAAAATGCGTCCGGCGCCGTGGTTGACACTGAATAAAGAATTGGCTGCCCTTGCTTCGCCTACCATCACCACCGAACCGTCGCGCGGATTCCCGGGCAACAGAATCGGATGCCCGGTGTCGGCAAAAACGGTATCGGCCAACTCATGATGTCCAGCGGGAAACGCGCGGGTGGCTCCTTTTCGATGCACCCATGAAACTTGATTGTCAACGATTTCTTTGCGTGCGATGTTGTGGCTGATGAAGTACACCAGATGTCCTTGCACACCGGGAATTACTTCTTGGAATGCTTCCAATACCAGCGCATTGATCAGCATATGATTGACCGTTGCGAAATTCGCTCCCAAGGCCATATCGTCCAAGTAGTCATTCGCCTGATCGGTTCCCAGAGGCGCGTAGACCAATTCGCGGTCGCCACCAGGCAGTGGGATGTTCCACTGCGCAAATTTTGACTGCAACGTTTTGAACTGCGCCGATGCCAGATTATGCCCGAAACCGCGCGAACCACAGTGAGACAAAAACGCCACACAACCATCCTGAAGCCCGAAGACGTCAGCCGTCGCTTTTGCTTTTTCTGAGTCACCAACTTCAACCGCTTCGCATTCGCCAAAATGGTTTCCGCCACCATACGATCCCAACTGACGCATTTTGTCAGTAAAGTTCGCCATATGACGTTGTGCCAACAATTTTTCCAAACGAAGGGCCAAAGCTCCTGAGGTATCATCGTGGCCAACGTGAAAAGCGTCTTCGCAGCGTTGTGCCCAGTGAGCAGGAATGTCTAACTGCCTACAAACATTCGCGCTTGCACCTTCGACGGCAACCTGCATCCCTAGAACACGGTCGACGGCGCGTCCGTGAGTGACATTGCGTTGTCCTTTGCCGGCACCGGTTGGGGTTCGCCGGCAAATCGCGTTGATTAACGCGCGTCGAATTTTACGATCGTCGATCGCATCGGCTTCCAAATCCATCTGCAGTAGGCTCATGGAACATTTAATATCGACTCCAATAGGCCCTGGGTAAATGTGCGTCGCCGACGCCATCGCGCAACCTACGGGGGCGCCATATCCCAAGTGAGCGTCCGGATTGAGCACCAGCTGGCTAACCCCAGGCGCTTTGCGCGAATTGATCGCCTGCTGTAGACAGTTATCGTCAAACGTTTCTCGAATCTCTTGGTTGCCGATCACGGTGATCGGAGAAACGTTATCGCTGACCGGCAGAATCGCGGTCGCGTCCCCGGTGGGGATCAGTTTGTGCTTACGTTTGACGTCCATGGTTCACTCTGGTGTGGAAAAAAATAGGGTTCCGTCAAGACAAACAACAGCAAACAAGGTTCGCTGGCAGTCCATAAAAAAATTTCAAAGTCGCGCAAAATTAACACACTGTTTCGGAACATTTGCAACGCGCCAACCGAGAAACGCCCCAACGGAAAAAAGCAACGCCTTTCTGCCCAGCACTGATTACCGATTAGGCACCTTCGCCATGTTTGTGCGTCGATGCGTTAGTGTTTGAGCACGTCGCCACATTGTTTAAAATCGCGCGTTCAACCGGCGAACCGGGGGCTTCGGTTCTGATTGGCCCCATGAACTCAATCGGTTTTACTTCGATCCGTTTAGCAGAGGTCTCAGGCGTTTTGACAGCGCCACAAGCTGCCCCCCCTGATTTTAACGAGGCTTCGATGTTGTCGGCGCCACATGCACCGGCAGCACAAATCGACGTTCGTAGTGATCGTAGCTACGTTCTTGACGTCAGCCGTAAGCAATCGCGTTGTTCAGAGCTTTGACGTTTGCTCGCAAGGGTCAGCACGCCCTCGACAACGTTGACGTTGACATTTTCGGCCTGAACCCCGAGCGCAGCAAATGCGAAGTCATAGTTCCAATCATCTTCCCAGATACTAACCGCAGGACGCGCATTATGCCTCTCAGAGTCAGCCATCTCTTCGAAGATGCGTCCCATCTCCCGAGACAGCGTATTCATCAGAAGAAGATTAAACCGCGATCCATTTCGCACCGCGTTTGTGGAAACCTCCAAATAGGAAATATCTCAGGGCCACACAATTAATCGCGACATGCTAGCTGGTCAGCCCCGGTTACCGGCACAATATGAGCGATCATCCCAGGCATAAAATGCGCTAACACAAGAATTCCCATGCTTGCCGTTGTCGGCGAATTCGCCAGCGTGATCGACTCTGCTGCAATTTGAATCTCAGCAGAAATCAAAGAACGCCGATGCCAGCGTTTGCTCCGTTTCCCCCTGCCAACTGTCTCGTGTCTTTTTGTTTTTTGGTTGTTTTTTGCTGTTATCCCAAATGCGGGCGTTACACGGGACCTTCATTTTACTATATTCCACGGTACGTTTGGGTCGGGATCGTGATCGCGTGAGAGACTTGCCTTTCAACTTGGCAGTTCTTGCCAGTCAAGATTACCGTCCAACGCTTTTTCTTATGGCCTACTGGCATACCGTACCGGAAGCGTTTTTTGCGTGGAGGTGTAGGGGTGCTAGACCGCCATCTTTTTCTCCTAATTTTCTGAAAGCTCGAGTTATGATCGCGAATTTCCTCAAGAATCGTTTTTTTGCAGCCGCCATCGTGGTGGTTGGGTTGGCTGTTACGGCCGCTCCAGACTGTAGTGCACAGCGTCTATCAAATATCGAGTCTCAATTAGCTAGGCGGTTGGCGCGTGGCGAAATCTCGGGCGAAGAACTGACCCGTTCTCAGCAGAGCCGTATCGCCCCCACAGCCTTCGAAATTGCACGTCGTGCAACTCTAGTAGCTAATACCAGAGTCAACCAAGCCCGGGAGGCGTTTATTTTTACCCCTTCTCGCGCAACCCGAGAGATACTAGAAGAAGCAACCGAACGCGCCGCTTTGCAGGATAATCGGTTTAACTACCTGATCCATCAAATTATCTTCGAGGCGCCACGTCCACAATCACGCCAGCGTTCTGTACGTAGGCTTGTTGAGCGAAGCTTCACGAATCAACCGTCTCAATTTCGTAGAATATTTGGTCGGTTCCGTTTTGCTGAGGACGGCTACCGCACTGTTCTGCTCGAACGGAACGCATCCGGCCAAGTCGCTAACGGCGGATTTGCCGAAGTTGTGCTGGCCGTGGTCAGCATCACTGGATTCGACGCAAGCTTGTTAAATTTTGCAGAGATCGAATTAACCAGACCTCGAACTCCACAGGAGATTGAAGACGCGAATGGCCCATTTGGTTTTGATTCTCAACTGGCTGAACCGCCGTTCTTGCCAGCTGAGGTCGATCGCGTGATTCCGTTCCTTGAAGATGTTTTAGGTGAGTTTTAGTAATTTGTGATTTTGGCGGGCAATTGCATATTCATATGCGACTTTTTTAGCAATTCATCATTGTTAAATGATTGTTGTTTTTTAAAAGCGGCGCCGCCAGTAAATTGCAACGTTCCTTCTAAGATTGAGAAATCGTTCCGATTTAATCAATTGATAGAAACGTAAAATCAGTAAACCGCATTCAAGTTAGCCTAACGGCTGGGTTGGATGCGGTTTTTTTTTGGCACTGTTCTGATGTAAGAATTTGTGCCAAAATTCTAAAGCGGTGAAATTATTTTTGAAATAGATCGGGACAATTCCATGATACGGTTCAACTGCATCTTATCCGGCCTTTGGATTTCTTTACTTTTGTTGGCAACGATCGCAACGGCTGAACCTCCTACGGGATCAGCATACACAACAGTGACTTTTGCGTCCCAAGACGGATTAGAAATAACCGCTGACCTGTACGCCGCCAACGCCCCGGATCACCCCTTTGTTGTGCTCTGCCATCAGGCCGGTTGGTCACGTGGGGAGTACCGGGCGATCGCGCCTAAATTACAAACCGCTGGGTTTAATTGTCTGGCAATCGACCAGCGATCAGGCAAACAAGACCAATTCAACAAGGTCACCAATCAGACGAATCGGGCTGCCACCGAAGCGCGAAAGCCGACTGAGTTCGTGGACGCTGAACAGGATATCGTGGCGGCTCTTGAATTTGTACGAGCCGATCACGCCAAAGGCAAAGTAATATTGTGGGGCAGCAGTTACAGCGCCGCCTTAGCGCTGCGGATCGCGGGAGAACGCCCTGAACTGCTCGATGGTGTTATAGCGTTTGCTCCCGGCGAGTATTTCGGACGATCGGGTAAGCCCAAGAATTGGATCGAGCAATCAGCGGCGAAAATCAAATCACCCGCGTTCATCACTTCGGCCAAAAATGAATACTCAAGTTGGGCGCAGATTTTTAACGCTATTGCCAATGACGATAAAGTAAAATTCATTCCCACCAGCAAGGGCAACCATGGTTCGCGCGCCCTGTTCAGCCGCTTCGAAGATTCAGCCGATTATTGGAAAGCGGTCGAAGCCTTTTTACAGCAGTATTCAGGGGGCTGAAAAAGATGGATCAAAAAGATCCCCAGATCCCCGACGTTCATCTTGTGAATACCTGGCGATAACCGCTGGCCAGTTTGTAGCTCGAATCGTAGGTGTGGACACGGTTCGTCCGGTAACCTGTTTTGGTAACGACCGGCAACCGGTTTTCACACCAATCGAGGATGCTGCCTTTGTAGTTCATGGCATTCCACCCCTTTGATCGCAGTTGTTTTGCGTAGACGCCGCTTCGATAGCCGACCGTACAGTAGGCGATGACGGTTTTGCCGCGATGAAATTTGCGGTTTCGTTCGAATTGTGTTTTGGTGATGGCGCCGGGAACCATCGATACATCGGTCTCAGGTTCTGCGCGGACGTCTACTAAAACAAAATGATCCTTTTGATTTCCGTCTCCTTGGAGAGCTAAAATTTGATCGACGGTGATGATCGGGGCTTGGGAGGAACGATGTAAAAAAACAGCAATCACCAAAGATGCCGAAATTAACGCCGCCAACGACAAAGTAGTCCCACAAAACAGTTTCACGAATCTCGTTCCTTCCAACTACAACAAACGTCGGAACCGGAATTGACGGATGTCAAAACATGCCCTGCGACTTAATTAGAGGAACATCGTGTTTATTGGAACTTGACTTCGTAAAGTTTGTCG
>CALDYR010000118.1 GCA_937944405.1 uncultured Pirellulaceae bacterium
GCATCGTCGCCCGCGATCTTGGATTTGATCAAATCTAAGTTCTGTTGGTAGGCATCGATCATCTCTAAAATCGCCTGCTTGTTTTCCAAACAGATATCGCGCCACATCGTTGGGTCGCTGGATGCGATGCGGGAGAGATCACGAAATCCCCCAGCCGCATAATGGAAGATTTCGTCCACATACGTCGTTTTTGATAACGTTTCGACCATCGCGTAAGCCACCACGTGCGGCAGGTGGCTGGTGGCGGCTAACACGGAATCGTGCTGTTTGACTTTTAAGGTTTCGACATGAGCGCCAACCGACTCCCACATCCTTCTGACGGTCGCGATAGCGTTAGGGTTTGTCTGTCGCAGCGGTGTGAGGATGACTTTATGGTCCTGGTAAAGCGACTCAATTGCCGCAGTGACTCCACTTTTCTCCCGGCCCGCGATCGGATGCCCGGGAACGAAATTGGGGGGAACGGATCCGAAAACGTTCTCTGCGGCGGCTACGATGCTGGCTTTGCTGCTGCCGCCGTCGGTGATGATCGTGTCGGGGCCAACGATCGATGCAAATTCTCCCATGACTTGTTTCATCGCCCGCATCGGAACACTGAGAAAGATTATGTCGGCACCTTGGGCGGCCAGTTTAGGGTCGAGTTCAAAGTCGTCGATAACACCCAAATCGACGGCTTTTTGAAGGTGCGCTTCATCACGGCTACAGCCAACAATGGTTTCAACGAACCGCGCTTTTTTCAAAGCTAAGGCTAGGGAACCGCCGATCAAGCCAACACCAAAAATCGTAAGTTTTTTTATCATGCAGTTGAGTGTTAAAAAAGATTGTCCGGCAAAGCGTCGCTTTATGATGCGACGGTTTTGAATCCGTTGGGACCTGATCTGGCAATGGCCGAATCATTTGTGGTCGGGATTATAAACCGTTCGCTAAATTATTGATGGGGTCGATGTAGAGTTTCTTGGCCAACAGAATCACCGATCCGCCAATGATGATTGCGACAAAACCAAACATTATCACAAAACCGATCGTTCCCAGAATTTTCATGTTAACCTCCGCTTTTTGTTGGTAATCATGAGACGCACGGTCCATCGTTTCGGCCAATTCTCCAGCGGTTTCGCCAACGTCAACATAGTCCAAGAAATCTTGCGGAAAGGATTCGGTGGTTTTATAAGATCGGTAAAATGTTTCGCCCGAACGTAAAGAATCGCAAATCTTCGGCTGGAGCGCCTTGTAGTAGTAGTTTTCGGTTGCCGACAAAGCCAGTCGAGCGTTTTCCAAGGCGTCCATTCCGGCGTTTTCGGCAACCGACATCGTCCAGGCTAATCGTGACAATGCCAAACTTTCGATTGTCTTTCCGAGGATAGGGACGCGTCTGGCGATCTTCATCGGCAATGTCCCAAACCAGCCTAGTTTCGCCCCGGCTATTACTAAAGCGATCGTTCCAAAGATTACAGTCATCACACTAAGGTACAATAAAAAATTGCCTGTCGTGCTGCCCATCCCGAACCAATCGATCGACTCTTTTAAGCCGCCGATATTGACCATCACGTAGTGCATCACCAAAATTAGCAATCCAAAAATCCCCACGCACGCGACCAGCTCAAACGCCGGCCATGCGATCGACATTAAAAACTTGTTTCGGAACGCGACTAAGTCTCGGTAGTGCTTCGCCAATCGGCGAAACGATTCTTCCAGCCGTCCGCCGGTTTCGCCGGCTTGGACGACCGCGACCGCCAATTCAGGAAAATAACCTTCGACCGACCGCATCGCTGAGGCCAGAGCTTCGCCGTTTTTGAGCGCTTGTACGATCCGATTGGCTTGCAGTCGATCTTGCGGCGATCCGATGGTGCGTTCTTTTTGGTATGCCGCCAGCAGTCCAATCCCAGCGGAGTAGCTGGTTTCGAGCCGTTTAAACAGCTTCGCCATCTTGTCGTAGCTAATTTTCGCCATGTTAGGCCATTTTTTTCTAAACTTTTGCTATGCACCGCTACTGCGCCAGTGCGATACTTATTATATCCGCATTCAGTTTCCAGAACCACGCAAGCCCCATGAAGTTCAGCAATACCCTTTTGGCCGTGATTGTCATCTTCACAACGGCGCCCGTGGCGCTGGTTGTGACCGCTGTCGATCTCTATGGTCAGGATCGATCGGCGCAGCCCCCCGAAGACCAGATCGAGCTGCGAAGCGGTGGCGAAATTGAAGTTCGGTTGATCGATCAAACAGAGACCGAGAAACGAAGCTTTGCAATTTTTGAGACCGAATCCGGCAGTATCGTGAAGTTGGAACAAAAACACATCGCGACCATTATGCCGGTCGATAGTGATCAACGCCGGTACCGCAAAATGCGTGACAGTTTACCGGCAACGGTGGAAGCCAACTGGGAGATCATTGACTGGTGTAAATCGAAGACGCGCGGACGCACAAAATTCAAAGATCAGATCCAATATCATTTGGAGAACATCATCGCAATCGACCCCAACCAAAAAAAGGCTAGGCAGCTGTTGGGGTATGAGGATTTCAATGGGCAATGGTCGCTGAAGGATTTGCGCTATCGCAAATATGGTTACGTGCGCGACGGTTCGAATTGGGTGCCAAAGTTGGCGGAGAGCGTCAACCGTAACGCGGATCAGCGCGAATCAAAAGCTGGATCTTACCGAGAACAGTTCTCAAAGTGGGAACGCGAAATAAGACGGGCTCGGTTGTCGGTGAGCGCACTTGAGCGGATGTTGTTTGAGGTCGTCACCCCTGAATCTGCTAATTTTGTCTTTGAAGAGGGCGGTAAGAAAAAGGATCAACCGCTGGTTTTAAGAAAGATGTTCGTCGAAGCATTCGGCAGAACGCCGGCTCTGGCGTCGGCCGGAGCGCTGGTGTACTTTGCCATCACCGACGTCGATGTCGAGGTCCGAGAGCGCGCGATGACGTTGCTGCTACAGCCTGATTTCGACCAAGATTTTGCCATGGGGCGCATGTTGACGTTCTTGGATAGCAAAACCTTTGCTTACTCCCAACGCGCGGCAGTCGGGATCCGCGAACTTTCACAGGTAGAAGGGGCACACGCGGCACGGGTGTTAGTGCCGCTGATTGATTCGTTGGTATCGGTCAGAGAGGTTCCCAGACCCGGAGCGACTCAAGCCGGGCGATTGAACACGAGCTTCAACAGTAACGGGGTGTCAAATTTTACCACCGGTGGCGGGCCGCAAACGATTAAGAGAGAGGTCAGCAATGCCTCTTCTTTAAGCGCTCTCCAACGTATCACTGGAAAAGACTTTGGGTTCAATGAAACGTTATGGAAAAACTATTTCGTGGACAACTACACGGTCGCGGCCGGCGGAATCCGTAACGATCCGTAGTCTTTTCGCTTCTTCACAGGACGTAATGTCAGTCCGGAAATACCGAATGGGTTTCGTGCGCAGAACGACTTCACACGACTTGGACTCCAAGCGTCTCTGAGTGCCATTAGCCGATGCCCCTTTCGGAAGAAGTGCGGTATTCGACTACCGCGCGCTATTTACCCTTGTTGCCTTTGGTGGCTTGCTTCATTTCGGAGCGGCGTTTTTGTCGCCTTCGACGATGCCGGTCGGTCGCTCGGGCGAGACCACGCCGCACTGTGGCTCGCCAGAACAATCGCACTTTTTGTATTTCGGGACGTGGACTTCGAACTTGGTCGAAATCATCACCAGCTTTTCTCGCACGTCCCAACTGGATTCAGGCAGCAGTGTTTTCTCGCCGTGCTCAGAGCAGATCTTGTCGGCCTCGGGAACGTCGACTGTTTTTTCGATACTTGGGAAGTGAGCCGGTGATGCGTTGTTGGACTTGCCGCGTTTGCGACGTTGGTGGGCAGGGATTAGGTCCGCTTCTTCAACCGCGCCGGCGAGTCCCTCAGTGGCATCGGCGGCGTCATCGGTGTCGCCAAAGTCGATGCGTAGTTGACCGGGGCTGGCGATATAGCGCGCTCTTTTGGCCAGAGAGTCGTTATCGTTTCAGGCGTAGTGTTCACCGCGCGGCTACGTTGGCGTGTCATTGTTAAGTTCGCTCCAGAGGTTCAAGCGAACCCTGAAAATAAACCCAACGTCAACAATCGCGCTGAAGAGCGCTTACTACACAGCCATCGGGAATTCGACCTAATACGACTACGTTTTCGAAGCTCGCCACTGAAATCCGGGAAGATCCATTTTTTTAAAACCTCGAACTTTGCGCGATGCGTTGCCCAAGCTTCCCCCTCAAGACCGACGAACGTGCCGAACTATTCGCTTACCACGTCGACGATAGCTTTGACCACGCCCGAGACGCCGTCGTTGAGGTCGGTGTAGAAACTGAGTTCGCATTCATGTTTGCCGAGTTCATCTTCGCCGGTGTAGATGACCTCGACCACGTGGACTTTTCTTGCGCCCTTCTTTTTTTGTTTCACACGAAAAGCGCGCGTTCGGCACTTCACGTCGGTGATGTTGAATGCACGTTCGGATTGCAGAATGATTGTTTTTTTGATTTCCTCTCCGCGTTTGACGTTTGCGAGTGTGAGGACTTCGGGGCTGATCTTTATCGCCACGACTTTCGCGCTAAAAGGAATCGGTATTTGCCGGCGGCCGTTTCGTTGTTCGACAACGACAAACAATTCGCCATCGGACGCACCAGCAAGCACGGAGGGTTTAAGCTGCGTCTGCAGTTCGTAACTGACCTGTTGATTGTTTCTTGATGTTTCTTTCAACGACACCTTGATGTGTGGAAAGGTGCTTTTGACATCGACAATGCGGAAACTCGGATCGCCTTGGGCCTGAAGTTTCACCACCCGTTCAGGAAGATTCGATGCGGTGACCTGCCCAAAAGCGATCTCTTTGGGGGACAGACTTAGCCCCATGGTCTTCACGATGTTGCCCCGCACCGTCAGTTGCACTTCCCCGATGTAAGGACGTTCGAATTGAACGGTAACGGTGGCCTGTTTGAATCCATCGAATGCGTGGCTGTTGAAAACGGCGACGATTTCAGCCTTTTCCCATGTCTTGAGCGTTTTCTTGGTCACAGAAACCGACGTGCATCCGCAGCTTGAAACGACATTTCGGATTTGAATGTCTTCTTTGAACTTGTTTTCGATTACGAATCGGTGCTTAGGACGCTGTCCTTTGGGGACGTTGCCAAAGTCATGAGAAAACTCGGTGAACATAGACCGAGCCCATTGTTGCGCGTCACAGGCGGACGTACTTCCCAGCACCGTTACCAATGCAACGACCAGAAACAGTGAATTTTTTAGACGAGGATTCATGTTTTTTCAATCAAAATCTAGTGAACTCGATCACGCTGGTTGCTTCAGAACGACAACGTGTTCTAACGTTTTTGGCAAAATTCAACTAGCGATGCAGTAAGCGTTAAAGCGAAGATTATTCCCTTTACGCCCCAACTGATCAACGTCAACCTGTCAATTTCAATTCAACCGAAGGATAACAACCCGCTAGACAGTTAGATCGCACATCACTTGTTAAATTTTGCCGTGGTCGTTGTGGAATTATCGGCAACCCCGCAGAGTAAACTTACCGCTGGCAGTCGGTTGCGAGCCAACTGATGATATTTCCTTTCAAACTGTCCGGTCTGGCGCAGTGGCGAAAGGTACACGAAGTAGGTTAGACCTGACTTTTACGCAAAAAAGCGGTGCCTCATTCCTAAGGCACCGCTATTGCAAGCATATTTTTAATTTGAGGTTTCGCTCAAATCAACTGAAGCTTAAAACAGCGCTATGATGTCCATTCCGAAGTAACCTTCTTCGTAGTTCAACGCTGGCGACCAGTCGTAACGGTACTCAGGGCGGATGATCAAGTTCTGCGATGGCTTGATGTTAACACCCAAAGTTAGGTCGTAGTAAGAGTGCGAACCTTCTGCAGGTAGAACGCCACCGTGAGGAGCGTAGCCCGTGATCGTGTCACCCTTCCACCATTCAACACGTGCACCAACAGCGAATTTTTCGTTGACGTCGTAGATGAAGTACTGATTGATACCAACGTTGTCTTCTCCTGTTTCTTCGACGCGAAGCAAGTCGCTTTGAAGAACCCAATTGAATTTGTCAGTAACCGCAGTGTCAAAGACAAAGCTATGGCTATAAGCGTCACCACCACGGGCCCCGAAGTCACCGATTGTGGTGATGTAGGTCATGGTTGTCTTGTCGGTCAATGCGGTGCTAATACCGCCTAAGAAGTTGCTACCGTCCTCGAACTGATCGAAACCAGTATCCCAGCCCGCAGTCCAACCACCGTAAATCGTAGTTTTGTCACTGACATTGAAAGTACCAATCGCACCGGTGTGAGTAAACGGTTCGCTTAGATACTGAGTGATTGCGTGCGAGTAGAAAAAGTTATCGGGAGCGGTCACAACTTCGTAACCAATCAAAGTGTAAAAGTGACCGACTTTAACCGACCAGTTCTCACCAGCGACTTCTCCGTACAACTGTGGAATCGCAAACCCGTAACCACCGCCGTTTTGGAAGCTGTCGTCAAGATCGAAGTTTCCTGGGTTGTTACCGAAGGACTGTGTATCCTGAGCGTCGATACCGTAAACGCCATCGAAGCGGAAACCAAATCCAAGTCTCCCGTCTTTCGCTTCGGCTACTTTTTCCACGTACAACCATCCCTGGTGCAGGTTGAACTCATCGGGTTGGTTGTTAAACAGGTCGTTGCTTTGTGAGTGGTATCCAGTTTGAAACCAACCGCCAACGTTCAGATTTTCAAAGTTAAACAGCCGCCAAGGGCCATCCGCTTCCGCTTCCGGTTCCGCAGCCTCAAAGTTGCTGTAGTCGGTTGCATATCCGTCGTAGGTTTCAAAGTAGTCTTGTGCCTGAACGTTTCCGCTCGCCACAACAGCGCCGGCAATGCCGAGAGCCAATTTCATCTTCATCGTAAAGCGGCTCATAATTTTCATCTCCATATTGATTATTGTGCCATCACTCGATTTACCAAGGTGCTTAAGCAACTGCCCCAAGGCTTCCGAGCCAAGCGTTGCGGTTGATAGCATCCATCCATACCGTAGGTTTCGACAAGGCCCAGCACATCCTTTGTATGCAGCGGTTAAGATTTCTTTGGAACATCAAATCTTAATCAAACTTCTGATAACTTTTATTGGTCGTGCGCATTGAACCAATTTCGGTAGCCACACAATCAATCAAATTTGCAGCACCGCATCAGGCGGAAGATCTCTCCAGCGTTTCCTGACCCAATCGAAATTCGCTACAACCGGTGCCGCTTAACGGGCCAATCTTCCAGAGATAGAGTGTTACATTGAACGCACCGCGCGGTCGTACCATTCTCAACGCCGTAAACTCAAGACAAATGCGTTGTGGGCTCGTTTTGAGCCACCGGCTATCGAACCGGCCATCAGAGCGATTCTTTGGCCTGCCGGCGCACCATCTAAGATCGACCGGTCAACCGTATCAGCTCTTTCAGGCTCTTGGTGTTGGCGACGTCGGCCGCTTGCAGTCCCCCCCGCCGTGCCTGTTTGATGCCGTATTTCATGTTCGCCAGTCCTAGGGTGCGGTGAGCGTCAGTATTGATCACGATCGGAATGCCGTGCTCTTTGGCGGCCGCCAGGTAAACGTCATTCAAGTCAAGCCGCACCGGATTGGCGTTCAATTCCAACAGCGTCCC
Source organism: uncultured Pirellulaceae bacterium (assembly GCA_937944405.1). Classification (GTDB taxonomy): domain Bacteria; phylum Planctomycetota; class Planctomycetia; order Pirellulales; family Pirellulaceae; genus Mariniblastus. The sequence goes on from CALDYR010000118.1 coordinate 7,617, forward strand.
ATAGCGCTTAGCCGCTGCGAATACCGCTTCAAGGTCAACTTCGTACGGTTCGCGTTTGTTAAGCAATCGACCGGTCGGATGGGCTACCATACTGATGTTGGGGTTCTCGATTGCGCCGATGATACGGTCGGTGATCTGAGCCAGCGGTTGGTTCTGCCCGTAGTGAACGCTGGCGATCACCCAATCAGCTTCGGCCAGCACTTCGTCTTCGATGTCCATTCCACCGGCTTCTAAGATATCACATTCGACACCTTTGAGGATGGCGAAATCGTCCGTCGCGGTTGCGTTGATCGCGTCGATTTCAGCCCATTGTTTTAGCAAACGCTTTCCATCAAGCCCGTTGGCCATCGTAACGCGTTTCGAGTGATCGGTGATCGCGATATACTTCAACCCAATCGACCGAGCCGCGTCGGCCATCTCTTGGATCGAGTTTTTACCGTCCGAAGCGGTCGTGTGCATGTGCAAATCGCCTTGAATGTCACTCAATGAGATTAAATCTGGCAAATCATTGGATTCAGCCCAATCGAATTCCTTTCGCGCTTCCCGAAGTTCAGGGGCGAAGCAAGGCAACCCGAGCGTCTTGTATACGTCAGCTTCTTCTTTACCTGCGATTAACGATTGGTCCTCGCCGTCGAGCTTGTACACACCCCATTCGTTGATTTTCAGCCCCTGTTGTTTCGCTAACCCGCGCACCCGTACATTGTGATCCTTGGAACCGGTGAAGTATTGCAAGGCGGCACCGAAAGATTCTTCGGGCACCACTCGCAAATCAACTTGGAACTCTCGTTCCAAACGCACCGCCATTTTCGTGTCGCCGCGTACGATGGTCGAAGTAATACCCTCGAACTGTCCAAAATGGTCCATGACTTGTTCGACTTCGTTAGAAGTAACAAGGATATCCAAATCGCCGACGGTTTCCTTGCCCCGTCGATAGCTACCAGCGAATTCGATACGTCCAATCGCCGAACAGCCTTCCATATGCTCCCCAAGCCGTTTAACCAGTTGATCAGCATTTGCCCAAAGGATGCGTTTGTTGGCGGCGACTGCGATCGCGATGCCGTCTAAAATCGCCTGCTCCGTTTTCTTTCCAAAACCAGAAAGCTGGCTGACGACGCCTTCTTCACAAGCCGCTTTCAGTTGGTCTAAGTCTTGAATGTTCAGTTCATTGAACAGAGCGGCGGCTTTTTTAGGCCCCATTTTAGGCACGTTCAATAGGTCAAGCACTGATCGTGGGACCGTTTCAAACAGGTCTTCCATCTGCTCAAGCTTGCCGGTTTCACACAGTTCAACGCATTTTTCTGCGACGCCCTTTCCGATGCCATCGAGCTTCGTTAAGTCGTCGCCGTTGGCGATCATCGTTTTGATCGGCGTTGTTAAGTCCTTCACCCGCCTGGCGCCGTTGCGGTAGGCGCGGAGGCGGAACGCGTTGGCGCCGGTGAACTCCAATAAGTCAGCCAATTGAGTTAAATTCTGCGCTATTTTTTCATTATCCATGGGTACGATGATAGCCAAACCTTTTTCGTGACGAAACTCCTGCCAACGAATTACTCCAGTATGCCGCCAAGGTCGCTCAGTCTTTTTCGGCTGACGATGCTTTTATGATCGTTACTGCTATTTTCGATCCAACCGATGATCGCAAGGATGGCTCTGCCTTGGTTCGGCGGCACCGCTGCGGTGTGGACAGCCTGCATGATGTTCTTTCAAGCGATGCTGGTGCTGGGGTATGCGTACTCACATTGCATCCCGCGTTGGCTGTCTTGCGGTGGCGTTTTTTTCAACCACGCAACGCTGTTGGTTGCGGCGTGCTTTTCCTACCGATCGTGCCTGCTCCGGAATTGCCGCTGGTTGACGGTGACGGGCTTAATTCAGCCGTTCCTACAGCGCTGTTGCTGACCGTGGGGTTGCCTTGCTTTGTTCTAGCCCGGATTATTCATTGGAAATATATCGAAGAAAGACCCACTGCGTCCATTCCCGTGTTTAACCCGGATATTTCATGGGCCTGTTGTTCCCGTAGAATTTGCGCGCGATCCGTTTTCGCAGCTCAAAATTTCAAATTTTCTGACGTCGCGAGCGCAAGACCCCCCGTCCCCAACATGAGTCACTTGCATTTCAGGCTGTCAGAATGTCAACCTGTGTCCGGCACCAACCGGGAAGAAAGCGTTTGGAATAACCCTTGGTGCCAACACAGGTGAGACAACTTTGTGCTTGTTCCAAATTGAGGGCGCAGAGAGATTTAATCACGCAGGCACTTTTTACGCTGACGAACAAGCAGCTTGAACTGCCGATAACGATTAGGATTATGCGTTTTGGCTTTGTTCTTCCGGTTGGTTTTGGGCGAGAACTTGCGCTGCCGCAACAGACGCAGTTCCGTCACATGCCCGATTTTGCAGCCCTTGCAAGTCAGTTCTTTGGCCAGTTTTCGCGATGATTTGTGCGTCCAGCGGAGGCTACTCATCGGATCACCGGCGGTACAATCTCTCAGTAACTCGTCGAGCGTTGCAATAATTCGAGGATTTTTTTTCGGACGCGATTCGACCACCACCAGCACGTCGAATCCGATTGCCTTCCCAGTCCTGCCCGGACTCACATTCGGCGCGTCCTCGCCGAATCGTCACCCGACTCAATCCGGTAATTTGATGAACGCGAGTCACTCCGCCACGCCCCATTCGCAGGGCAAGCAGACCTGCGAAGAGCCGCTGACTGCGCTCATCCAGATTCATCATCACTCGATTGATCGATTGATGATACTCTCGAACATCAACTACTCTGCGTTTACAATCAAGTCAAACGCACTGCCGAACCCAAGTATTGTCCACCACAATCTCCATCCTTGGATCTGCTTGTGCAACACAAATACAAGTGGACAAATTATTCTTGAATATCACCTAAGTTAAAATCAAGCGGTGATAGAGCACGCGCTCGTTTGAATTCCTCGAAGCCTTACATTCGAAGGAACTGTCTGACCACGGGTCGGTTGGAGCTAATAAATTCCGTGAAAGATTTGCGTTCAAGGGCTTTCGATTGCGGGCATTAAAATACTTTCTTTATCCTTAAAGAAAATCTCTTCGGGGGATGGAAGTTCTTCTAACGCTGGCAGCGGCTCAGTTTGTTGAGGCGTGAGATAGATCAAACGATTTCCCGTTTCTCCATCGTTGCCCCAAGGGTCATCCAATAGTTCGGGAGTCGGTGCCTGAACTTCCTTCACCACGGTCGACGCATATCCCGCATCGCCAAAAATTGGCAATAAACGTTGAGCCAACTCGTCGTTGCGGTAGGTCTGCAATGACTGATGGAACAGCGCGCTGGCGGTGGTCTTGTACCCCAAGCAACCGTAATGGTAGCCCAACAGCGTGCGAGCTCGATTGTCGTCCGCGCGACGTTTTAGATAATTGGCGAGCACTCGTGTCTGAGTGACGTAGTCGTTTTGCCCGTAGAACGTGTCGTAATGTTTGACAACGTAGTCCCACTGATCCTCCGGCAGCATCGTTGTGGCCTGTTCCAACATCAAGATCGCGACGGAGTATTTTCCGATCGCAAAATGACTTTGGGAGCAAAACAAACGCATCAAACCGTTGTATGGATCCTCTTGGACGGCGTGGTCACTGTAGTAAGCCGCATCGTAATAACGGCCTTCGCGAAATGCCTTCTCTGCATGTCCTTGGAGGTTGGAGGCGGCGGTCGCGGATTTGATCAATGGTGTTTGGCGCAATTCTAGCAAACGCTGCTGGAGGTCAAAATGAGAATGTAATGTTTGCTGCGGTTGAACGTAGGCGTCGTTTGAAATCGTCAGTTCCGTGGAATCGATCGAGGAACGCGCTGGCTTTCGCAATTGCGTCATGGTTGAACGAAACTCGGAATCGTAACCGGTTATATTCGATGGATAATTGTCCGATAACTCTGAACTGACGACTCTGGATTGGAAATTGGCGTCACGTTGATTCCCCCAATGGAATGGCAACGCATAGTACCCGACGCTGTAGTGCATTCGATTGCTGATTGGAAAACGGCGTGACTGCCGGTGCCGATAGGGCCATGCAGTGCGCGGATTGTCTCGGAAGTGCGCGCTTGGTTTGGGATGCGAAGACGCGGATTGGGTGGTTCGAGATTTCATCGAAAACTGGAACCCTTCAGCTTCACCGGCAAGCAAAAAAATCAAAAACACCGTCGCCGCAGCACAGCAACGACCGAACAAATTTCGATTTCTTCGATACATCCGAAAAGCCTTCATACGTTCGCGGTTTCATCGATTGCTTCACCTCAGCAACACACTATTACATTAGCGTCATCTTCAATGGGTGTGCTTGAGTGAAGATCTACGTTGGAGATTTGTGCCGATTCTGCGACTGAATCAACACACGCATCATGAGGTTTCAAAGGTATCGATTACTGCCGTTGATTTCATCACCGCCAGTGAGAAGCAAGAAAATCCGCAGTTCATTTTTTCGATCGATTCGAGCTTTCGTTTTATTGGCAAAACACGCGACCAATGATGGAATCACTTGGCTGCTGAAGTGTAGTTCTGGCGAAACCCACTGCGACTGAGCCCTTAGATAATCCCGCGATCGTTGATCGCGGGACGATCTAGCGGGGCCAAAGCCCTTGAGCTTTCAGCGAATCGACCGCGTTAAGCACGACTTCTGGCGAAGCCCAAAGTGCCAAACAAGCCATCGTGAACCCGAAAACGAGGATCGATGACAGGATGAACATCTTAACTGCTTCATACAACTGTTGCCTTCGGATTGATAGCGATTCGGCCTTAACGTTTTTCTCGTAGTGCTTCTGCGATTCCAAATCGACGTAATGTTTCATAGCCATCTCCCAATCGTGATCCGTTAAGTTTGATATGTTTTGTTGGATCGGATCAATTGCACGGTGTGTGCCAAACCCGAAGGGAATTCAGAAACAGTGCTGCAACATGGGTTTAACGGCATTTGAGAGATTGGGCGTACCCAAGGTGTGGTAAAAACTCATCGTCCTCAGTAGTAAATGAATGAAAAATGAAACATGTTGATGAAAACATCATCACCTGAGTTCGATCACCTATTCTGGTTCTCTGGCTCTACGGCGCAAAATAAGAGGCCGCGTCATACGCGCTCAAATTCGTCGAGCGTCTTAAAGATGGTGGCTCTACAGAGAGAAGACTGGCTCCCCCCGTTCGGTTTGTCAGGGTGAAGACAAGGATCTGCTTAGATCGGCCGCTTGAGCGTCAACAGCGTTGGCTCCGAAATCCTTATGCCGACCTGAATTCTACCCAATTCAACCTCGTAAAATCACGTGGCGCTGAACGATGCAGCAGCCGTATAATTCCCTACAACGCCCAAAACTGGTGCGTGAAAATGATAGTCGAGTCGCTGTCCCACCTACTTCGGAGGCAGTATCAAAAGTGGACAGATCCGAGTTACCTGATCAGCCGCAGAAAATCCGCACCGTGCAGTCGTGCTGGGGGCAGATTCGGTCAGCGCCACGTAAAATCCAGCGAACGATGCAAGTGATCTTAATTGTGTCAGTCTAACAGCCAGCCGGCAGGCGTATTTTTCGCGCGAAGGACAACGCGTACGCCCGCGGCAGACGGTTAAACGAATTTAGCTTCAGTACAATGAGCGTCGTTGCGGGTGAACCGCTGAGCGCCTCATTTCTGGCTCCCAGCGGCCAGTGAAAACCAGCAACACCATGATGGGCTGTTGGCGTCGACAAATTTCTGATGAAACTTGAGGTCCCTACACAGCCCGAGATCGCTCAAAGATTTAGCGAGACTCAAATGCTCCGATGTCAATGCGCCCACCGCTGACCCGTGACAAGCCACGTTGATCGGTCGTAAGATTAGCGAGGTTACTGCCGCGATCGATCGCGGGACTGTCTTGTCTAAGTGCGTGGGTTAAGGTCGGACCTCCATTGTCTGCAAGAGCGCGCAAGCGCGGATTGGTTCCAAACAGATTGTTCGAACCGCGTGCATCGACACTCGCGTTCGTTGCGGAAAACAGATTGAACGAACCGGAAAAGGTGCCCGCGGCATCATTATTGACGATGCTGTTGTTGATCCGGAAACTCCGTTCGATCGCGAAAAAGCCACTGCCTTCGCCCGCGGCGTTGCCGGTCAATGTGCCGCTGTTGATGTTGACCCGGCCAGAGCTATCGACTCCGCCGCCAAAGTTAATAGCGGTATTGGCTGAAATGGTACAGTTTCGCAGGACCAAATCTCCGCCGCTTTCAACGCTGATTGCTCCGCCATAGTCAGCCGCACTATTGGCCACGAAAGTACTGCCGTTAATTCCGATGGGTCCAAACGTTTGTATGGCGCCTCCTTGATCAGCAACGTTTTCGCCAAAGGTACATGCTTCAATGCGCGTGTCGCCCAGGTTATCCAAACCACCTCCAGTTGTGGCTGTATTGTTGGTTACAACGCTGGTCGTGATCGACAGCGTACCATCGGCTGAATTTGACGCCGCGCCGCCGTGGAGGTCGCAGGAATTCCTATCCAAAGTGCTCTGAGAGATACTGATTTGGCCGCTTCTATAGTTCGAAACACCCCCTCCACCTTCGGTCGAACTATTCAACCTAATTCTTGCACGTGTCAGGGTGATCGCGCCAGCATTATCGACTGCGCCGCCGAACTGCGCTGAGTTCCGGATAAAGGAACAACGGTCACTCGTGAGTATACCCCTGACATCGTTTGCGACCCCACCTCCACCACCGGCTTCATTCGATTCGAAGGTGTTCGAGGTTAGGGTTGCGTTGCCGATGTTTAACAATCCGCCGCCGTCGAAAACGACATTGTTTCCAGACAAGGTACATCTGTCGATCGTGCAAACCGCATCTTCGGCGTTGCAAATTCCTCCACCGTTTCCAGCTTGATTGGATCGGAATACGTTTCTGATTGACGTGAGTATACCGGTGTTATAGAGGCCACCGCCAAGCCCGCTGGCAGAAGAAGACAGCACACTGCAACGTCGCAACAACAAAATTTCGCGATTGAGGATAGCACCGCCAAATCCAGTTCTTCCGTTACCCGTCACGCTACCACCAGTGAAGTCGACAGCAAAGATTTCAACAGAAATTCGCCGGCCGGTCCTTTTGAAGATGTTGAGGATCCGTGAATTGCCATTGGCATTGATCGTTAAATTATTCGTCAATGATCTGGCGTCGATAACCAGCGGGTTGGAAATTACGTACTCATCACCAGTCATCTCAATGACGGGCGAGTCCCCGAGATTATCGCTAAAGCGGATTGTGTCTGAAACCTCCGTTTCATTAGCCCGCCGAATGGCTTCACGCAAAGTAACCTGCTGGTTGTTTGCGTTTTGGTCATCAACGTCTCTGGTCGAGTTGACTGTGAAAACTATTTGTGCGTTGAGTGCTGGCACACAGTACAGAAGGTTCAGTGCGCAGAACGCCACTACAAAAAGATTCTTAATTCGCATCGTTGTTACTCATGTTGTTGGTGTTGTGGAAACTCAGTGTTTTCCCGAAACTGCCTCAGTCGAATAGATGGAGAAGTGCGAGATAACGATGCATCAGTATGCTTAGCGCGTGGGGTTAAACAATCGGCTTTTTCAAGGGAAAATGAAGTTTTTTTAAAAAACTGGCGTTTTTTCGGTTGGCATGGACACCAGTATGCGGCGTTAGGGGTTGCGATTCACGCCTTTTTGGTTTTGTCCCCAGTTCCCAAAATCAAAAGTCGGTTAAAGCGATCGGCATGCCAAGTCAAAGTCGTAATTCAACTTTGGAATTGAACTTTGGAATTGAACAAACGCGCTCGATCGCCATCAACGGCGTCGTAACCAGCCAGTTGCTCTCGTTATGAATGTCGACAAAGCTAATTTGGACACCAAGACTTCCCCACCGTACCTGTTCCCCGGTTCCCGCCGCACTAGATCGTTTGCCATGGCATTAATTGATCGCGCGTTCGGCGCGAGCGTCAATTGTTGCCGTTGGGCGTTCGACATTAGACGTGCATGTAAATACAGCCTCAGTCGCCCACCACCATCAGAAAACAGTTCGTTAGACTCAAACGATACTCGACGAAAATTGTGATCGCATTTTCGCTCGATTTGGGGACCGAGCCACGCGCAGTTGGAGGTATCAGCGGCGAGTGAAATAATTGGCACCGGGGCGGAAGTGTCGAAGGCCATGATGCGAGGTTGATCAATCAAAGCATAAAGCAATTAGACACGAAAAAAACAGGTACGTGACGTTCTGTCTTATGGGCTACCCCAATCGCAGTTTTTGGCCGTGAACAGCGCTACAGAATGTTTCGTCATCGCAGGAGTATCGGTTGTCAATGAGAATCTTAACGTCCAGAATGTGCGATCAAGAAATTTCTGCGGACATCGGTTCGATTCTTTGTTGTAAATCTAGGGAATGATTGTGTCCAAACGGCGTAACCATATTTTGTTAGCTTGCTGCATCGTTTTCACTGGAGCATCGTGGACCGATTGCAGCAGTGCACAAACCGTTGGTGGGGAAACTGCGTCGGCACAACGGTCGTCTGAAGAACTCAGGGCAATGCCATTTCATCTGAAAGACATAGGTAATCAGCCCCTTGTTTTTAGTTCCGCCGATGGTCATGGCTTAACCGTGATTTGCTTCCTGGGCACCGAATGTCCGTTGGCGAAATTGTACGGCCCTCGATTAGAACGACTGTTTAAAGACTTCGCACAAAAAAACGTGCGGTTCATTGGGCTCAACAGCAATCAACAGGATTCGGTCGATGAATTAAAACAGTATGTCGCCGAACAAGGCATCTCGTTCCCCGTCGCGAAGGATCACAACAATGTCGTGGCAGATCGGTATCGCATCACTCGCACACCGGAGGTAATTTTGGTGGATGCAGACATGCGAATTCGATATCGCGGGCGTATCGACGATCAATACGCGCCGGGTGTCGCCAGATTGAGGCCCGATCGACATCATTTGCGGTTGGCGATTGAGGAATTGATTGCCGGCAATCCTGTGACTGTCGCCAGTACGAAACCAGAGGGGTGTTTGTTGGGGCGCGTGACGACTCCTTCAGTAAACGCGTCGACGACTTACGCTCAAGACGTCGCACCGATTTTGAACAGACATTGTGTCGAGTGTCATCATGATGGCGATATTGGGCCTTTTTCGTTGACCGATTTCGATGAAGTCGTCGGATGGGGCCCGATGGTGCAAGAGGTCATCGACAATGGCCGCATGCCCCCTTGGCACGCCGATCCCGACATCGGGCAATTCGCAAACCAACGCATCATGCCCGAAAAAGACAAACAGATCATTCGCGATTGGGTTAAACAGGGCATGCCGCTGGGCGATCCGACGCAGTTTCCGCAGGTTCCTGAATTTACCTCCGGTTGGCAATTGCCGCGAACCCCAGATGTCGTATTGGCGATGCGGAAGCGCCCTTTTCAAGTTCCCGCCGATGGCACCGTTGAGTATCAGTATTTTGTCGTTGACCCTGGGTTCGATGCGGACGTTTGGGTTACCGCAGCCGAAGTCATTCCGGGCAATCGAGCGGTCGTACACCACAGTATCGTTTTCATTCGTCCACCTGATGGGACAACGATCCCCGGCATTGGATGGTTGGCGGCGTATGTGCCGGGGCAACGAGTAGCTGACTTCAATCCCAAACGTGCCCGAAAGATTCCCGCCGGTTCGCGACTCGTTTTTCAACAGCACTACACGCCCAACGGCACCGTCCAACAAGACATCACGAAAATCGGTTTGATTTTCGCCGATGATCCGAAGAACCTAGAGCAGGAACTTTTGACCTTGGTGGCGAAAAATCAGGGCTTCGAGTTGAAACCTAACCAGAAGAATCAGGTGGTCAAAGCCAGTTTGGGGCGTCTTCCTGATCAGGCGACATTGCTAAATGTGGCGCCTCACATGCACTTCCGAGGCAACAAGTTTTCCGCAACCGCAGTTACCCATTCGGGGAATAAAACGCTGTTGCGAGTTCCCGATTATGATTTTAACTGGCAACACAGTTATCAGTTCGTCGCCCCCATTGCCACGGAAAATTTGAAACGCATCGACACCGAATTTGTGTTTGATAACACTGCCGCCAATTCCCTCAATCCCGACCCCGCAGATCACGTCACGTGGGGAGATCAAACATGGGAAGAAATGGCGATTGCGTTTTTCGACGTGGTTCGACCATTGAAACAGGGGGAACAATCGAGCGATTCTGTGCAATCGAAGATCCCAATCAATGATATCGCGCTTGAGGACATCGCGCTTGGGGACGTCGCGCCTTCGGCTGAGATTGCCGTAATGGTAAAACAGAAAACGGATGATCTGTTCCAACGATTTGATAAAAACAAAGACGATTTGATTCTGCGTTCCGAACTTCCCATTGCGGTACGTATTCGGTTTAATCGATTCGATGCAAACGGAGACCAAAAAGTTTCGCGCGGCGAGATTGAAGCTCAGTTCCGGTCGAGGATCAAATGAGTGGTTCGTGTGGTTTGGTTGTCATGGTTTTGAATTGTTTTTCGTTTTTGGGCGAGGCCGGTCGTAGATGAATTCCGGTACACCGCTTCCACCTCAAGACGATACAAACGTTTTGGCCAGCCTAAAGCAACGCGATCCAAACGGCCGGCTCAACCCGATGCGGCGGACGACAGGTTGGATCGTCGATCGGCCTGTGTTGACGATGCTGATCGTTGCGATCGTTTCTGTCTTCGCCGTTGCTGGGTACCAGTACCCCGAGTGGCCGCAGATGATTTCTTCCGGGGGCGGTATTGACCCAGTGCCCCCCAAAAACAACGTTGATACACAATCGTTGAATGCGGCTGCCGATAACGTCCAAGCGTTCTCATTAGACGCTGAAGTGGTATTGGTCATCCAATCAGAGAACTTCTTCAACCCGCAAAGCGCCTCGGCGCTGCGTGAAATCGCCAAACAGCTCCAGCGACTTGAGTACGTTGAAGACGTGATTTGGATGGATCTCGTTCCCATGCTGAACATCTTTGGTTTGCCAGAACCAATTTTTCCACACAGCGGGGCGTCGCCCAATCAATTCCAAAACGCGCGCAACAAAGCACTTGACCATCCTTTTATCAAAGGCCAGTTGCTATCGGCGGACGGCACAACGCTGTTGATGCTGCTGCGGATCGACGCGCTGTTGGTACACAGCGACGATGACTGCACGACCCGTTTGAAGACGCTCGCACAGCGTATTGCTAATGATTCCCCGGGGGTAAGCTTCGAGGTCTCTGTTACCGGTTGGCTGCCGATGTTCATTACCGCGATGCAGACGCACGAGCAAAATCAGTTCCTGTATCAGTTGATCGGTTACAGCATGATTGCCGTGATGGCGTTGATATTGTTTCGAGGCTTTTCGGCGGTGTTGATTATCGCACTTGCACCTGCGGTGGGTGTTTTTTGGACAATGGGATTTGTTAGTTATTTCCAGTTTCAAAGCAACCCCTTTAACGAGGTCGTGCTACCGGTATTGGTCAGTCTGGTCGGGCTGACTGACGGGGTTCACTTAATGGTCCAGATTCGCAGGCTCCGTTCGACCGGGATGCCGTCCAAACAGGCCGCCAAACAGGGACTGGCCGACGTGGGACTGGCGTGCGCGCTGACGTCGCTGACCACGGCGATTGGATTCGGTTCTTTAACGTTGGCTGACCACACGTTTGTGCAGCAATTTGGTCAGGCTTGCGTTGTTGGCGTTGGGATGGCATTCCTAGCGGTCGTGACAACGATTCCGCTTGCCTGTTGTTCCCGATTGGGCCACTCGATCCACCTGGGATTGGATAAAAGTTTAGTGGACCAAAACCTCAGCAAAGTCAGCGTATTGGTGGACTGGGTACTGGCGAAGCCGCGCGGGATCAGTCGGTTTGCGATTGTGGCAACCATTGCGCTGATAGGAATTTCACTGACCTTGCGACCGGATGACCGGCGCAGTAACGCCCTGCCATTAGGCAGCGACGTGGCGGTCACGACGGCGATGCTGGACCAAAAAATGGGCGGCATCGAAAAAATCGATTTAGACGTGCGTTGGGACGACACCATCGAAATCGAAGAAGCACGGGTTATTCAGTATCTGCAAAAACTTAACCGTTTGTTGGCAGATGAAGACCTGATCAGTAATGCGTTGTCGATCTGCGAGTTAATCGAAGCGCTGCCGGGGGATCGTCCGGTAGAACAGCGCTTGTCAATGGTCGAGTTGCTGCCACCGCCACTAAAGAAAGCGTTTTATCAACCCGACCAACGGAAAGCGAAAATTATCTTCCGCGTTGAGGATCTTGGCATTCAAAGGTACAGCCCTGTTTTCGAGCGCATCGAAACAGGAATTAGCGAATTGCGAAACGAGTGGCCAGAGTTTCATGCTTCCTTGAGCGGCGATTCGATATGGCGGTGGCGGAATCTGTATCAGATCGTGGTCGATTTAGCGACAAGTTTAGGCGTTGCGTCGTTGATCATTTTTATCGTGTTGGCGTTGGTTTTTCGGTCGCTGCGGATTGGTTTAATTTCGATCGTACCCAACCTTTTTCCATTAGCGGTCGCCGGTACCTGGTTAGCCCTCACCGGGCAGTCATTAGAGGTGGTGACGGTTTGTGCGTTCACCGTTTGTTTGGGTATCGCGGTCGATGATACGATTCATTTTCTGACACGCTACCTCGCAGAACGTCAGCAAACCGACAATGAACATGACGCGATCCACGCCGCATTCACCGGTGTCGGCACCGCTCTGATTATGACGACGGTCGTGTTGGTGGCGGGATTTTCTACGGTAATGTTGAGCGATTCACGTGACCATTTTATCTTCGCCACGATGGGGGCGATTACGCTGACCGCAGCGCTGTTTGCCGACTTGGTGTTGCTGCCGGCCCTTTTGAAACGCTTCATGTCCAATGATGCAAGCTCAATCCGGGCAAAGCGCGAGTAAAAAAACGAGCGTCAAACCATCGCAAATATGGTTTTTTAATGTTTGGCCATGCGGCGCAATATCAGTGGAAATCTGCGGTGTCTTGGGATGCTTTCAATAAATTTATCGGCCGCTGGTTCAGCCATTCTGTCTTCAGCCACGGCTTTCGGACGGCGACTGTCGTGGTCGAGACAATCGATCGAGTTCTCTTTTACAGAGGCGTCTCTACGCCGTGTCGGTGCGCGGAAATCGAGCCTTGGGTCGATTTGGACGCTTGGAATTGAGGGGTTCTCGATTTTCATTGGGGGAAATTTTCGGCGTGTTTGGATCGCCAAAACACGACATCCCAGAAACAAACCGTTTTGATGAGGGGTTGACAAGCTTCCCGGCCAGCGACTACTTCTTTCCTTGACGCGATTATGTCGCGGTCGCTGCGAACCATCGTAATGACACCTATATAATACAGCTAACGTCGCCGCTGAACTGAGCACCAATCGATCGGGGTGAGGTCCAGCAGCCAATCGGCCTTCGCGGCCACTGAGCCACCAAAATATGCCACGAACGCTAATCATCGCTGAAAAACCAAGCGTCGCCACCGATCTTGCGAGGGTCCTAGGGAAGCTGCCTGAAATTGGGAAGTTTGAGAAGAAAAAGGACTATTTCGAAAACGACGCCACCATCGTCGGTTCCGCAATCGGCCATTTAGTCGAACTCAAGATGCCGACCACCAGTGAAGGAAAAAAACTGCCTTGGGGGATCAAGCACCTGCCAGTGATTCCTAATGATTTCGAACTTCAGCCGATCGAGCGGTCCGAGGCACGGTTCAAGTTGTTGGTGAAATTGCTGAAGAAGAAAGACGTCACCACTGTCGTTAATGCCTGCGATGCGGGACGCGAGGGCGAGCTAATTTTTTACTATCTGTTGAAACATGCGAACTTGAAGAAGCATGTTGAAATCAAACGGATGTGGATGCAGTCGATGACCGATGGCTCCATCATCGAAGCTTGGAATACGATGCGTTCCAACGCCGAGATGGAGAATCTTGCCGACGCTGCGGTTTGTCGGTCGGAATCCGATTGGTTGATCGGGCTCAATGGAACCCGAGCGCTAACGGCTTTCAATTCGCGAAACGGGGGCTTCAACGTTACCACCGCCGGACGCGTGCAGACGCCTACGCTGATGATTTTGGCCGAACGTGAACGCGAAATTCGCGCTTTCGTTTCGCGCCCTTACTTTGAAGTCCACGGAGAATTCAAAATCGAAAAAGGCGATTACGCCGGTCGCTGGTTTGTCGAAGGTTTTCAAAAAGACGAAAGCGACGAACATAAAAAAGCCGAACGACTGTGGAGTTTGGAAGAGGCTGAAGCTGTAAAGGCGCGCTGCGAAGGAAAAACTGGCGTCGTCGAAGAGACCAAACGTCCTTCCAAATCAGCCCCACCGCTACTGTTTGATTTGACGTCTTTACAACGAGAAGCCAACAGCAAGCACGGGTTCCCCGCAGGCCGCACGTTGCAGCTGGCTCAGGCGTGTTATGACCGGCATAAAATTCTTACCTATCCACGTACCGATTCGAAGTGTCTTCCTGAAGACTACGTCAACACGGTAAAGGAAACGATCGCTAATTTGGCGGCGGGGAAACCGAACTCCGCGCTGGGCGACGACTTAAAAAGTTGCGCCAAATGGCTGATTCAAAACGAACGCATAACGCCTATCAAACGCGTTTTTAACACGAAAAAGGTCAGCGACCACTTTGCGATCGTGCCTACCGGCAAACTCCCACCGGCGAACCTCGACGACGGGGCGACGAAGATTTACCAATTGGTGCTCAAGCGGTTTTTGGCGATCTTTTATCCCAGCGCCGAATTTGAAATCACCAAACGTATCACGCGTATCGGCGACGACGCGTTTAAAACCGACGGTAAGGTTCTGGTTGTACCGGGATACTTGGAAGTTTACGGTCGCAAACCCGGTGTTGCGGCGGAAAAAGACGAACTGGTCCAAGCCAAAGATGGTGAATCGGCCCAAGCCCTTTCGATCGAACCGGTCGAAAAAGAGACGCGCCCGCCCGCGCGGTACACCGATTCGACATTGCTTTCGGCGATGGAGACCGCGGGAAAGCGAGTCGACGATGACGAGTTACGTGAAGCGATGAGCGAACGTGGGTTGGGGACGCCGGCGACCCGCGCCGCAACGATCGAAGGTTTGATTCGCCAAAAATACCTTTTCCGAAACGAAATTCGGAAAAGCGAATTGGTGGTGTCTAACAAGGGTTTGGCGTTAAGTGATTTGCTGGACACGATCGGCATCAAAGAACTCGGATCGCCTGAGATGACAGGCGAGTGGGAGTATAAGCTCAAAGCGATGGAACAAGGTCAACTCGATCGTGAAACTTTCATGAACGAGATCAAGGACATGACCAACAGCATCGTCCAGCAAACCAAGGACTACACTGAAATTTTGGTAAACCGTGTCTTCCCCGATTTGCACGCCAAATGCCCGGAGTGCGGCAAGACCGAACATAAACAGACCGATGGCCTGTTTGAGTGCAAAGACCCCGAGTGTATTTTCAAGTTGAAAAAACACATCGCCAGCCACGAGTTGACAGAAACTCAAGCGAAAGAGTTAATGGAAAAAGGGAAAGTCGGCCCGATCGAAACGTTTAAGAATCGATTTGGACAACCCTTCACCGCGGAACTGACTTTGGACAAACCGAAGAAGGTATATAAAGTCGCCTTCGTTTTCGAAGGCGATGAAGAACGAGAGAAAGAAGTCGAAAATTTGACGCCTGAGCAGATTATTTGCCAGTGTAAATTAGCCGGTGACACCGACGAACTAACGCCCGTTTACGAAAACGCGAAGGCTTTTTTAGCTCCCGCGATGGCGAAAAAGAAACAGGAGCGCGGGGTCCGTATTTCCAAAACAATTCTTCAAAAGGAAATTCCTACCGACCAAGGCATTAAATTATTCGTGGAAGGCAAAACGGATTTGATGCCAGGATTTTTGTCAAAAAAGGGACGCAAATTCGCCGCCCACCTGACATTGGACCGTGAATCTGGCAAACTCGGTTTCGAATTCGCCCCTCGCAAAGCCAAAAAGAAAAAAGGGGAAACCGAAGATCTCGTCGAATCCGGCGATACCGGAGAGTCCGGTGAAACAAAAGCCAAAGTGAAAAAGGCGGCGACTAAGAAGAAAACAACGACCGCGAAAAAGACCACCAAGAAAAAGACCACCAAAAAGAAATCCACAAAAAAGAAAACCGTGACCAAGAAAGCAGCGACCAAGAATTCAGGGCAAAGCGAGTAAATTGTAAACGGTGAGGCAGGATCAGCACCGCAAGAAGCCGACGTTTTCAAGCCGCTGAAATCGCCGACTCGGTGTTCCAGATTATAAATACGTCTGGACATGGTGGGTTTTCGCCTCTTTCGCTTCAATCCTGCCTGATTGGCATTGAATCGGTGGGCTGACACCGATAAATTTCTTTTTCTCGCGACTGCGTCTGCTATCGCAGATATGCGCGCTAAATTACTCTACGCGACCTTAACGGACATAAACAATGGCTTCGCCTTTAAACTGGTTTCGCAGAAACGCAATTTGGATCATGGTTCCAGTGGGAATCTTCTGCATGGCGTTCTTTGGGCTTGGTGCTGTCTTTGACACACTAACATCAACCGCTCGCACCGGTACACGCGAAAACCCAACGATCGCCACCTATAATGGTGGTCAGTACACGCGCGATCAACTTAACGGTTTAATTTACAATCATTACCAAACCCGCGAATTCCTCAGCGCCCTGCGCGACCAAGGTGTCGAAGAGCGCGGCGATCAGTTTGTAGATCTCGTGCGTCCCATTGCACCGATCCAAGACGGTGCCCAAGAACTGATCGATGAACAAATTATCGGTCGCGAATTGATGGCGAAAAAAGCCGAAGCCGAAGGTATTACCGTCAGCGATGGGATGATCGACCAGTATCTGTTCGGCACCTACGGTGTTATCGACGGCGGCGGACTGAGCAACCGAGACATGGAACTGCTTAACCGGGAAGTTAACCGAGGCCAAATTTCAATGGCCGCAATTCGCCGTCATTTGAGAACTGAATTGCTGAACCAGCAAATGACGATGTTGTCGTTTGCCGGGATCCCAAGGGTGCCAAATCCGTCGGAATCAATCGAGCACTATTCAAAAGTTTCAAACCGTACTGAGTGTGAGATATTTCCAGTTTCAATCAGCCAATACGTGGACAACAGCGTTAGTCCATCGGAAGCCGAGATTCGTGAGTTGTACAACCAGGGTAAGTTCGATTTTAAAGATCCGTCCGGTAAACGGGCGGGCTTCAAGATGGCTCGCCGAATCAAACTACAGTACTTTGTAGGCGATTATCAGGACTTTTTAGATGAAGCTTCCAAGAGCCTCTCAGATGAGGAAATCCAAACGAAGTACGATGAATTAGTCGCTCAAGAATCTGATTTGGTTATGGAAATCGTGATCGATGAAGATGGAGCAAGCGATGATTTGCCAACCATCAATCTCGAGGGCGCTCAAAACGCTGACGCTACTTCCGACGAAAACGAAGAAGAAGCGGCCCCAAAGCCAACGGGTTCGCCGGATGACGCTTCAGATGAACCGGCAGATAAAGACCAGAGCTACAATGTTGGTGAATCTAACGCGAAGTTTGTCTTGGTTTCGATGCCGGTTCAAGAAGACAAAAAGATCGCGGCGGTTGCACCCTCTGATGAACCTGAAGTCTCTCAAGAAGCCCCCACTGAAGAGAACACCCTGCAGGATGAGGATTCTGACGAAGCGGCGGATTTAGGTAGTATCGCCGATATGAAAGACATCGATGTAGGCCCGATGTTGACCGACGACGATGGGCCCACAAAACGAGCCAAACCTTTGACGGAAGTGGCAAATGTGATTCATCTCCAGTTAAAAGGGAGCGAAGCATCGGAAGCGCTGAACAAGGCGATTAAAACCGCTGAAAGTGAAATTGAGAATTACTTGACCAAACGTCTGCAGTGGGAAGTTCAAGGGAAAGAGAAGAATTTACCTGCTCCTGAACTACCCGACTTCCAGAGTATCGCCGAACGAAATGGTTTGCGTTTTGCGGAAACCGAATTGGTTGATAATGAAGGCCTCCTTAAAACAGAGCTTGGCGGTGTCTATGAAACTTTCCGAATCCAAAACCGGCAGGTTCCCGTTCCGTTGGCGGATCTCATTTTCGATCGATACAACAATCTCACGGAATACAGTTCGGCGTCCACGACTAATCGATTCACAGGCAAATCATACGTCTACTGGCCGACAGAGTTAGCTGATTCCAAAGTGCCGAAGCTAGAAGAGTGTAAAGATCAGATTATTGAATTTTGGCGGCAACGCCAGGCCATTGAAGCGGCGAAGAAGGCGGCCCAAGAGATCGCGTCAAAAGTTGGAAAAGACAAAAAACTGAGCGAATTCGATTCAGCGCGGACCATCCAAACCGGTGAGTTCACATGGTTTCAACCGCGCGGGCAACGCGCCGTTCTCTCCAGCCCGATCGGCGTGGAGAGTCCATCGGAAGACTTCATGGAAACGGCTTTCTCTTTGGATCAAGGTGAAGCCGGTATAGCGGTCAATGGATCGGGTGACACAATTTTCGTAATCCAATCCCAAGCCCCCAAGGCATCGGTTGCTGAAACGGGTGATGACTTTTTGAAAAACCAGTTATTCCGTTTTCAGCGGCTGCCACCCGATGTCGGATTGGTCAACGGCCACTACTTGCAGGAAAAGACGAGAGATTGGAATCAGGAGTTCGTCGATTCGATGGGTTTTGAATTGATGAAGTAAAAGGGCGTGATGGGACGAAGCCAATCTCCACCCCACGCCTTGCTTAATCGCAGTTTCTATCAGAATTTTTTTTCATCGCCGGTGCAACCCGAAAACCGATGCCCAGCAGGCGGTGGGTTAACCTTTCGAACATGCCTGACTACAAAGAAATCTACAACGACGTTGTCCATACCAATCCACTGTACGGGCTGGCTCAGAATTCTCCGGGGTTTCGCATTGTCCTGCAGTCTGAACTTGTCTTGATCAATCTTTCGGGTAGATCGTTGGACGTTGGTTGTGGTGTTGGATTTGCGTTTGAGTACCTGTCCGGAAAGGGCTTCAATTTTGAGACGTTCGGGGTCGACATCAGCACTGCCGCGATCGCGTTGGCGCGGCAGCGGCTTATCTCGATGAAAGATCTTGATCGGCGGCTCCAAGTCATCCAATCGCAGGTGTTGCCGTTTGAAGACGGTTACTTTTCACTGGTGACGTGTTTTGACGTTCTTGAACACCTTGATGTGCCCGACATTGATACGACGTTAAACCAAATCGATCGAACAACGCGGCCCGGAGGAACTTTTTTGGGCGCGGTGTCCTGTCGCAAGGCCGGTTCGGTTGACAAATTTGGAGACAATCTTCATCGGACGATTCAATCTGCCGATTGGTGGATTGATAAAATGCGCCCCGATCGTGCTATCTACGACGGTAACCGCCAACAGCTCGTGCTTTGGAAACGCAAGGACGATAATGGCCTGCCCCTGTTTTCGGTTTAACTTCGGCCACTTCAAAACGGACCAATAAATGTTAGACTGATTGACTAAATTACATCGGATACCAATACGGATTTTACGCAGATGAGTTCTAGTTTTGATGCTTTTGGATGTCGGGAAACGATCACGGTCAATGGCCAAGAGATCGGAATCTATAAGATCGCAACACTCCAAGAAAAAGGAGTCGGGCAAGTAGACCGTCTGCCGTATTCCATCAAACTACTGCTCGAAGCGGTATTGAGAAACTGCGACGGAAAAATTGTCACCGAAGAAGACGTTAAGAATCTGGCGAACTACGACGCCAAGAAACCAGCGAAGGTCGAAATTCCGTTTAAACCCGCACGGGTGGTTCTGCAAGATTTTACGGGCGTACCTGCAGTTGTGGATCTCGCGGCGATGCGATCGGCGATGGCGCGATTAGGCGGTGATCCCGAGAAAATCAATCCACTGATTCCGGTCGATCTTGTAATCGATCACAGTGTTCAAGTCGATCAATTTGGTTCCAACGCGGCGTTAGAAATGAACGTGCAGTTGGAATTTAAACGCAACCGCGAGCGTTACGAGTTTTTGCGTTGGGGGCAGAAAGCGTTTGACAATTTCCGAGTCGTTCCGCCCAATGTCGGAATTGTTCATCAGGTTAA
This sequence comes from uncultured Pirellulaceae bacterium, assembly GCA_937944405.1. GTDB lineage: Bacteria > Planctomycetota > Planctomycetia > Pirellulales > Pirellulaceae > Mariniblastus. Next base: position 27,678 of record CALDYR010000118.1, read on the forward strand.
TTTAGAGTTTTTGGCCAAAGGTGTTTTCGTTCGCGCTGATGAAAAAGGGCCGGTTGCAGTTCCCGATACGTTGGTCGGCACCGACAGCCACACGACGATGATCAACGGCTTGGGTGTGCTTGGTTGGGGCGTCGGCGGTATCGAAGCCGAAGCAGCAATGTTGGGGCAACCGATTTACATGCTGTTGCCGGAAGTCGTTGGTTTTGAGCTGACGGGAAAACTGGCTCCCGGAGCAACGGCGACGGATTTGGTTTTGACGGCGACGGAAAAACTTCGCGCCGCGGGCGTCGTCGGGAAGTTCGTCGAATTTTACGGCGAAGGCGTCAGCAGCATGTCACTGGCCGATCGTGCTACGCTAGCAAATATGGCTCCTGAATACGGGGCGACGATGGGCTTTTTCCCGATGGACGAAGAGACGCTGAACTACCTGCGTCGCACCGGTCGTAGCGATCAAGAAGTTGCCTTGGTTGAAGCTTACGCTAGGGCCCAAGGGTTATACCGAACCGACGATGCTCCGGTGCCAACCTTCACCCGGACCTTAGGTTTGGATATCGGCACCGTCGAACCCTCGCTGGCCGGCCCCAAGCGTCCGCAAGACCGCATTGCTCTTTCGGAAATGAAGGAATCCTTCAACAATAGCCTCACCGCGCCCGTTGGACACAGTGGTTTCGGATTGTCGCAGGACAAACTTTCGGCCTCCGCGCGCGTCGAAGACAATGGGCATTCAAGCGACATTCATCATGGTTCCGTTGTTATCGCGGCGATCACCAGTTGCACTAACACCAGCAACCCTAGTGTTATGATCGCAGCCGGCGTGTTGGCGAAAAAAGCATCAGAAAAGGGACTCAAGGTTCCCTCCTACGTCAAAACAAGCCTCGCCCCAGGGTCGCGTGTGGTTACCGACTACTTGGACAAATCGGGACTCACCGCATCGCTCGAATCGCTCGGATTTCACACCGTGGGCTACGGGTGCACTTCGTGTATCGGCAACAGCGGTCCGCTACCCGAACCGGTTTCCAATGCAATCACCACCGGCGAACTGGTTGCCTCGAGCGTGCTTTCGGGGAACCGAAACTTCGAAGGCCGCGTCAACCCTATGACCAAAGCCAACTATTTAGCCAGCCCACCGTTGGTTGTGGCTTATGCGATTGCCGGTACCACCGACATTGATTTAGTGACCGAACCCATCGGGCAAGGCACCGATGGAGACGTAATGCTTAAAGATATTTGGCCAACCCAAGAGGAAGTGCAAAAGATTCTCACCGCCAGTGTTTTGCCCGAAATGTTCCGCGACCAGTATTCCAACTGTTTTGATTCCAACGAAATGTGGAATAAAATCGAAACCGGTGAAGGAGCGCTCTACCAGTGGCAGGAATCGAGTACCTACATTCAAGAGCCGCCGTTTTTGGCTGGTTTGACGAAGGAAGTCACACCCATCGCCCCGATCCAAGGGGCTCGGTGTTTGGCGTTGTTGGGGGATTCGGTGACCACCGATCATATTTCGCCAGCCGGAGCGATTGCCAAAGATGGACCTGCCGGCAAATTCCTTCAAGACAACGGGGTTGACCCGCGCGAATTTAACAGTTTTGGATCGCGACGTGGAAACGACCGAGTCATGGTGCGGGGTACGTTTGCCAACATTCGAATCCGCAACCAATTGGCCCCGGGAACTGAAGGTGGTCTGACGACGCATTTGCCGACCAATCAACAGATGTCGATTTACGATGCTTCGATGAAATACCAGTCCGACAACACCCCATTGATTGTGCTGGCGGGAACCGAGTACGGAACTGGTAGTAGCCGCGACTGGGCCGCCAAGGGAACTATGATGCTGGGCGTCAAAGCGGTAATCGCGGCATCCTACGAACGGATCCATCGAAGTAATTTGGTTGGGATGGGGATTTTGCCTTTGGAGTTTCAAGACAGAAATACATGGAAGTCGACCGGACTGACGGGCAAAGAAACATTCTCAATTCCCACCCTCAGCGATGAACTTGAACCTCGTTCGGAGATTGAAGTTATCGCGATCGGCGAAGATGGGAAGGAAACAAAATTCAAAGCCACCGTTCGAATCGACACACCTGTCGAAATGGACTACTACCGCAACGGCGGCATTCTACAGACCGTGCTTCGCAACTTGTTGTAAGCGGTTGGTCCAATTGGATGTTTTTTCATGAGAATTCGCGCCGGTGTTTTTTTCACCGGCGATCTCGCACGGGTTGGTTCCATAAGGCGACTGCGCGATCTTTCGCGGCTAAATCACGATTAGGCCTCGTTCGATTAGAGGTTTCCAAAAGTTCAAGGGGGCAAGGTTTTTGTCACGGCGGAATTAAAGTAGGGCTTGCTGATTTAGTAAGCGCTCTGGTTTCAGTCTGACTTTTTGGAGATTAGTCGTTGGCTGTGTTTTATTGAGCGGCGAGGGCGAACGCCGTTAGAGGACGCGCGTTCTTCGTTTTGATGTTCTCAAAGAAGCGGCAGGAGGAGACCGACGAAGCATTGTGTAGCCATTCGCAATGCAAATACAGCCACGCCAAAAGACGCCGCAACGCGTGCTCCAAGTTCATCACCAAGAAAGTCAGCGCAATCTGAGCCGTCGCTTTTTCTGCAAATGAATCTGGTCTAATTGCGACACGTTCGATATTGATAAGAGAGTAATAGGCTATAGTAATGACTCTTCCCTTTGGGTGACGGTCTACCTTACCGAATGTATAGACTTGATTTAGGTAAACATCTCTGACGCCTGTGAGTTGATCCAGTACCCGGATGGCTGCATCGTCTAGGTTTTCATCAGGACTAACTATATCTCCTGGAAGTGCCCACATACCGCCGTATGGATCCTCCCTCCTTTTGATAAGCAACACCTTTAGCGTATTGCTGTCAAATCCAAAGATGATGTTATCTACGGAAAATGCAGACTTATATAATTCTCTCTGAAAAGGCATCGAGATCAGTTAGTTTTGAACAAATATAATAAAACAGCAT
>CALDYR010000119.1 GCA_937944405.1 uncultured Pirellulaceae bacterium
AAAGAACGCGCGCGACAACCAACGCAATGATCAAATCTCGTTCGCGACACGGTCGAGAAACCAGTGAGTCAGCTTTTGACAAACTCAATTACGTCGGGCCGCATTCGGGTGAGGTTCCCAAGCGTTTCATGCTTGATTTTGCCGTCCTTTGAGAAGCGGCGCTGCAGCAGCACCGAGGGGCTGGCAACCGTCCATCGCCCTTGGTTGTTGAAGGCACGTGATGGGAGACCAAGCTGCGGGCAAGGATCCCGCGCGTGTTACTCAGAGAACGAAGAAAAGGTTCAGCACCAATGCACGGCCGAACGGTTGAACTCTTTTAACGTGGCGTTGGTGGTGGTGAAGGGGCGACTGCCGAAGAAGCCACGGTAGGCTGACAGCGGGGAAGGGTGGGGGGCGCAGATTTTCTGATGGCGCGCATCGATGATTTGCGCTTTCTTTGCCGCCGGTTTGCCCCAAAGGATGAAAACGACAGACTGGGGATGGTCGTTGAGGGCTTCGATAACGGCGTCAGTGAATGTTTCCCACCCCTGTTGCCGGTGCGAATTGGCTTGGTTAGCACGGACCGTTAAGACAGTGTTCAGCAGCAGCACGCCCTGTCGCGCCCATGCCGTTAGATCGCCGGTCGCTGGCGGCGCGCAGTTCAAATCCGAAGCCAATTCTTTGTAGATGTTTCGTAGCGACGGCGGATATTTTGTCTCCCCGGCGACCGAAAAACTCAACCCGTGGGCTTGGCCGGGGCCGTGGTAGGGGTCTTGGCCGATGATGACGACTTTGGTGTCGGCGAAGGACGTTAATTGGAATGCACGGAAGATGTTCTCGGGAGCCGGAAAGATCGTTTGGGTATCGAATTCCGAAGCCAGAAAAATCGATAGCGCCTCAAAAGACGGGCCGTTGAAATAAGACGTCAGCTTCTGCGTCCAGTCGCTGGAGGAGGGCCAAAGATCAGAGAGGCGGGTCATGCGTTGGTCGGGCGGTAGTCGATGAGTTTCACTTCGGCGCTTTTGCGACCGCGAAAATCGTTAATCATCGGTTCGAAGGCGAAATCAAAAGACGCATCAGGATCTTTGAGCGCATCGGCCCAATCGCCTTTGCCGAACGCAACGGCGCGAATAAAGGCATCGTTCTGACGCAGACGCAGCGACAGGTGCCGCCCGTCGGTGCCCATGGTTTTGGGTTCTTCGGCTAACTTTACGTCGGTCGCACAAAGCACCGGTCGCGGGTTGCTTTGGCCAAAAGGCGCCAGTTTTTCTAAATCGTCGATCATGGAAACGGTGATCTGGCCGATCAGCGCTTCGGCGTCGATGTCGAGATCAGGAATCAGTTCGGCGACGCTGACTTGATCGATCACGTTCTGGCAGAAGTCTTCGCGAAATGCATCGATGTTCTCCGGTTGGATGCTCAAACCGGCTGCGGCCTGGTGGCCGCCAAATTTGATGACGTGGTCGCTGGCCCCTTGAATCGCGTCGTAAAGATTTACACCGCACGCCGACCGGGCCGATCCGACGGCGGGTCGATTGCCCAATGGATCGATGGAAAACAAAACCGTTGGGCGGTGGTAGAGCTGCGCGACACGTCCTGCGGCGATACCGATGACGCCCAAGTGCCAGTCTTTCTCAGCGACAACCAAGGCAGCGTCGTTCTCGGGATCGAAGTTGTCTTCAATCAGTTTTTTTGCTGATTTGAGGATCTTTCGGTCGAGGCTATCGCGGTTTTTATTAAGTTCGTCCAAGTAAGCCGCCAGTTTTTGACCTCGTTCTTCGTCTTCGACGATAAGCAATTCGACGCCCAATTGGGCCTGGCCGAGCCTGCCGGCGGCGTTGAGGCGGGGCCCGAGCATGAAGGCGAGGTCGCCAGAATTGATCTCTGGTTTATCCGCCATTTTCGCGTGGACCATTAGGTGCTTGAGTCCGGGGTTGGCAAAATGTTTGAGGCACTTGACACCGTGATGCACGATGATGCGGTTTTCATCCAACAGCGGTACAACATCGCAGACGGTGCCGATGGCAGCCAAAGACGTCGCACGGAACAGAAAATTACGCAGCGATTCGGGGAGTTTAGGGCTGCCCGATTTGCGTTGGCACAATGCCCAAGCCAACTTGAACGCGACGCCAGCACCACAAAGTCCGGGGAACGGGTAGGGGTCGTTGGGAAGCCCCGGGTGCACGATCGCGGTTGCCGAAGGCAGGATGCTGCCGACGTGGTGGTGGTCGGTAATGATGACCGGTAACCCGATCGCGTTAGCGTGTTCGATTTCCGCGACACTGGCGATACCACAATCGACGGTGACGATCAATTCGGCGCCGCGCTGTTTTAGTTTCGACAGGTTTTCGGTGCTCAATCCGTAACCGTCGTCTAACCGGTTGGGTACGAAATAGCCGACCTCGGCGCCCAAAAGTTGCAGGCACAGATAAAGGATCGCGGTCGAGGTCATGCCGTCGGCGTCGTAGTCGCCGTAGACGAAGATTTTCTGTTTGGATTCTATCGCGGCGAAAATGATTTCGACTGCGGCGGTGATTCCGGGGAGATCCTGCGGGGGCCGCAGACCGGTCATTTTGGTTTCAAGAAAAAGGCTGACATCGGCAGGGCGCGTGATGCCCCGAAGCGAAAGCAGTTGTGCTACGACGGGTGAAACGCCGGAGTGCCGTTCGATTTCTTGAATCAATCGGGCATCGTGGGCGCGAAGATTCCACCGCAAAGGCATATTGGCAATCCGTTTGATGCGTTGAAGAGGTGGCCCGCCGAAGGAGGGCCACGACCAAATGTTTCCCGCCCAAGGGCACGTCCGTGGTTGGCGTGCCTGGGATTTGCTTACTTTTTCTTCTCTGTATGCATCGTGTGCTTGCGAAGGCGCGGGCTGTACTTTTTGACCTTTAGCTTTTCGCCTCCGGTTTTCCGCCGCAGCGTGTAGTTGTAATCACCGGTTTCGTCACAAACGAGGTGAACGACTTCCAGTTTCTTCTTGCTTTTACCTGTTTTGGCCATGTCAGATACTCTAACGCACTATGGATGTGAGGGCTTTGGTTGAAATTTAGCCCCGGATTGTAGCAAAACGCTAATTATCTGATAACCCGTAAATTTTTGGGCGTTTTTTAAAATGATTTGTAAATCATATGCGATTTGGGGCTCATTAAGCGACTTGAGGATCACCGTCAGGACTGACGGTCGCACCGTCTTTGGTCGCAGAATCAACGGATTGAGCCGGGGATTGGTCGATGTATTTAGAAATTGGCGAAGGGCGGCCGTAATAGAAACCTTGGCCCAGTTGAAAACCCATCTCGCAGAGGATGTCGTGGCATTCCTTGGTTTCGACGCCTTCGGCAAGGGTTTGTATGCCTAAGTTATTGACCATGTTGGCAAACAGCGCGACTAATTCCTGTCGTTTGGCAGGGGCATCATTGATGTTCTTGGTCAACTTCATGTCGAATTTAAGGAAGTCAGGTCGCACTTCCCCCAGTTCGACCAATCGCGCTCGGCCGACGCCGAAGTCGTCGAAGGCCAGTTTGATGTCCAAATCTTTGAGCACGGCGCAAAGCTCCTGCATCATGGTCATGTCGGTCGAAGCACCCTCGTGGATCTCCAGTGTGATCATTTGCTCGGGCGCGATGTCGCGCATGATGGCCAGCGAATTATACAGCCCGGAATGATCGAGTTCTTTGGGGTGGGTGTTGACGAACAAGTTCATGTTACTGTTGAACTGTTTGCCAATTTCGACGCCGCGCTCACGGAATGCTTCGCTGAGTTGGGCTTCTAAGTTCAATTGCGACGCTGCCTGGAACATCTCGTAGGGCGACTGCAAACCAAACAAACGGCTGCGACCGAGGACCTCATATCCGATGCGTTCTTGGTTATCCAGTCGCACGATGGGCTGAAAATGGGGGTACAAACCGCCGTCACTGATCAAGCGTTCGAATTGAATCATCGCCAGCGCTTGATCGCAGACGTCCTCTTGGATGGTGTGATGATCGGTCGCGACCTGTGCCGAACCGACTCGGAAAACGATGGTTGCAAACTGGATGATGTCGTTTTCCGCCAACCGCGTTTCGCCTTTGAGGGCTTCGCCGTTGACGTAGGTTCCGTTGGTGCTGCCGAGGTCGCGGAGGACGAGACTGCCGCTGGTGTCGAGGACAATTTCAGCGTGATTTTTTGAGATGCAACCTTCTGCTAAACACAAAGACGATTCTGTTTTGCGGCCAACAGAGAACGGAAAGGTATGCAGCGGAAACTGCCGTAACGGATCGCTTTCACTGATTTGGCCTGACAGCAACCATTGGCCTTTGTCGGTGGCGGCGGTGAAATCGAATGCTAATTCCGAAGTATTGTTCATGGTTAATCGCAGTGTGGGGAACGACGGCGTCAGAGACCGCCTGCTTCATGACTCTTAACGCATCAAGAGGTCGCACAAAGATTTAGCTTCCACTTAAATGATTGGGCTTTAAAAACGGTTAGAAACCGAGGAGTGGACGTTTTGTCGCCACTGGCTCTGTGGGTTATTTGGGTCGCGGTCGAGCTTGCCAGCGACCGGTGTGGCGAGGTTGGAATTTAAAAACGTCGATTTGGCTGGGTAACGGTTTTTGTTGGTACCGGGAGAAAACAGCAGCAACCATCGCAGGTGAAACGGGCTGCCGCATTCCGTATAATCAGCAGATGCGCCCGATTGGGTGCAATGCATCGATTTATGGTGGAATGTAATTCGATTCGGCAAACATGCAAAACCCTTACCCGGTTGGTTGCCGACACAAGAGATATGCCCGGTTCCGCCAGTTACCACCAACAAGAATAACATGTCTGATATTCTCGCCACACAGTCATTAAGCAGCGACTTGCTGGCTACGATTATGGCGGACGAGTCATTTCGGCCATCCGAGGCGTTATCTATTGAAGACACGGGGCTGCCGGTATCGTTGATTGAATCGCTGATTATGAAGCGATTGGCCGTGATTGGTGTTTCCAGTGGCAGGCAGTTGGCCAACGATATCTGCCTTTCGTTTCAGGCGTTGGAGGCACTGTTTCAGCATCTTCGTTCGCGCCAGATGATCGTCCACAAAGGGGCGGCGCCATTAAATGACTACACTTACGCGCTGACCGACAGTGGACGCGACCGGGCATTGATCTACAACCAGAGCTGTTCGTACGTTGGCCCGGCCCCGGTACCGTTGATGGAGTACGTGTTGAGTGTAGAAGCGCAAACGATTCGCGCTGAATCTCCCAAACGGAAACAGCTACAAGCCGCGTTTAAAGATATCAGCATCGACGAGGTTCTGTTTGAGAGTTTGGGACCGGCGATCAATTCCGGAGCGGGTTTATTTTTATACGGGCAACCTGGCAATGGGAAATCAACGTTGGCCCAACGCATCACGCAGTGCTTTGGGCATGAAATTTGGATTCCTTATGCGATTTTTGAGGATGGGCAGATCATTAAAATGTTCGATGATGCCTACCATCAACGGGCTCATCAGCACGACGACAAATTATTAAACGCCGCCAGCCACGATCGCCGTTGGGTCCGGATTCGTCGGCCGACGGTCGTTGTGGGGGGAGAATTGACGATGGATTCGTTGGAGATTCGCCATGATCCCCACAGCAACGTCAGTGAAGCGCCGTTGCAGATGAAAAGCAATTGCGGATGTTTATTGGTGGACGATTTCGGTCGGCAACGGATTGAGCCTCAGGAACTGCTCAATCGTTGGATCGTGCCATTGGAAAGTCGCGTTGATTTTCTCCAGTTGTCGTCGGGAAAGAAGATTCAAGTCCCCTTTGAGCAGCTAATCATTTTTTCCACCAACCTCGAACCGTCTCAATTAGTCGACGAAGCGTTCCTACGGCGGATTCCCTATAAAATCGAGATCGCGGACCCTTCGCCGGAAGAGTTTCATCATTTGTTTCAAATCTATTGTCAGCGCTTTCGATGCGAGTACCGTGCTGATGTGGTGAATCATCTGTTGAGCCGTCATTACATTACTGCCCGCCGTCGGTTGCGACGTTGTCATCCGCGCGATTTATTAAACCAGATCCAGAGTTTCTGCACCTACAACGAACTGCCGATGGAGATTCGGCCCGAGTATTTTGATCGTGTGGTGCGGAGTTACTTCACGATGGTTTTAGATGAACCGGGCGATCCGCCCCAGACGATGGCCAAATCGGTGACTTAATCCATGACCTGTTGGATGGCTTACTCCATACCCTGAAAAATTGACCCCGCGGCTGATTTGTTCGCAGATTGTTTTGCGAAATATGATTGCCTTCAATAATTTTTTGATTCCTTCTACGTTATAGAGACACCCACTTACAGTGACCAATCTACCCCTAGCTGCTGAAACCGATGTGCTTGGCTACAAGCTACTGGAGCGTATTGGTTCCGGCGGTTTTGGCGAAGTTTGGTCTGCCGAAGCCCCCGGCGGAATCATGAAAGCGCTGAAAATCGTTTATGGTTTTCACGATGAAAAACGTGCTCAAGCGGAACTCAAGGCGCTCGACCGTGTCAAAGCACTGCGTCATCCGTTCTTATTGAATCTTGAACGTATCGAGATCTATGAAAGCCAGTTAGTCGTCGTGACCGAATTGGCCGACAAATGCATGGCCGATTTATTCAATGAGTACGTGCTTGAAGGTGACATGGGAATCCCGCGGGATTTAATTCTGCGTTACACCCGTGACGCCGGTGAAGCGCTCGATTACATGAGCAATTCTCACAAGCTGCAGCATTTAGACATTAAACCCGAAAACCTATTGATGGTCAGTGGCCATGTGAAGGTTGCCGATTTTGGGTTGATTAAAGATTTGCAGAACGCATCTCAGTCCTTGATGCAGGGAATGACACCCGCTTACGCGGCCCCCGAATTGTTTGACGGTCGGCCGGGGAAACACAGCGATCAGTATTCCTTGGCGATCGTGTATCAGGAGATGCTGACCGGATTGCGGCCGTTTCCGGGCAATACACCGGCTCAGTTGGCGGCTCAGCACATGCACGGCAAACCGGATTTGCGTTCACTGCCGCAGGGTGACGCTGGTATTATCGCCAAAGCATTGGCCAAAGATCCTGCGTTGCGGTTCGATAGTTGTCGCGAGATGGCCGAAGAACTACTCAGCCGACGCCGCGTGCATAAAAAGGTCGTCAGCCGGGCTCGAACAACGCGATCCGAAGGTGATACCGAATCCGGCACCGTTGTGTTTGATTCGACCAATGATTTCACCGCGATCTTGCAAAGCAACGGCCAACCGATCCAAGCGATCGACATCGAAACGCTTGATCCGCCGTTGTGCGATGAAAAGAACTCGAAGTTTCGTCCAACGCTGATCATCGGCGTGGGAGCGACGGCTAACAAAATAGCACAAAAGATCAAACGGCAGCTGACCAATCGTTACTCGACAATCGATGCGTTGGCGTCGTTTAAGATCCTTTGCATCGACAGCGATCGCAGCGCGTTGTCGGATCTTAGTCTGCATGATCAATCTGGGACGCTTTCAACCGACGAAACCATCTCGATCCCGTTGCGGAAGCCTGAAGGTTATCGAGATCATTCGCCGCATCTTAAATGGCTTAGTCGACGGTGGATTTACAACGTGCCGCGTTCGCTACAAACCGAGGGTTTGCGCCCGTTGGGGCGGCTGGCGTTCGCGGATCATTTTGAAACGTTGTGGGAGGGGCTCTCCGATGCGTTTGACAAAATCATTCTGCCTGAAAACGTGGCAAAATCTTGCGATGTGTTGGGGATGGATCCCGGCGACGTCGAAAACCCGCGTGTGTTTGTGTTGTCGACCATCAGTGGCGGGTTAGGCAGCGGAATGACCCTGGATTTGGCTTACGCGATCCGCGTCATGATGAGTGAAAAGGGGCTGAAGTCGGAGTCGCTGACGGGAATTTTGATGCACGCAGCGTACAGCCGACAACGTGATCCTGGGCTCGCGGCAGCCAATGCGTTCGCGTTCATGACTGAGATGCGTCATTTCAACGATTCGGGGTATCCCGGCGATGCGTCGTTGGGGTTGCCCCCATTCGAACAGGAATCTCCGTTTGAGTTCACCTATTTTCGCGATCTTGGCCGCGATCTGAAACAGTCCGATTTCGAAGCCAAATTGGACGGCATCGCTGAATATGTGAGCCTGTCGACGGTCAGTCGTTGCTCCGTTTTCTTGGACGCCTGCCGGGAAAAAGAAAAAGAGCTGAGCCATTTTGCGTTGCGTTCGTTTGGGTTGAGCGTTTCAGGCCCCGGCAACCAGGAATTGGGCGCCTTTGCAGTGAATCGACTGTCCCGCGGGTTGCTCAGCCGTTGGATTTTTGGCGACACCGAAAGTGACGACAAAGCCAAAGAAATCGTGAACGAGTTGTTGTCTAATTACAATCTGTCCTATGATTCGATTTTGGCGATCATTCGTGCGGAGATGGACAGGTGCATTCAAGCAGAAACAGTCGCAGCAGCATACGCGAAAATGGTAGAACTCGCCGAAAGCAAGGGGCGCGACGGCGCGTTGGAAATTCGCCGCGCGATGGACGAAGTGTTCGGCGTAACATTCTCGCACCGTTCCAGTAATCACTTTGAAGATCCAAATTCATGCTTAGAACTTGAGAACTTTATCGGGCATGAAGCGATCAAGGGCGGCGATGAACTGTCGATGGAGCTGATCAACCTGTTCAACAAGGAGTCCTTGGATTTAGCGTTGGTCAGTAAATGTGTCACCGTTGCACAAGAAATGCTGGGGCAGTGGTCGCTGAATTTGGGGACATTGATTGGCCAAGAAGAAGAATTCATGCAGCAGACGCTGAATCACATCAAAGAATCAGACGCCCGAAATTCGGAAACCTCCAGCACGCAGCTGCTTGCCGATTACTTGGCCAGACGCCAGAACGAATTTCTGCTGCGGTACACCAAAGAATTTGCGCGGGTGATTCAGCGCAGTTTAAATGCTGCGATCGTCATCGCCAATAAATTCAAAATGCACTTGCAATTAGTCGCCAGCCAGTTCCCCGAAGAAGCGACGCTCCCGGAATTGGAATCCGAAGAGGGTTTCAATATGGATTTTCTGATGAATCAAAGCATCCATGCAAATCTTGAACAGCAAATCGAACGCACCGAACTTCAGGTTTACGAGTCGCTGATTCGTGATCGCGGTGGTTACATCGAGGCGCTGAATGAATCGGCAATCTGGCAGCACCGGTTGCCAGGTGAAATTCGCGAAGCCGCACAACGCGTTTTGTCCGATGCGTATCAAAAGCTATGCTTGGACGATATCGTGAACAATTGCAAAGTGAAGCCAGAACAGTTGATTCGGTGGCTGAACGAGAAATTGGCCGCCGCGCGGCCAGAGATCAATAATTGCGGCGGTGCGATGCGTCTGATGCTGGGACTGCCGACGTTCTCTCAGTCCTGCCATGTTACAGGGTTGGTCGAAAAGCACTTTCATATGAAGCAAAAATCGATTAACGGCACCTACGGAAACTTTGTGTTGACGTTCGAGTGCGAGGATGTGTCACTGGCGTCGGTGGCGTTCCGATTGATCGAAGATCGACCCGACGCGATCGAATTGGCCAAACGTATTCACACCCGCAACGACGTGAAATGGACCTCTCTAGCGGACCTGCTTTAGAACATCGTTCAGAAAATCTTCCGCTTAATAGGCCCGTCGCATCGTTCTGCAACACAACCTCGGGGCGTGCGTTTCTTATCGTTCGATGGCAAGAGATTTGACGACGCAAGATCCAAAACACATGGCGACCCTTGTTTGATGTTTCGACGTGGCATTTACTCGCCCAGTACGTAGGCAAACATTAGCGGGGCGACGATCGACGCATCGGAGTTGATCATGAACTTCGGGGTCTCGGCGGCCAGTTTGCACCAAGTGATTTTCTCGTTGGGGACTGCACCTGAGTACGACCCGTACGATGTTGTCGAATCTGAGATCTGCGAAAAGTATTGCCACAAACGAATGTCTTTTTTCAAGTCTTGGATGATAGTGGGAACCGCACAGATCGCGAAATCACCTGCGATTCCACCACCGATCTGAAAAAAACCGATGGGAGCGTCAGCGTCGGTTGCCAAGTACCAATTCACGAGATTTTCCATTTGCTGGGTGCCGGTGGTTATCGCGTGGTGTGAACTGATTTTCTTTTCGATTACCCGCGCCGCAAAAATGTTTCCAAGCGTAGAATCCTCGAACCCGGGGCAGAAAACCGGAATACCTTTCTCCCATGCGGCCAGCATCCAACAATTTGTTGGCTCAATTTGATAGTGTTCTTTAAGTCGTTCCGACGCGAAAATTTCAAAAAACACTTCCGCTGGAGTGAGGCTTTTTCCTGCCGTCGCGTTGTCGGCACAGATCGACATGAAGTGGTCTTCTAAATGCCGCATCACCGTTTCTGGGATGCACGTATCAGTCACTCGGTTGAAGCCTTCATCCAGCAGCGCTTGTTCGTCATGCGGAGAAAGGTCTCGGTAATTTGGGACGGAGCGGTATTCGTTATTAGCGACCAGATTAAAAACGTCTTCTTCCAAATTGGCGCCGGTACATGAGATCGCGTGGACTTTGTCAGCGCGAATCATTTTGGAAAGTGAAATGCCAAGCTCTGCAGTGCTCATCGCGCCGGCCAGCGAAACCAGCATTTTCCCGCCCGCTGAAACGAGGTCTTTATAGGCCTTGGACGCCGCAACAAGCTCCCGTGCGTTGAAGTGCAAAAAGTTTTGATCTAAGAAATCCGAGATTGGCGAGGTCGTCATAAAGGTCACAGATTCACAAGTTTTATGCTAAAGCGTCAGGAAGTTTTAAAGTTGAGCGAATTTTTGTCTCCGATCAAGCCCCAGTTTTGACACAATGCAACCGGCGTTTAGAAGAGCGCCCGTTGATGGCGCCGTCGGTCGTCGATTGGGGAAATTGAAGGAAGGGGGGCCATTGTTGATGATCATAAATGCGAACGGGTGTTGCGTTTGGTCAACCCCCTGATGCCGAAGTTCCGCATGTGTGTTTTTATCAACATCGTTTTTGAGTAATGAAATCGGGCCTTTTTCGCTGAAACCCGCGGTTTCGACGGGGTTATGGGAACATCACCACGCCACAGGGTGCGTTGGCATCAGTTGTGCGGTTGAGGAAGAAAACGAAATTCTAATTTACGAGATCAAAACAGATGCACGCTAGTCAACTTGCTGAAATTGGATCATGGATCGCAGTCCACTGCGGAAATTTGGCCTACGGTCAGAAGCCTCAATCGCTGGACGCTTCGAATGAATACTGGACCGCTTCAAAATGTCGGCTCCAACGTTGGATCACGACTTTGAAGATGTTCGAACAGGACCTCGCCGAACCCGACCCGAGCCATGATCCTTGGCCGGCGTTGGAGCTGATCGTCCAAGAAATTTTACTGACGGAATTTCTGACCCGAATTTGGGCCGCAGCGGTTCACGTACATGACTATTATCAGAACACCGACGAACTACGCGGGCTGGCAGATTCGACTTTCATCAGTCACATCGAAGCACGTAACCGGGCGGTCCGACTGTTGCTGTCAAGGCGGGGCAGTAACGAAGCGGTTTTCGACCGCGTCAACGTGTTGCGTCGAAAGATGGAACGTTGGACTGATCTTTTTCTTTCGCAGATCCCAAATTTAGAGATCGCTTGCAAGTTCGCGTTTGATCGAGAACGGGTCGCTGATTTCTTTTCTGATAAATCGGGTGATCAGGATCAAGCGTGGCTTCGCCGCCAGCAACTGTTGATGGCTTCGTTTAGTGCCGAGGTCAGCGGTATCAGCCAGTTTTCGGCCAATCCGGTTTTCAACAAAAAAATTGCGGCGGGAATTCTAGCCTGCTTTCCTTCGGACAGATTCGATTCCACCGGGTTGCCGAAATCGGCAAGGATGCTGTGGTTGGAAAAATCGCAGGACGACACTCAATCGCTGGTCAACGAACTGTTCGAGTTCGAAGTACGTTCGGTCGGCGATTCCACGACGCCGCTTCAGTAGTTACCACGTTAAGTCGTTTGCTTCATGGAGCCGCTTGGACGTTCTGTGGAGTCTGGTTTTGCTGTCGCTTGATTGGCCGGAATTGAAGCACGTCGCAAAATTTGACTTTAACGTCGCCGGATTCGGGGCATAGGAAAAAAACAAGGTCCGGAGACGCCCCTTAACCACTTCCCGATTTGCTCCTCACCTCTTTGTTGATCCTGACCAACCACTATCCCAATTCTGGGGCAGCCTGATAATATAAGAGGGGTCATTTTCTGATTTCTGTGGCAGTGAACCTCCAATGTTTGTCACAACATCACCTGAAACGCTATTAACTCTAATGGCGTCCGGTCATTTTCTACTTTAAAGGAAGTGCTCATGAAACGTTTCGCTGTTGCGTTGATGTGTTTTGCCGTAGTTGTGATTGGTGGCTGCGAGGCGCCCAAGGCGGACGAAAAACCAAAGCCCAAACCGATCTTTGGTGAAACGACCCAAGACATCGGTCAGTTCGACCCTAATGCTGGCGATGAAATTAGCGACGGCAAGGTCGAACTCAATCTGATTACGGGTGCCGCTGGAGCTTACGGCCCGTTGGTGCAAAAGGTTTCGAACATCGCCGTTGTGCAGGCTGTGAATCTGTTTCAAGCCGCAGAGGGGCGATACCCCAAGGATCATGAAGAATTCATGACCGAAGTGATTAAGAGAAACAATATCCGTTTGGCGATGTTGCCGCACGGTTCGGTTTATAAATACGACGTTGAGAATCATCAATTGGTCGTCGTCAAAGAGAAACCCGGTGCCGGCGGTAAAGAATAAAATCGGGCGAAACGTCTTTCCCGTATTCGACGACAGCTTTAGTATGATCGTTGACCAATCGTTTCGCACTGCCCCCTTTTATTCACTTTGAGATACCTATGAGCACAGTTGTTCGCCTGCCCCAACGTTCTGAAGTCGCCCCATCGGATACATGGGATTTGACGTTGCTGTATAAAACGGAGGCCGATTGGGAAACGGATTTCGCAGAATTCGAAAGCCTGATCGACGGTTATGACCAATTCAAAGGCAAACTTGGTGACGACGCGGCGACCTTGGCGGCGTGTCTGAAATTTGATGGCGAACTTGAACGGTTGGGCGAAAAATTGGGCAATTATGCGTTTCTGCGCATGGCCGAAGATCAAACCAATGGCGATTATCAGAAATTGATGGCGCGTTTACAAAACGTCGCCACCCGAGCCGGCGAAGCCGGAAGTTACATCCGTCCTGAAATCATGGAGATCGATGACGCAAAGCTGGCCCAGTTGATGCAAGCCCCTGAGTTAGAACTTTACCAACTGATGATTGAACGGTTGACGCGGTACAAAAAATACACGCTGACCGAAGGCGAAGAACAACTGTTGGCGATGCAGGGAGAGATGGCGGGCGCGACGTCAAAAATTTTTCGCCAGTTGCACGATGCGGATTTAAAATTTGGAACTTTGGCCGATGAAAATGGAGACGAAATTGAGCTCACGCCCAGCACCTTTTCGCAGTTTTTAGTCTCGCCGCAACGTGACATTCGCAAGGCCGCGTTTCATCAATTTTACGAACAGTTCACCGCCCATGAAAATACGCTGGCCGCGACCCTGGCCGGTTCGATCCAGAAAGATGTTTACTACGCCAAGGCCCGAGGGTATGACGGGGCGCTGCATCAGGCGCTTTACGGAGATAACGTTCCCCAGTCGGTTTACGATAACTTAATCGCGGCGGTTAGGAAGAACCTGCCGGCGTTGTATAAGTATTACGATCTGCGAAAACGCAAAATGGGTTTAGATGAGATCCACCACTACGATACCTATGTGCCAATTCTAAGTGATATCGAAATCGAACACACTTGGGAACAGGCGGTTGAAGTGGTGGCCCAATCGCTGGCCCCGCTGGGCGAAGATTACGTTTCGGTGTTGCGGAAAGGGTTAAGCGGACGTTGGTGCGATCGCTATCCTAATGCCGGCAAGCAAAGCGGTGCCTTTAGCGCCGGTTGCTTCGACAGCGAACCGTACATTCTGATGAACTATAAACCCAAAGTGCTCAATGACGTCTTCACGCTGACCCACGAAGCAGGCCATTCGATGCACTCGTATAACTCCGTGAAGCATCAGCCTTTTGAGTATTACTCGTACACGATTTTCGTGGCCGAGGTCGCCAGCACATTCAACGAACAACTGCTGACCCGGCATATGCTGGAGAACGCCAAAGACGACCGATTAAAGGCGTATTTGATCAATAACGAAATCGATTCGATTCGCGGCACGATCATCCGCCAGACCATGTTTGCCGAATTTGAAAAGATCACGCACGAAATGTGCGAATCCGGTCAGCCACTGACCGTTGAAACCTTCAAAGAAGTTTACGCAGGGCTGTTGAGGGATTACTTCGGTCCAGATTTCGTGATTGACGATGAATTATCGTTGGAGTGTTTGCGAATTCCGCACTTTTATAGAGCGTTTTACGTTTATAAATACGCCACCGGGCTGTCCGCATCGATCGCACTTTCTCAAAAAGTGCTTAATGGTGGAAAAGGTGATTTGGACAATTATTTGTCGTTCCTGCGTAGCGGTTGTTCGAAATATCCGTTGGATCTATTGCGTGACGCCGGGGTCGATTTGGAAAGCCCGGAACCTGTGGATATGGCACTGTCCCAGTTTTCCGACCTGGTGGAGCAGTTGGACCAGTTACTATAGATCCAGCGGCGGTGCGGCAACGACTCCTCCGCTGATGCCAAGTCGATAAGGGTTCGGAACTTTATCGACCCTCCGGTTGGTTCTGTTCACGCGAAAATTTATGATGCACTTCAAACGATTGTCTACCGCGGTTGGGTTATTTGTGGTTCTGTTATCCGCTGCGGCGGTGGCTCAAACAGCGGACGGTCCTATCGATTGGCGAAGCAAACGCAAATCCTTGGATCGGGGGTTTGCGGAATCGCTTCAGGATATCGCGCTGTGGTGCCGCAGCGAAGGCATTCCCCTACAGGTGGCCCAGACCTATGCGTTGTATAAACCGCGCGACCTTGGGCGACAGTATATTTTCTTGCCGTCTGAAAAAGGAATGCCGGCACCACGCGAAGGAAAGCTGGGGCAGTGGCTGGAGAAGATCGCTGAGGTCAAAAAAGATCACGCCCAAAATATTTTCAAATTGGCTCAGCAGGCCGCCGCTGCAGGTGCCGACGGGCGCGCCTTTCAATTCCTTCACGAGGTGATCTATTATGATCGTGACCATGAAAGAGTTCGGGCGATCCTAGGCCATAAGAAAGTCGCCGACCGCTGGCGAGTCAACACCGACCAAATCAAAATCAAACGCCCCAAAAAAACGTTTGACGTTTTAAAGTGGCCCGGCGGATCCTACCTGACTGTTAATACGCCGCACTTTACGATCAACTCAACCGCATCGGAAGACGAAACCAAATATCTGGCTCAGCAACTGGAGCTGTGGCACGATGTTTGGCGACAAGTATTTTTTGAGTTCTGGTCGCCGGCGTCGGTGGAGAGATGGATCAACGGCAAAGGGGCCTTTCGTGAACCCAAACAACGTTACAAAGTGGCGTTCTTCAAAGACCACCAACAATATGTTGCGGCTTTGGCCAATTGGGTGAAGGGCGTTGAGAATTCGGCTGGTTACTACAACCGCGATTTGAAGCTGTCGTTTTTTCCGGCCGGCGAAGATTCCACGACCCGCGACACGTGGCGGCATGAATTGACGCATCAACTCTTTCGTGAATCAATTCGAGCGCGTGAGAATCCATTTGCCGATCAGCATCTTTGGTTGGACGAAGGGATCGCGATGTATTTTGAATCAATGATCGATCAGGGGGGGTACGTGACGTTGGGCGGTTTCGATGCCCGCCGGCTGCAGTTCGCGCGGGTGCGGAAACTGAGAGAAGGGTTCTTCGTTCCGATGAAGCAGTTGGCGTTTACCGCCCAAAGGGCGTTCCAGCAAAACCCGAACGTCGCGGCGCTGTATTCTCAATCCGCAGGAATGACCCATATGCTGATGAATGGTCAGCATGGGGTAATGCAGCAAAAAGTAACCGAATTTATGAAAGCGATGCACAAACAAAATGTGAAACAAGACGCCTTCGAAAAAATGATGGGTAAAGGTTTCGCCCAAATGGATCTTGAGTATTCACAATACCTCAAAGTCAAATCTGACGATATCGTTGATTACTTATCCAGCCCTGAGTCACGTACCGAACTGGCGCTTCCCAATGCGGAATTGACCGAAGAGGCCTTTGCCCGGATCGGCGGCTGTAAAAATCTTAAGTGGCTTGATCTGACCGGTTCGCGTATTGTGACAAAGGCGCTGATGACGTTAAGTCAGTGCGATCAGTTGCGGCAGTTGTTTCTGACCAATTGCCCCATCGAGCCAACGGCGTACCGGATTCTGGCCCAGTTCGATAACTTGGAAGAGGTAGATTTCAGTGGTTCATCTTTGGGCGATCAAGAGCTCTCGCAGATCATCGCGCAATTGCCCTTGAAAGTGATTCGGTTGACCCGCACGCGCGTTACCGACGCCGGCGTGGCCAGCCTCGCGCGGATGAAAACGCTGGCAACGCTGGATTTATCTTTGATGAACATTTCCCCGCAAACCTTAGCTCAATTGCGGGCCGCGATACCGGGTTTGGACATCATTCAATAGATTTTTGGGCGCCGAAACTGGAATTTCGCTCAAAAACAAAGCCGGCGAACTTCCACCGTTGACCAGTCCGGGGTCGGCGCTTAAAATTCG
>CALDYR010000120.1 GCA_937944405.1 uncultured Pirellulaceae bacterium
GGTGACGAAGTCACTCGCCAGCTTATGAATCGAGAGCTGGTTGATCGGAGCAACCAAGCCGCCGAAGCCTCTACTGCCGACTGTCCAGATTGTAGCTCATCGGGATCGCCGGGGGATCTGCTGCACCGCGAACTGCAAAGCCCACGCGGCGCGCTAAATTACCACGAACCCTCCTTTCACTGCCCTTGCTGTCGGCGGAAAGTTTTTCCCTCTAGCGGGCCAAATGGGACTGCCAGCTCGCGCAACGGTGACTCTAAGACGATTGAATCGATGGTCTGGGCGGGCGCCAACTTGGGAAGCTACGGCATGGCGGCTGGTGCCATCAAGCAGTTGGCAGGGCTTGCGATTTCTGATCGTCGAATTCGTCTGCAGATAGAAAAAATCGGTACCGCGCGGATCCCCGAGCGAGACGCTGCGATTGATGAACTCAAACAAATGACGCTTGTCAAACCGGAGCAAATTACTACAAAGCTGCTTGTTGGTCTAACCTTCCACGGAATGCACCCGGTCCTTAGACCATAAACCAGCGGTTTCGGATCGAGTCACGGAAATTCTCCGTTGAGGAACGAGACAAAAACCACAATTCTAAAACGCGCGCTTACAACGGTTACCGTGTACGGTTACAGAGCGATGCCCAAAAAAACCGCATCCAAAACAGCCGTTTGGCTAACTTGCATGCGGTTCGCTGATTTTACGTTTTCATCAATTGGTCAAGTCGGAACGATTTCCCAATACGAGAAGGGACCTTGCGATATACTGGCGGCGCCATTTTTAAACAATAATGGTTTAAAAATGATGAATTCCTAATGTCGCATTTGAATATGCAATTGCCTCCGCCAAAATCATAAGAAATTACTAAAACGTACTTAGAACTAATTCAAGGAAGAGTGCCGCAGGAGCGATAGTACGTCGTGTGAAAGGCGGTACGACCTCATCAGGCTCTAAACCGAGTGCAACCGAAGTCGCAATCTCTTCTGGGGTTCGCGGTCTGGTTAATTCGAACACTGCAGCAGGTATCATACTTGCATCGAATCCAGTTAAGCGGGTTAACGTAAGCACATCTTCCGTAAATCCACCGTCAACAAAATCGCCGTCTTCATCCACTTCGATCAAAATTTCGTCAAATGAGGTAAGTTCAAAACGACGGCTACCAAATAATCTTTCAAATCGAGACGGTTGATTCGCGAAGCTTCGCTCTACAAGTCTTCTTACAGAACGCTGGCGTCGTCGTGGACGTGGTGCCTCGAAGATAATTTGGTGGATCAAGAAGTTACGCCGATTACTTTGCAAACCGGCGTTACGAATTGTTGCCGTTACCGCGTCAAAGTTTGCGGGAGAAGAGTTTGCTAAAAACGCATCTAAGGCTTCGTTGAAAGCGCCCAGACCTGCATCATCTGCTCTAGTCGCAATGGCGAAGGCGGTGGGAGCGATACGGCGCTGCTGAGCGCGGGTCAGTTCTCTACCCGAAATTTCGCCGAGAGCTAACCGCCTGGCCAATCGAGTCTCGATACTCGATAAACGCTGTGCACTACAGTCTGGAGCGGCAGTCGCAGCCAACGTAACAACCACGATGGCGGCCGCAAAAAAACGATTCTTGAGAAAATTCGCGATCATAATTCGATCTTTCAAAAAATTAGGAGAAATAGATGGCGCCCTGGCCCCCATCACCTCCAAGCAAGAAAATGCTTTCGGTACGGTATGCCAGTAGGCCATAAGGAAAAGCGTTGGACGGAAATATTGACTTGGCAAGAGTTGCCCAATAGCAAGGCAAGTCTCTCACGCGATCACTATCCCGAACCAATCGGGTCCAGAGTATAATAACAATCCGTTGTCTGAGATGCGTGCGTTTTAGATAATTGCGAAAAAAACACAAGATTGTTGGCAGGGGGAAACGGAGCAAACGCAGACATCGGCGTTCTTTGATTTCTGCTGAGATTGAAATTGCAGCAGAGTCGATCACGTCGGCGAATTCGCCGACAACGGCAATCATGGGAATTCTTATGTTAGCGCATTTGATGCCTAGGATGATCGCTCATATTGTGCCGGTAACCGGGGATGGTTAACTAGTATCAGAGATCATAAGGATCTCCGGAAGAACAAGTAGCGGCCCGATCTAAATGGGAGTTGCAGTGTAGTTCCATTTTGGCAGCAGCTCATCAAATTTGATTCTTAGTGCTGCCCTGATTTCATCGGTTGCCTTTTGTCCGAGTTCTCAGCAAACTGTTTAAGTTTTCTTCAAGTTCAGGATCGTTCGACACTTTTTTTTCGGCCTCCACCTGGGCGCCGGATCCTGCCAGCGGCAGGGTCGTTGGTCAAATGATCAAGTTCTGTGATTCCGCGCTCGATGGTCCGTTTCCCGCAGCCAAACAAGTCAGCTAAATACGGAACTCCACCGCGTCCAAGTCGTTGCGCTTCGAGCGCGGCAAAACGCCGTGCGTCTTTCTCGGAGAGCGTGTTGTAGAAATCTACCATCCGCCGAACCGACACCTCATCAAGTTGATTCGAGAACACAAAAGCCATCCTTGACCTCCTTTAAAAGAATTTGATTCACTACTGAGTGATCATTCCTATCAGAATTTCAATTATCCGCCGCCACTAATTGTTCCGGCGGTGCTTAAATGCCGTGAACGGTTACAGTGATTGATCGCTGACCTCGTTCATTCTTCCGAGGATGAAGTCTGGCGTTACGAAGCATCCGGCGACAGCGGAAAACAAAATGCAAATAAAGCTACCTGCCCCAAAGCCCCAGTAAGATCTGATCATGGCGAAGCTGAAGTGCATTCCGATGGTTGTTAGGAACAACGTAACAACGAGGGTGCATCCACCAAAAAAGCTCCAACGATGACTTCTTCTATCGACGGCCACCTTCGTTGTCGGGGCCGATTTTCAGGTTCAATTGTGTTTTTAGAGACTCACGGTTAAATCATCATCCATCACAGCGTGTCACACTTCGCAATTAGCCTTTGAAAAACTTACGTCCCATCGATGGGTTGTACACCGTCCAAGCACTGTCTTTGTTGACGTCTTCTTCGATCAATTGTTTGACGCTGTTTAGCTTCGCGTCAAGATTATCCAAGTGATGTAATGTGATCGCTTCTAAGGTCATCGGCAGTTTGGGGCTGCCGTATTCATGAGCGCCGTGGTGCGAAACGATCATGTGCCGCAGGTGGTTGGCTAATGTTTCGGGAAAGGTTTCACCCGACTGTTTTTCAGTTTCGACGATGACTTGGTCTAAGATCGAAACACCTTGGACCAAATGCCCTAACAATTGGCCGGAGTCAGAATAACCTAAGTCTGGTGAATAGGTTAGTTCGTGGATTTTCCCAATGTCATGAATAAAGGCACCCATCAACAGCACATCCACATCGACGCCGTCGTAATGAGGGCCAACTTTGGCTGCAACTTCCATCAGCGACAACACGTGTTCCAACAATCCGCCGTGATAGGCGTGGTGATTTTTGATGCCCGCAGGTGCTGATCGCAGTCCCGACATCAGATCCTCGTTCATCAAGAAGCACTCGGCCAAATTCTGCAAATGTAAATTGGACATGCCGCGTAGCAAGGCGCTGACCCGTGCCACCATTTTATCGATCGAAGCTACCGCAAGGGTAACGAAATCATCTTCATCGATTGCGCTGTCTTCGGATTTGCGGACGTCTTTGGCCAGTACCTGCATGCCGCCGTTGTAGACCTGAGAGGTACCTTTGACGTGGACATAGTCGCCGTTGTTGAAGGAGTCGTAGTGGCCTTGATTCGCGTTCCACAGCATTGAGGTGACCGAACCGGTTCGGTCAGAAAGTCTAAGTTGCAGATAGTAATTCCCGTTGCGATTGGTGCGCAGCTGTTTTTCGGAAGCCAAGAACACCTGGTCAACGGATTCCCCATCGGCTAATTGATTGACGAAACGACGGGCCATAAGTGCACTCGGCATTGATTTGAGAAAATTGAAAAAGCAGGATTCTACGACGATCCTACCAGAGGGGCAATGCGCCGGTCCCTGCTATGCCACAAGGGGCGAAAACCATAAACTATCGTTCGACCGAAGGTTACTTCAATAGAACCCGTAATTTGCAACACAAAAATTCGCAACGTAAAAAATCACGATGGCTAAAAATGCAATTTCCCCAACCCGTGACCAAGACTATCCACAGTGGTACCAGCAGGTCGTCAAAGCGGCTGATCTGGCTGAAAATTCGCCGGTACGCGGTTGTATGGTGATTAAGCCTTGGGGCTATGGGATCTGGGAAAACATGCAGCGTGTGTTGGATCGGCGTTTCAAAGACACCGGCCATGAGAACGCTTATTTTCCCGTCTTTATTCCTAAAAGTTTTTTGGAAAAAGAAGCCGAACATGTGGAGGGTTTTGCCAAAGAATGTGCGGTCGTGACTCACCATCGGTTGGAGCCCGCTCCGGACGGCGGGTTGGTACCCGCAGGAGAACTGGAAGAAGCGCTCATCGTGCGGCCCACCAGTGAAACGATCATCGGTGACGCGTTTTCGCGCTGGGTACAGTCTTATCGTGATTTGCCATTGAAGATCAATCAATGGGCCAACGTGGTGCGGTGGGAACTGCGGACGCGATTGTTTTTGCGGACTGCAGAGTTCCTTTGGCAGGAAGGCCACACCGCGCACGCGACCCAAGAAGAAGCATTAGAAGAAACGCGTTTGATGTTGGACGTATACGCCGAATTTGCCGAAAAAGTCATGGCGATGCCGGTAATCAAAGGAGAAAAAACGATCGGAGAACGGTTCCCCGGCGCCGATGTCACGTACTCGATCGAAGCGATGATGCAGGACCGCAAGGCGCTTCAGGCCGGAACTTCGCATTTTCTGGGCCAAAATTTTTCACGCGCCCAAGAGATTAAATTCCAAGACAAAGAAGGTGGCGAGTCTTTCGCGTGGACGACGTCGTGGGGCGTTTCGACGCGTTTGGTTGGGGCGCTGATCATGACTCACAGCGATGACGACGGTTTGGTATTACCGCCGCGTTTGGCGCCCAAGCACATCGTGATTTTGCCGATCGTGCGCGAAGACGATACCTCGGGCAAGGTCATAGAATACTGCCAAAACCTCCTCAAGGAGTTGAAGGAATTGACGTATCATGGTTACCCGTTAGAAGCCTTCATCGACGACCGTGATTTACGAGGTGGCGAAAAAAAATGGCACCATGTGAAACGAGGCGTCCCGATTCGAATCGAAGTCGGTGCAAGGGACATCGAAAAAGACAGCGTTTTCGTCGGTCGGCGGGACCAACCAAAATCCTACGGCGCGCCGCGCGGCGAATTCGTCGCGAGCGTCATTGAAACCCTCGACCAGATGCAGCAGGGGATGTTCGACAAGGCGTTGGCGTTGCGACAGGAGAACACGCGGACGATCAAATCATGGGACAAATTCCAAAAATTCTTCACCGCCAAAAACCCGGATAAACCCGAAATCCACGGTGGATTTGCGGAATGCTATTTTGTCGACTGCCCCGAAGTTGATGAAAAACTCAAACCGCTAAAGGTGACGCCGCGGTGTATTCCTTTGGGCGTTGAACACGAAGAAGGCGTTTGCATTTTCACCGGACAGAAAACGAAGGTCAAAGGCATCTTCGGCAAGGCCTATTAACAACACGCGCGGCGGTGATCCGTATAGAATCCAATATCCAGACCGCTATCCCTACTGCATTGATAGGATCCGGCGGGTGCATGTCAGGAATTGTGTTGGCTCAAAATTCGTCTAATAGATCAATGTCAGATTTGTTAAAATGTGCTTTAAGCTGGGGTATTGACACCATACAGATAAAGCAGGAGCACCAATCGCATGGATGCGAGACAAGCAGCATTGGAAAAGAAACTGGCAAAAATCCTTCAGGAAGCCGCCGAAGTTGGGGCCGAGATCCAGGCGATCGAGCAAGGTCCGGGCACGCCTCACTATGACCAGATCGAGTCTCATGCTCACGAGGTTGGGCAACGATTGAGCCAGCTGGTTCAACAGACTCGGGCTGGCGAAGTGACAGC
>CALDYR010000121.1 GCA_937944405.1 uncultured Pirellulaceae bacterium
TTCGAACGCTAGATTGACGCTCGGTGGGGTACCGCTGCCGGAGAAGTTCTGTACCGATACGCTGGCCGGCACGATCCCCACAAACGCGTTTCCAAATTGCCCGGCCACGTCATCGATCAACGATAGGTTGGTTAAGTCAACCGTTCCGTTGTTTTGGTAAACGACGGTGAAGGTAACATCGAAGTTGTCTCCTTTGGCAACTGCGTCACCGGCTGATTTTGCCACCCCAATGTCGGCAATCAACAGCGGGGTTGGATCGTCGGACCCGCCGGTGTCACCGTCGGCCCTCCGGTTGTTGCCGTTGGGGTTGCTGCCACTGTTGCTGGTATCAGTGACGGCGATCGGGGTGCCGGTTGAATCGGTGATCGGATTACCAGAGGCATCGACCGCATCGCCACCGGCGATGGCCTGGTTGTTTAAATCGGTCGGAGCATCAGCAGCGTTGGGATTAACCACGACGGTGAATTCGACGACGAAAGCATCACCGACTTGAAGAGCATTGGGCGCTGATTGGTCAATTAGTTCTGTCACGGAGTTCCCGTCAAAGTTGGCTGCGTCGAGGGTGATGCTGCTTCCGGCATTGGCTGGCGCGGTCACTAGGTTCAGTGATCGAGCGTTGACAAGAGCATTACCGAATTGGGTTGCTAAGTCATCGTTTACCGAAATATCGCTTAACGCGGTTGCCCCGGTGTTCTCAACCACTAACTGGTAGGTTACTCGGAAATTTCCGTTGTCGAATGCCACCGGTGTGCCGACGACTTCTTTGGCGACGGCGATGTCGGGGGCAAAGTTTGGAATGACAACCGGCGTTGGGTCATTGGCAAAAGCGCCATCCCGATTGTTTTCGGCGTTTTCAACGGTCGGGTCGGTGCCGTTGTCTAATACGTCGGTAACCATGCCGCCGGGGATAGCGGCTCCGGTATCGGGATTAATCGCATCGCCGGTGGCGATGGCAGAATTTTCCAGCACTGACGCCCCGACCACCGCCGGTGCGACGGTCGCGGTGAAGACGACTTCGATCGAATCGCCGGCGTTAATTGGGCCAGTGCTATTGATCAGCGAATGGCTGGTGTCGCCTTCGAAGGCGGTGTTGAGTGTTGGGGCGCTGCCGGTCCCGGTAAAATTGATACTGTCGAGCGTTACGCCGATGAATTGGCTGCCGAATTGGGCACCAAGATCGTCAAATAAAGTCACGTTATCCAATGCGCCGTTGCCTGTATTCTCTAACACCAACGTAAAGGTCACGTCGAAATTGGCACCGTTGGCAACGATGGCGCTGGCCTCTTTGACAAGCCCGAAATTCGGTAGAAACGGAGGCGTAGCGTCGCCGGAACCTCCGGTATCACCATCGGCTCCGGTGTTCGTTCCAGTGGGATCTGATCCACTGTCAGACCTGTCGGTGGCGACTACTGGATTGCCACTGGCGTCAACAATGGTGCTGCCGTCGGCGTTGAGCCCGACCCCCGAAACGGTGACTTGATTCTCTAAGGTCGAATTGGTTGGATTGACGATGGCGTCGAATTGAACAACAAACGAATCACCGGCGGCTAAATTTAACGCCGGTCCGCCAGTGTCAACCAAACGGGTATCGCCGTTACCGTCGAAGCCGCTGTTGATGGCGATGTTGGAACCGGCGCCGGTGGGTTGATTTTCAACGACGTCGCCAATGCCGTCATTGTCACTGTCAAGATCGCGGAAGTCGGCCACTCCATCGCCATCGGTGTCGGCCAGCACCGTTGCTAAAGTGCGCAGGGTTAATGTCTCCGTTTCGATTGACCCGACGCGCTGTTCGAGAGCCCAATCGCCGCCCAGTTCTGCGGTTCCGGTTAAATTGTCTGATGTCGCGACGTCGGCCCCGGTGATTGCGCCGATGGATTCGATGAACTCCAAACCGGCGGCGTCGCCTGCCAAATCGCAGCCATAGATCAAGAGGTCCGAATCGGCGGTAAGGGCGTCGGACCAAGACGACAGTTGACCGGCGTAGTTGACAAGGTTCTCTGATGACAGAGACGTATTACCGAGCTGGACTTGGCCTGCGCTGCCATGGGACAAAATGTGAATCGCATCGTACTGCCCCGCGCTCTGGCGCAGCAATTCGGTGATTTGGTCGATGCCGTTACGTTCGCTGTCTAAAATGCGAACCTCGAAGGCGCTGTCAGGGCGATTGAGCACGGCTTCTTCGAGGAGTGCGGCGCCGTTCTCTATAGCCGCGTCGATAAGAATGAGTTCTTTAGGACCCTCGACAGCGGCTTGATGAACACTCTGCACCTGTACCGGCATGATATCGGCAGCATCGGTTTGAGGCAAAATAAACGCTGCGTCTGGAACGCCGTCAAAAAGTACGCGGTCTTCGAGTGACTGAAAAAAAGAAGGACTAAAATGAGAAGTATTTAGTGACATGGCATAGGGGCCTGAGAAAGGATGAGAGAGGGACGTAGGGGAAGGGAAGTGTGCTCTAGACAGACGTTGTCAGAGTTAGGATTGCTTCCTTGGTTTGTGAAGTAACCAACGCCCGCGTATCTAACGGAGAGCTGTCAAGCGGAAGTGTGACAAGCTAAAAAGGCATGTGGAGATGAGAAACGAAAGCTTGGCGGAATGCACACGCTGCGTCTTCTGAGTTTTTATCGAGAGTGGTGAAGCGATCGCTGGACCAAAAAAGTAATTGTTCTTATGCGCAAGATAAGTTCGCTGCGGCATGCAACAGTTCTTCCTCGACCAATAATTTTGACGGTAATAGTGGCTGGCGTGGGTGCATGCATTGCTAGCGAAGCACGGGCGAACTCCCTATTTCGTTAAACTGTAACGAATACAAGGGTTGTCACGGCGGTCGTGCTTATTCCTGATACTCAAATTGTAAGTGTCCTAATGGGCAGTTTGACCTGAGGTCGAATGTAAAAGAGCCACAGACCTTTTGCTTCCAATTGTTAAATTATTAAAAATTTAGGAATGTAACCGTGAGACTCCATCCGCCCCTCCGCCCAATCCTTGCGCTGCTGTTCATTATTCTGGTTTCGGGATTGGAAAATAGCGCTACCAATGCGCAGACCAATGCGCAGACCAATAGTTTTACGCAATTTGACGGGCCAGGGATTTTTCGGCAGTTGGATCAACAGGCCAGTTCGGCGCCGCAGCAGTTAGTTACCAGTTGGTGGGATGAGCACGTCACTAATTCGTTACGTAGCGAGCAACCTTTGCCGGCCGATATTCACACGCTACTGTATCTGGCGTTGCAGCACTCCAACAACATTAAGATCGCCAAACGCGACCCATTGGTTCGTGAGACGGCCATTGAGGAAGCCGATTCGTCTTTTGATTGGGTGCGTTATCTGGATGCGGCGTGGAATGATACCAGCCAACCGATTGGTAACTCATTGACTGCCGGTGGTACCGCGACTCAATTTAATGACAACGTGTTTACGGCGACCGCCGGAGCGCGGCGTTTGACACGCTATGGTGGTATTTTGGATATCTCGCAGCGATTCGGGTGGCAGGATAACAACTCGATCTTCCTAATCCCTGATCAACAGGCGACGTCACAGCTTACCGTTTCTTACACCCACCCGCTGTTGCGGGGACGGGGAAAAGCGTTCAATGAGAGTTTAGTTTTTCTGGCTCGAGTGGACAGTGATGTCGCGGAGCAGGAATTTTACGCAACCCTGCAAGACGAACTGTTAGAGATTACGCGGAACTATTGGTCGCTGTATTTGGAGCGCGCGACGCTGTCTCATCAGATGCGTTTGTTTTTGAAAACCCAAGAAATCTATCAGACGCTCAACGCCCGCCAGCACGTTGACACGCAGCGCACGCAGTTGATCACCGCGGCCAGCGCACTGGAGAATCGTAGAGCTGACTTGATCCGGTCACGAACCGCGGTCACCAACGCCGAAACAAGACTGCGCGGTTTAATCAACGCTCCCGAATTAGCGAACACTGACGTGGCGGAACTGATTCCGGTACAGCCTCCGATTGTGACTCCCTACGAAGTTGACTTTCAGGCTGAACTGCAAACGGCGATTCAGAACCGCCCCGAAATCATCGCTGCGGTTCATCAGGTCAAAGCCGGAGCGACTCGCCAAGGTGTTGCTGAACACGAATTGCTTCCCACGTTGAATTTGGTAACGCAAGGGTTCCTCAACGGATTGCAGGGGGACAGTGATTTTGGTGGCTCGTTCACAGACCAGTTTTCAACCGGTCGGCCAAGTTACTCCGTCGGAATTCAATACGAACTTCCGGTTGGCAACCGATTGGCACGGGCTCGTTTGAGTCGACGGAAGCATGAACTTGCCAGCTTGCGAGACCAGTACGCTCGGGCGTTGGAAACCGTTCAGACCGAAATCGACATCGCGGTCCGTGAATTGCGCACGTCGTATTTAGAGATTCAGGCGAAAAGCCGTGCTTTGGCGTCCGCCGAAGCCGAAGCCAACACCATTGAACAGCGCTGGTTGCGGATGGTCGATGGCAACGGTTCGAGCGGATTGAATCTCGAATCCCTGCTACGGGCTCAAGAACGAACGCTCGACGCAGAACGCGAGTACGTCTCTTCGATCTTGGCTTACAACTTGGCTATGGTCAATCTCAAACGCACCAACGGTACTTTGTTACAGTCTGAAAACGTGTCGGCAAGCGAGTCATGCCAAGAGGGATGCAAAGACATTCATCTTCATAAGTCCGAAGCGGGGTCAGCGGTTCACCAAGAGTCGTTTCCAGCGACTCAACCGGCCGCCGGCAGTGGTGTCAGAAATTCTGTCGGCAGCGACAACGGTGCTGAGTATTATTCTGCGTCGCAGGAGTCAGCGGTTTCTCAGGACGATAGTACCTACTACACGCAACCGGCCCGTTAAAGTCGGTTGATTGCGATGCGTGGAACACCTTGATCGTGGGGCACATCACGGTGGCTGAGTCATTTGTCCCGCGCAAAAGTGTTCCTGCCTCGGATTGTTGTCTCTTTCCCCCCTTGTTGTCTCTCCCGTCCCCCAGACAGGCCAACTCAAAATGACGCTTGCTCTGTTTTCAAAACGCTCGTCCAGTAACCGTTTGTTGTCCCCGGCGGGCCGGATGCGACGGTGGGTAGACGCGATGCGGAACCATGAATCGCGATTGGAATCGGTCAGTGACGCGGAACTGCGCGATGCTGCTGACGCGGTGCGTGAAGGGGCTGATCAGGATGGGCCCAGCGAATCGAAGGTTGTTGAATTTAGCGCTATCGTTGGCGAAGCCATTTATCGATCCCAAGGGATTCGATTGTACGATGTCCAACGCCAAGCCCTCAAGGCATGTTTAAGCCGCAATGTCGCCGAAATGCAAACCGGTGAAGGTAAAACGGTCGTCACCGGAGCAATCGCAGCGGTGAACACAATTCTGTATCCAAACGTTCATGTTGCTACCACCAATAGCTACCTCGCGGCGCGGGATTTGGAAAGCATGGAGGCAACGTTCGATTTTTTAGGGATTACTCACGCGCTGTTGCCTGAAGAGAACGACGTCGTGCAATCGCGCGCTGCTTACCGACAGCAGGTCGTTTACGGGCCGGGCTACCAGTTTGGTTTTGATTATCTGCGCGACCAAATGGAGTTGCGAAAAAATCGCCCTGATGCTCTGGGGGTGGCGACCATCAGCCGGATCAGCGGAAAAGAGTTGACGTGGAAATCGTTACAAGACCAAACCCATCATCTCGCGTTAATTGACGAAGCCGACAGTGTGTTGATCGATGAAGCGCTGACTCCGTTGATCATCAGTTTGCCAACGAAAGGCTATGAAGATCCGGCTCCGTTTTTAGCGGCTAAAAAAATTGCTTCCGCGATGGAGAGGGATATCGACTACCACGTTGAATTGCCTTCGAAGAAAATTGAAGTCACCGAAGCAGCCAACCAGTCGGCTCATGAGAGTATCGCCAATCGCAATTTTGAGCTTTCACGCCCGTGGCGAACTTATATCACCAATGCGATTCGCGCTCAGGAGACGTTCGAAAAAGACATTGATTACGTCGTCGTCGATGGCCAAGTTCAAATCGTTGATCAAAATACGGGCCGGATTCTCCCTGATCGTTCATGGCAGGCGGGACTCCACCAGGCCGTTGAAGCGAAGGAAGGGGTAGAGATTCAGCCCGGACGCGAATCCACCACCCAGGTGACTCGTCAGCGGTATTTGCAACTGTACCAGTCACTTTCCGGTTTGACGGGGACCGCGATGAGCGCCAAAGCTGAGTTTCGGTCGGTTTATCAATGCGGCGTGATTTCGATTCCGACCAACAAACCCAGCCAACGCAAGTTGCTCAAATCGCGTTTCTTTGCCAGCCAGGAATCCAAATTGGAAGCCATCGCGGCGGAGGTTCAAAGACGACACAGCACCGGTCAACCGATTCTCGTTGGGACAAAGACGATTCAGGAAAGTCTTCAGGTTCACGACGCGCTTGCCCGGCGCGGGATGGTGCCGGTCCTGCTTAACGGGATTCAAGACCGTGAAGAATCGGAGATCGTTGCTCAAGCAGGCACCGTCGGCAGTATCACCATTGCGACTAATATGGCAGGCCGCGGCACGGATATCAAAATTGCTCCGCTGGCTTTAGAAGCCGGTGGGTTGCACGTGATCGGGGCGAGCCCCAATGCTTCGAAACGCACCGACCGCCAACTGGTGGGCCGAGCGGCGCGTCAGGGGCAACCCGGTTCGGCCCAGTTTTTTGTAGCGGCGACAGATTCGGTGATTGCTGATAACAAACCAGCGCTGCAAAAACAAATTTCCCGCCGCGCGAATAAGGACGGTGACTCAGGAGACTTTTCTGTCGCGCTCTCGAAACTACAGGATGAAATTGAAGCCCGAAATTATCAAATCAGGCAAAAAATGATTCTGCGCGATTACTGGATGGACACCGTTCGTGATGCCATCGAAAAAGATTAGGAAACCCACAAGTGTTCAAGTATCAGTTCTCAAAAATTCCGTGTTTAATGATCACACCTGTAAAGATTCCCCATCGGAAGATTCGCTGGTCGGCATTGTTGGTGCTGACGGGGGTTCTGTTGTGTCCGGCGTGGATGTCCACCGCAGCGGCTCAACAGGATCGATCCCCGCGTCGTATCACCAAAAGCTTCGCCGAACCGGTTAAACAAAGTATCGCTGCTTCGGCTGAGGTGGGGATTATCATCGAAGCCAACGTTCAAGAAGGCGACCGCGTTGAAGTCGGCGATATATTAGCCAGAATCAATCAGCGCGTCCTCATTCAGTCGCTGGCGATCGCCGAAGCGCGGGCTTCGTCCACGGCGCGGCTGGACGCGGCGACATCTCAGTTGGAATTGGTGAAGTCACAACTGGAAGCCATTAAATCGCTTGTTTCCGGTGGGCATACCAATCAGTACGAAGTCGATCAAAAGAAGGCCGAGTATCAAAACGCTTATGCCGAATTTCGATCGGCTCAAGACGAAGGCAAACTGAACCACTTAGAAGTTAAGCGTATCCGAGCCCAAATTGAGGACCGCACGATCAGAAGTCCTATTGCTGGATTTGTAACGGAGATTCACAAACAGTTGGGTGAAAATATCTCCAATAACAACCCCGAATATGCCACGATCGTTCAGGTGGATGAACTCAAGGTTAGATTCTATTTAGAAGAGGAAACATTGACCGCGATCGCGCGGGGGCAGTACGTGAGATTGTTTGTTGGTCGGGAAAAGGTTCCTATGACCGCGACGGCCGTTTATGTGTCCCCGATCATTGATGCCGATAGCGGTTTAGGTCGTTTGGACGTTCGAATCGACAACCGCGAGATGCGTATCAAAAGCGGTACGATCTGTCACTGGGGCGGTGTGGATAAGACTGCCGTAGAAAAGTTCACCGATCAAGACGTGGCCGCGGTTCCAAAAAGCAAACCCACCGACGGTCCCAATGCCGCGTTTAAAAAGAACGGTCAGTTCAACGTAGGGCAGCTTCGCATGCCACAGGACGGACGTCGCTGATCTTCACACGACACCGTTGCGGTACCGCCTGCGGTGGTAATACCGCATTCGTCGCAAATCACTTTTTCCCGACATCAATCCCATGCAGACCACTCCAGCTAAAACAGCCCTTCATAACAGGCTTCACCCTGCCCATTCGCCGGGACGTTCTACCCTTGGCAAGAGCCCTGAACAGCAGATCTTGAACACGATCGGGGGGAATTTTGACGAAAAAACGGTGCGGACTAAGTTTGTCCAAATGCTGCTGGCGCAACCAGGAATTATCGGCGTCTGCTTTTTGATCAGGAACGCAAACGAAATCTGGGAACCGTCGATCAAGTATCCGTTGGCGGGAAAACTGCCAGCACGAAACCTGTTCGATGAAGCGTTAGCAGTCAAATGTGATGAATTCGCAAAAAGTTCCACTGTTCAGTTTGAGCACTTTGCCACCGACGATCGCGGGGGGCCGCTTGCCGGAACATTCGCTGCGATTCGTCCGCGCGGGGCGGAGCCAGAGCTTCTATTAGTGACTACGGATTCTAAAGCCAATGGTCTGCGGAGTGCGGCGTTGCTACAGCGCGTTGTTTCAGCGATCCAGATTTGGTTAAGTGGGCGTTCGGCGGCAGATTCCGATTGGCAAGTCATCGCGTTAGCGTCAGTGATCGAACTGATTGGTAAAATCGAGAAACAACCGACCACGAAAGCGGCGTGCGAAGAAACAGTCAACACGCTGGCGAATCGTATTGGTTGTGATGCCGTCGCTATCGGTTTGGTTGAACGTGGACGCATGCAACTGAAAGCGATCTCCGGCGTGGCGAAACTCGACCGAGGTTCGAAGCCTAGCCAGCTTTACTTGCAAACGCTGCTGGAGAGCGCGACGCGCAAAACGACCGGGCTTTATCCTGCGATTGATGATCAAAATAATTATCTTTTACAGGCGCACAAGCAATTGGCGGCGACGACGCAAGTCGAATCCGTTCGCAGCCTCGTTTTAACTGGCGAAGATGACCAGATCTTGGGGGCGATTGTTTTTACCGGGGCCAAACGTTTGCTGGAATCAAGTCAAGTAGCACGATTTTGCGACACATCGATTCCGCCTGTCGCCAGCGCGTTACAGGTGGTCTCCAAAGTCAAACAAGGCGTCGTCACACGCACGCGAAGCTTTATCAGACGTAAGCTTCCACGAACCAAACAGATCGCCATCTTGGGTTGTTTGGGGGTTGGTATTGCGATGATGTTTCTGCCGATCACCTACCGGGTACGTTGTGACTGTTTAGTGGAAGCCGATTCCCGACGTTTCGCCGTCGCGCCGTTTCAGGGACAGATTCTTACCGGCCACTGTGAGGCAGGAGACTACGTCAAAGCGGGCGATGTTCTGGCTGAAATGGATGGCCGCACCGTTCGTTGGGAGTTGGCAGGAGTGACCGCCGAACGCGAGCAATCGGTTCGGACGCGCGAGATTGAATTGTTCGATCGCAACGTGCCTAAAACGATTCTGGCCGAACTGGAGAATGAACGTTTGGTCTCCCAGGAATCGGTGCTGAAATATAAACGTGACCACTTGCTGATTAAAAGTCCGGTCGATGGGGTGGTGCTGAGCGGTTCGTTGGAACGCGCCGAAGCCGCTTCGGTGGAAACGGGACAAGTCCTATTTGAGATCGGCCCGCTAAGCCCGGTACAGATCGAGGTCGCGATTCCTGACGACGAAATTGAACATGTCCAGCAGGGATCGCAAGTGAAGGCTTGGATCGATGGACAAGAAGACGATCCGATCGAGGGCTCGATTACAAAGATCCATCCGCGCAGCGAAACCCGTAACGGCGACAATGTTTTCGTCGCCGAAGTGCAATTCGATAATTCTGAAGAGCGTTTACGACCGGGGATGAAAGGTTCGGCGCGGATCGACAGCCAACAACGACCGCTCGGTTGGTGCCTGTTTCACAAACCCTACTATTGGGTGCAATCGCGTCTGACGTGGTGGTAAGAGACGGATTTGGTCCGAAGCGCCGGTACGCTTCCCCCAAGTTCCGGCCCCGGCCTTTGTGCACACTTCGTTCTGCTGATATGACTATTGGGAGCTTGCTCTGACGATGCTTAACAATCAAACTTTTGAATTCAGCCAAGCGCGTCTGAAACTTAAAAAAGCGCTTTACTTTTCGATGCGAGAAGGCAAAGGCGGCGCCGAATACCTCATTGAAGATGAAACGACAGGCCGATTCTTTCGCGTCGGATTGGCCCAGTACACCTTCATGTCGATGCTCGATGGAAAACGCACCGTCAGCACCGCATTGATGAAAACCGCCACGCTGCTGCGCCATAACGCGATCGATGAACAGGAGGTCGCCAACCTCTGCAAATGGGCTATTGAGATGGGCTTGGTTGAGTCGGAAACTGGAAATTCTGCGGCCCGCCGAATTGAACAACACGACCAAAGTCGCAAGCAAACGATGATGTCTTACATGAATCCCATGATGGTGAGGATTCCGTTGTTCGATCCGGGGAAAATTATTTCCGCCGTGATGCCCTATACCGGATGGCTGGTTAGTCCAGCGGGATTGTTGATTTGGTTGTTCGTTGTGAGCTACGGATTTATCCAGCTCGGTCAGCATTGGTCTGATTTTTATAACAACCGAATCAGCGTGTTTGGTTCAATCGATTTGGTATGGATTGCGGTCACGTGGCTGATTCTTAAAGTGATTCACGAACTGGCTCATTCGGTGACCTGTAAAAAATTCGGTGGACGCGTCCACACTTGTGGTTTGCTGTTTTTACTGCTGATTCCGATGCCCTATGTTGATGTGACGAGCGCATGGCGGTTTTCGAACAAATGGAAACGCATTTTAGTTTCTGCTGCGGGAATGCTGGCGGAAATTTTGATCGCAGCGATTGCCTGTGTCATTTGGGTCAACGCGCACCCGGGCCCGCTTCAGTACCACGCCGGCAACGTCATCATCACCGCGACATTGCACACGCTGTTGTTTAACATTAACCCGTTGATGCGTTTTGATGGGTATTACATGCTGGCCGATTTTTTAGAGATCCCCAACCTTTCTGGCAACGGTCGGCAGTGGCTCAAAGGCGGGGGGAAACGCATCTTTTTCGGCAAGAAACCGGCCCCGATAAGAGAGACCGGGGTTCATGGCGTCGCGGTGCGCGTTTACGGTGTTTTGGCGATGGCGTGGTTTTTGATGATCTCAGGTACGCTGACTTTGGCCGCGTTGAGTATTATTGACGGCTTTGGTTTGGTGTTGGCAGGCATCGGAGTGTTGATGTGGGGTGGGATTCCGTTGGTGAAGTTGGGTAAGTTTCTCTGCGTCGGAACGAAGACCGAAAAACCGAACCGAATTTGGTTCGCTTCGGCGATGAGTCTGACGCTGGTGTTGGTCGGCTGTTTTTTGTATTTTTGTCCCGCCCCTTCGGTTATTTCAGCGCCGATTGTGGTGGAGTACGAACCGATTTCAGTCGTACGCGCCAACGTGAATGGTTTTGCCAAACAAATTCACGTCACCGATGGTCAGACCGTGCAAGCGGGAGATCTGTTGCTGACTTTGGAGAATCGCGAACTGGAAATGGAGCTCAAATCGTTACAGTTGGACATACAAATTTCGCAGCTGCGCAGCGACAGCCTCCTAAGCCAAGGCGAAGTTTCCCAAGTCCAGTTGGAAAATGAGTCGCTGGATTCGATGATTAAACGGCTAACGGAGTTGGAATCGCGATTGGCGGATTTGACCGTTTACGCACCTGCGTCAGGGCAAATCATCGCGCGGGATTTAGAACTGTTATGGGGGCAGTATTTAGAACCCGGAAAAGAAATCCTCTCCATTGGCACCCAAGGCCGCGTTCACGCGATTGGGCTGGCGAAGCAAACCGATGCTCAGTGGGTTGCTGAAAATTCCGAAGCCGAAGTTACGGTGCAGTTGTGGGGACGCTACGACGCGCGGTTTCTGCCAGGAAAGATCAAATCTGTCAACCCACGTACAGGCGACGACCTGCCTCACGAGGCCTTTGCGGCAACGACTGGCGGTCCACTGGCCGTTGTGCCGCGGCAACAAGTCGAATCGGGCGCATCAGGAAGGGACGATGACATGATGCTAACAGCGCCGCGCGTCAAGTTGGAGTTGGAGTTCATGACCGATCACGATCTTCCGCCAGCAGGAAAAACGGGACAAGTCGTCGTTCGTAACCGGCACCAGAATATGGGGCACTATTTAGTGGCCAGTTTGACGCGCTTTGTGCGGGAGAATAATTTCCGCACCCACGGACTCTAACAACGCGCCCCTGTTGCCAAATCAGCAACTGAGGATAGCGGCTGCCGAATCGATAGACTAATAAAAGCAAATTTGGTGCCTTCAAAAGGTTTGCAAACGGGCTAACATTTAAAGGTGTGCCTGTGCTTGGGGGACGTACACCGTGAGCCTTTCGCAGGGGCGTTTTCTTTTTAATTTTGCAATCGATGGCCATCTGGTAGAAACATGAATTGGTATTTCTCGATTTTCTTTTTGACTGCGTTGTTGGCTGGCCCCGTTTGGGGGGCGGAACCGTCGGACGAAGTGGCCCAGAAACCAAATTTAATCTGGGTTATCACCGACGAACATAATTTTCGGACCTTGGGGTGTTACCGCGAAACATTGGCCCCCGAACAGGCACTGATGTGGGGGCCAGAGGCGGTCGTAGAAACGCCGCACGTTGATGCGCTCGCCAAACGCGGAGTCTTGTTTACCAGTATGTACGGCAGTTCGCCATCCTGCACTCCCTCTCGCAGTTCGATGTTCACCGGTTTCTACCCTCAGACTGTCGGTACACCCGTTAACAATAAAGTGCTCAGCACAGAATTTCCTACCATCGCGACAGTGTTAAGCGACAACGGTTACCACACTGGTTACTGCGGCAAGTGGCATTTAAGCGGGAAAAGCAAACCCGGTTGGGCACCCGAGGTGAACTACGGTTTTCAAGACAATCGTTATAAGTTCAATCGAGGTCATTGGAAAAAATTGGGATTCAAGGACAACGGGTCTCCGGTCGTCGCCGCCGGTCGGAAAAATAAGCCCAGCTCCAAAGTCGATGGTGCCGACGAAGAGTCATTCACCACCGATTGGCTGACCAATCGGGCAATCGACTACATCGATCAGCATAAAAATGAACCGTTCTTTTATGTGGTCAGCTATCCCGATCCGCATACCCCCAATTCGGTGCGGGCACCTTACGATTCGATGTATACCAATATGAAATTCGAGCATCCGCGCACCTACAAACAACAGCGCGATGACAACACTCCCGCGTGGCAGCGTCCGGACGGAAAAACAAAAAGTCTTTTACGCGACATGCCACAGTACTTTGGGATGGTCAAATGTATCGATGACAACGTGGGAAGGCTGGTTGAAAAGTTAGAAGTTGAAGGATTGTTGGACAACACGATCATTGTGTTTTCTTCAGACCATGGTGATTTGTGCGGCGAACACACGCGCGTCAACAAAGGAGTACCCTACGAGGCGTCGGGACGAATTCCGTTCGTTATCGCCGACGGCCGTAAGTTGGCCGAAGCGCGTGTCGCCCCAGGAAAAATCGTTCACCAAGCCGCCAATACAACCGATTGGATGGCGACGTTTCTCAGTCTGATGGAAGTTGCTAACGTCCCCAAAACCGCTGGCCGTGATCTAACACCGCTGTTGGGCGCGGAAACCCCCAAGGATTGGTACGATATCACCTTCGTTAGATTTCGAGATTGGCAAATGGCGATTAACGATCGCTATAAATTGTACGTCGATAGCAGTGACCATGAACCGTGGTTGTTTGATTTAGAGGCCGACCCCGACGAAACAACCAACCATCTTCACCTTCCCCGTTGTGCCGAGGTGGCAAATACACTGGCCCGTGACCTGCGAAACTACATGTCAGAGCACAACGACAAAAATGACGTTGCCACTGCAAAGTTGTTGGACATTTTGAAATAGAAATTGGTAGTGCCGATGACGGGGTGTGGGGCTTGTCCGTCGTTGGTCTGCTTCTAAAACCTGTTTTGGCGCTGTGGCGGGGGGCAGGATCACATCCTCCAATTTCAGCTCCAAAACGCAAACCCCAAATTGCAAAGAACATTAGCCTTCATGCACCCCCACCGATGTTAACGTGTCGCCGAAGAAACCGTAGGGGGGGCCGCTCAGTTTTGCCTTGGTTGGTTGGTGGCAGATTGGGAGTGGGCTTGGGATTGGGCTTGGCACCGGTGACGCGACGCCTATTTCGCGCGTGTGTGAAGTAAATTCGTTTCATCCACCGTCGCCAGCGATACCGACCCGTGAAAGGCGGAATCAAGAGAATCGCGTTTTGAACGAGGTCGAGGTCGAGGTCAACGTCGTCGTGGTCGACTACGACGGAATGATATTCAAGCCACGTTCAACAGGTTTTCGGTCGCGCGGTTTCCCAACGGCGGCCGCGATCAAGTCATACTCTTGTGAAGCGACGATTTCACATTCCACGATCTGGCCCGCCTTAAGTTCGTGGTCGGTCTGCGTTACGAAGGTAATGCCATCGACATCAGGGGCATCACAAGATCCTCGGCCGATCCAAACACCTGCTTGCCCTTCGACCGGCTGATCCAGAATCACGTCAACCGTTTTTCCAACCTGCGACTGGTTGTACTGGAACATGATCTCTTGTTGGACTTGCATCAGGCGACGGCGGCGATCCTCCTTCACATCGTCGTCGACGTGGTCTGGGATTTTCGCAGCCGGAGTATCGGGCTCTAAAGAATAAGTAAACACTCCCATGCGTTCGAACCTGTGTCGTTTCACGAATTCGACCAAGGTCTGGAATTGTTCTTCGGTTTCCCCCGGGAACCCGGTAATAAACGTGGTGCGCAACACCAGATCAGGGAGCATCTTCCGCATCAAATCGATCTGGTGGTTCATTTGTTCTTGGTTGACTCGGCGCGACATACGCTTGAGCATCACATCGTCGGCGTGTTGAAGCGGCATGTCGATGTAGGGCACGATCTTGTCGCACGCAGCGATGGTGCTGAGCAATTTTTCGTCAATGTACATCGGGTAGAAGTACATCAGCCGAATCCAATCGAGGCCTTCAACTTCGTTCAACTGCTGCAAAAGTTCGGCCAGACGTGGTTCGCCGTACATATCCATGCCATAGTAGGTCGTGTCCTGAGCGACAATGATCAGTTCACGAACTCCCTTGGCGGCCAGTTGTTCGGCTTCAGCAATCACGTTTTCCATTGGCTTGGTGGCATGCTTTCCCCGCATCTTTGGGATCGCGCAAAACGTACACAGCCGATCGCAGCCTTCTGAGATTTTCAAATACGCGAAGTGACCTGGCGTGATCTGCAAACGGTCCATGTCAGGCAGTGCTCGGATTGGAGCGGGCTGAAACACGATCCGTTGTTCAGCGCGGTTGCCAACCAATTGATCTGCGATCGCGGTGATTTCTTCGCGTCCAAACACGCCGACCAGCGAATCAATGTCCGGACGATCTTCAAGCAGTTGTTCTTTCTGCCGTTCTGCGAGGCAGCCGGAGACGATCACGCCTTTCGTTTTCCCCGCACGTTTGAGATCCAACATCTCGTCAATAGCAGCAAACGATTCGGTCCGCGCATTTTCGATAAAACCACAGGTGTTGACGATGACGAAGTCACTGCCCACTGGATCGGCAACCAGTTCGTAACCGTCGAGCTTCAACAGCCCCATCATGCGTTCGCTGTCGACAGTGTTTTTCGCGCATCCGAGACTGATGAAGGAATAGCTTCCCTTGATATCTTTGGATACGGGAATGGTTTGAAAGTCAGTAGCCAAATTTTTGCTCGTGAAAAAGTCGTATTTTTGTGCTTGGATTTTAAACGAAGCCTTCACGTTGAGGGAGGTCGAAAATCAGCAGAAACGGGATCGCGACAATCGAAGAATCGGAGATTACCGCAGAAATGGCACAGTGATCCCGGTACTACTACCGCTGCGATTGGTCGTGTATTGAATCTTTTAACGTCTTGCGTTGTCTTGCCGAAGGCATCGGCCCGTTTCTCCGCTGCAGCAGCTGTGGCCAGCGGCCGGACATTGTTCAGTTGCCGTTCTGGTTAATGAATGCGTCATAAAGTCCAAGAGTTGTGGTGGTTATTAGACTTACTTCATAAATAATCCTTTTTGAGAAAAATGTTGCAATGGAGTAAAGAATCGGGGACATCAATAGCTAGTTTCCCAGCGGGCAGTATCCCGTTGGGTGTATCTCCTAAGTTTTGTATCCTCAAAGAAGTGCCACATGAAAAAAGTACTAATTGCCCTCGCCGCCCTAGCGTCCATCACCCCCGGCCTGTCTCAGACACAAGCCCAAAACACAGTGGGTGTTAGGGTTACCATCAGAAACATTGCGCCCGCGAGAGGTGTTGCGATCACTCCTCCTTGGGTTGGTTTCCACAGCGGCAGTTTCGACAGTTACAACGGAGGTTTGACTGCACTACCTGCGATCGAACAGGTCGCCGAAGACGGTAACAATGCATTGCTGTCGCGGCAGTTCAATGACTTTAACCGGACACGTGGCGGTTACACTTTCATTGATAACTCGCGCTCGACTCCTCGAAGCCGTTTGGTTCGAACTGGTGATCGATCAGACCGATTTCGTCAAGACGCGACACTTGGATCATCTGCGTTATTGCCGGGCGACTCAGTGTCAGAATTCTTTGAATTGAGAAGGAACGGTAGCAACGACTTTTTCTCTTACGTTTCAATGGTTCTTCCATCGAACGATTTTTTCCTTGCCAACGGAAGCCCTGTTGCCCACGACATTGGTGACTTGCTGGACAATGGTGGTCGGACGAGTTTCTTTATCGGCACCCCCGGCGGTGGCGTAAACGACGCCGGAACTGAGCGGGAGAACTTCCGATTTTCTGCCGGCAATGGTTTGTTCCCCAACCGTAACTTGCCGAGCGGTCAGTCTGGGCCCAACCAAGGTCAATCTGTCTCACTGCCGATTTCAAACGTTGAAGGATTTCCTTTCCGGGACTTCCGTTTGATTTCTCGTGGCAACGAGTCACGATTGGAGGAACTGGAGGAGGCAGTTGCTAGGGCAGAACGACGAATCCGACGGCTGGGACTTTTCCCAGGTGCGAGAGATTTGGTGGACACTTTAGAGCAGCGTGTTGAAAATTTCCGTGATGATGTCGAAATTGATTTGAGACGCCTGAACTTTAACCGATACCAAAACGGAATCGCACGAGTGACGATCACCGTCATCACCGATTAGATCTCTATAACACCAGAAGAGTTTCGATCTTCTATGTCAAAGTAATGATACGTGGTCCGGTTCCGAATCTTGGTGAACCGTTGGAACGTTGAATCATTGAGCCAATTTGGTGAAGCCGACTTCTCCGAGTTAGTTTCACCTAATTTTCGCTGTGTTGTTTTCATTTTGACTAATCTTGATCTCTCCCCTTTTTACTTTCATCTTCTCATCTCTTCACGTTAAGTGATGGTAATGGTGAAGGTGAAGTGAGTGGGTAGCGTCTAATCGCAAATTCTTAGTGCGCTCCCGCCGTTTTAAAGGGGCGGGAAGCTATCGATAATTGCCACTCGGCCGATAGCCGAGTGGTTTTTAAATGTATTGGGGAGTTATTGGCTGTCGCTTTTATTCTACCGGTGGGCAGACTGGCGGTCAGGCAGCGCTCGAGGGTGACAGAGATTCCGTTGGCTGGCGTTGCCAAGCCACTCAGTTCATTGCCAATTGGACTTACATTCTTTTAACCGTCTGCTGATTAGGCGTATGGGTGGTGCCCCGTCAGTCATAATTAAGAGTAAGCCTGATGGGTGGCTGTTCCCTGAAGAACTATTATTTAACGTGAGCCAGAAAACGTAGGGGTACGTGGCGCGTTAACGATGCTGCCAAAATTCTACGGTCTCACGTACGATGTCACCTTGAATTGTTTCGTGGACGGCGAGTAGATCTGCGACGTCACCGATCGCCGACCAGATGTGATCTTGGCGAATGGCTTGGTAGAGTTCGGTGACCGTTTTCTGAATGAGGGTTGCCGCGCGATCGGTATTCAGGTGAAGGGATTGCAG
The DNA here is from genome assembly GCA_937944405.1 of uncultured Pirellulaceae bacterium. GTDB lineage: Bacteria > Planctomycetota > Planctomycetia > Pirellulales > Pirellulaceae > Mariniblastus. Next base: position 17,972 of record CALDYR010000121.1, read on the forward strand.
GCAACCGAGCGCGATCTGCCAGTCCACTGAATGTTCTTCTCGAATTCGCAAATAATCATACTCACCTGCGTAGATCATTTCAGCAATTGGTCCGGCCAGCGCGACTCGAATTTCATTCAATGCCATCTCATGGTCAGTACGCCCATTCCGGTTCCACGCTACCACCGCATCGCCGTCGACTTCTGGCGATTCCGATTCGATGGACACAGAGACGACGTTGCCGCCCAAAATTGACGCAACGACCGCATGGCCGGCCTCGTGATAAGCAGCGTTTTCCATCAGAGTATCCATCGTTTTTTATGTTGCCTTCAAACGTCCGTGTGGGGCGGTTTCCACCACGTGTTACCCCAACCCCATGGACCAGCCTTTTATAGCTGCCATTTTCTTACGAGGCTCCAGCTTTTTCGAGGACTTTGAAAGTTGATTCGTGTTTTCGTTTGTCTTTTGCAGGTGGCGTTGGCTTCTTTTTCCACTTGTTCTTTTTGAATTTACTGAGCTGAATGTTTCCAGCAAGCCGTTTTAACTGGGCAAGCCGTTTTAACTGGGCTGCCATTTAACTGGGCTGCCATTTGGCTGGGGGTTAACTTGGCTTCTCCCGTTTCTTCCCGTTTAACGCAATTTCGAAGCCTTCCTCGACAAATCGCTTCCCCCAAGACGCCGAAGTGATCCAAATCACTGGCAGAAGCTACGGGCTCAGAGGCAAATCTGCCGATGAAAAAGGTGGCAGCTCAAAACCAGCCAAACCCGCAAACTGACCAGGGGACAAAGCACACCTAGACCACGTAGCGGAGAGTTTGTTCCAGCAGCGTTTGGGTAGCACTTGGGTCGCTAAGGCGTGCTTCGAGCATCTCGATGGCAAGCGATTCATCGAGGCAGTCGACGAACTTAATGCCCTCTAGGGCTCGTTGGT
>CALDYR010000122.1 GCA_937944405.1 uncultured Pirellulaceae bacterium
ACGCTGAGGGGCGCAGAAAAACAGCTTGGAAGTCGACTTGGAAGGGGGCTTGGGGAAGTTTACGAACTCCGATGCCTCACCATCGTTCGTAGGAGAGGCCCCAGACTTTTGCCCGGCCCAACTTGGAAGACAGGCTGGGCCTGAGTTTGCACGAGAAACAACGGGGCCATCAGCTCGGAAGTCTGCATTCTATGGGGGGAACCCGGCAGAGGCTGTCTTTCTAACGCTTCTGAAGGGACACTCGCATCCATCCCCAGACCTTCAGTGGTTTGAGTGAGGGCATCGCCTTGGGGGGGCCCGTGTTAGGGAAGAAATTTGCAACTTCAACACTTGCGCTTCGGGCAAGTTATTGATGAGTGATTATTTTCACGCTTCGATGGATCGACGCGATGCTATACGTCCCTCGGTGAAACCGTTAGGGAAGCAGCACAAACTTTGACGCTTGCTAGCACTGGTTGATGGCGGAGTACAGCGGAATCTTCTTGTCACAATCGAGGGCTTGCGGGTTTTCGTTGGCGTTATTAGCGGCAGGATTCCGATGTTCCAAGAGTTGAAATAGGTTACGTCTACATTTTCACTGTTGCGACTTCGCGGCAGAGGAACTGTTAGGCGTGATCCCATGTTCAGGAGGAACGAAAATAATGATACATCGCCGTCAATTTCTCGCCGCCGTCGCCACGGCAGCAACCACCGCGACATTCGCCGCCAACGGCCGCGCCGAAGCCCACCGTCGCGATCTCAACTGGTACAGCGACGTTGTCCAGACAATTCCGCATACCGCCTCAAACAGACGCCCAGTCGTCACCAGCGTAGCGTTGCAGCAAACGGGAGACCTGTTAGCCATCGTCGGCGATGACCACTACGTCTGCACGTATAATATGGCGGAAAGGAAATTCACTCAGCACAGCAAACATCATGACGATTGGGTCCGCGCGGCGCAGTTTTCTCCTGATGGGGAACGGTTGGCTACTGCGGGCAACGATCGCAAGTTGATCATCGCTGACGTCAACGATCTTGCCCACCCTGTATTCGAGAAACGCCACCCCGAAGCGATTATCGCGATCGCTTATTCCGGTGACGGTAGGAAGTTAGCGACTGTTGGATTTGAACGTAAGCTGCGTATCTACGACACCAAAACCGGGCAAAGAATCGCCGAACAAGACTGTGACTGTAGTGATAATCATTGCGTTGCGTTCTCTCAAGACGATCAAATGATTGCCGTCGGCGGTCGCAGTGGCGCGATCAAAGTTTGGGCAACGCAAGGGATGGAGTTGGTAGCGACTTATAAAAAGCATCGTCAACGTATCCGGTCGCTCGCGTTCACCACCGACAATAAGATTCTCAGCGCTGGCGACGATCGAGTGATTCGATTGACCGACCCTCGTGATGTCAACGGTTCCAAAGAAACGGTTCGACTGGGGGCGAAGCTATTTGCGACCCAATTTATAGACCATGGTTTCTTCGCCACCGGCGGCAGCGACAATCTGGTCCACATTTGGAACACTGATGCGATGTTAGCGTTAGGCTCTCTGACCGGTCACACCGGCACCGTTTCGTGTTTGGCGGCAAAAGAAAACACACTCGTTTCCGGCAGTTACGACGCTTCGGTACGAATCTGGAGAACCGAGATGGACTCGTCGGCAATGATCGCTCCTGCGGTTATCGAGCGCCATACTCAACTGCCAGCGGGATGGAATCCGACGGCGGTTAAATAACCCCCTTGCCGTGTTGCTGTTTATTCGAATCATCACCGCTCTTTCACATGGAGATAGAGAGTTGGGCCTTATCAATAAAATCTCGAATCGTATCTTGGGCTTAGAAAAAGACGCTCAGGCTGACAAAATCATTAAACAAGCGACCCTGCGCCGGTGCCACTTCGAAACGATGGAAGAACGTAAAGTCCTTTCCGCGGATCCTGTCGTTGCCGGTGTGACTTTCCTTGAAGGGGACGAAGGTGGGGACAGCCTTCCCGATCACTTTGAAGTCACCTTCGAAGGTGGGTCTGACACCACCGAACTGACTCAGTTTGTCATTAGCGGTGATCAGGATCTGTCGGGCACGCTTTCCAGCGGCGATATTTTCTTTGACGCCAATAGCAACGAACCGGGGACCGCCGAATTCCACGGATTTCTGTTCGATGCTTCGGGTAGTTCTGGCATCAATGAATCTGATATTCGTTCAGCGACCGTTTCAGCCGACGGGCTGACCTTGACCGTCGAAGTCGAAAACTTCGAAGCTGGTGATGTCCTGGCATTCACGATCGACGTCGATGAAGTTGAAGGACGACGCAACGATCGTATCGCTTCGGGCGTTGAGTTTGAAGGCAGTCTCTTTAACGCTACCTTCGCCGACGAACATTTCACCTTTGAAGGTATTGACGTCACAACACAGACGACGCTGATTGATGGATTTGTACAAGACCAGCAAGACGGTGTCTTCTTTGACGAATTCGACGATTTGCTTGTTGAAGGCGAAAGTCTCTCCGGCGGGCTGTTGGATCTTACGCGCGATAACGAAGAAGGGTTAGAGGATCGTACCGCCGGTGCGATTGACGCTCACGAACTTGTTGAGCGACCGATCGCGATATCGGGAACCGTTTTCCACGACGAAAATCTGGACTGCATTCACGATGGTTCTGCCGAAGGGGCCGAAGAAGGCATCGCCGGGGTCAATATCGACCTGCAACTGTTTAACGAGTCCACCGGGCAGTACGACACCGTTGCATCAACGGTAACCGACGAAAACGGTGATTATGAATTCGGTTTTGAATTGGGCTTGCGTCCGGGAACGTACCAATTGGTGCAGACTCAGCCAGATGGGTTCTTGGACACCGGTGCCGTTGCTGGTTCTGAAGGCGGCGTTGTCAGCGCCGACGCCGACGGTAACGGGAACATCATCGGCCAGATTGATATTCCGTTGGGCAACACGTTCTCTACGGATAACAACTTCAAGGAAGTTCAGCCTGCGTCGTTGGAGGGAAATGTTTTCCATGACGAAGACGACGACGGCGTGTTTGACCCCAACGAACAAGGCATTGCCAATGTTTTGATTCAGGTCACCCGCGTGGGCGCCAAATCGGGCGTCACCAACGACCCATTTGCTGACACCGCACCGATATTTGTCCTCACCGACGAAAATGGACACTACAGCGTCGATGCGTTGCCGCCAGGTATTTACGACATCCTTGAAATCAATGAGTATCCCGAAGGCGAAGATCCGTTGGCGGAATTTATTGATGGCCAAGACACCGTCGGTACTGTTAACGGCAATGCCGTTGGACAACGGTCGAATGACCTTTTCACACAAGTCGAACTTTGCCCAGGCGATCACGGCGTCGAGTATAACTTTGGTGAACTTCGGCCCGCGTCGTTGAGCGGTTACGTGAGTGTCGCCAGCGCCGGACAACCAAAATTAGACCCTACCGATCCGAATTTCCGACCGATTGAGGGCGTTACGATTCAGTTGTTCGACGTCGACGGCAACTTGGTTGAAGAGACTCAGACCGACGACAACGGTAGATATCAATTCGAAGGATTGCCGCCTGGCACATATTCTATTGTCGAAGTTCAACCCGGTGATTTTATTGATGCTGGGGATGTCGTGGGCACCGTTGACGGAGCGGCCAATGGCTCCGCCGCCAACGACCGTTTCAACAACATTGTGTTGGGTTCGGGCGACGAAGGGGTTAATTACAACTTCTGCGAACACGAACCGGCGTCGATCAAAGGCACGGTTTACCACGACCGCAACAACAACGGCATCCAAGACGAAGGCGAAGAAGGCATTGAAGGGGTCGTCATACAATTGTTCGACGTCGATGGCAATGTGATCGCCGAAACGACAACCGACGCTAACGGAGATTACTGTTTCGAAGATTTAGCACCTGGTGAATATAAGATTCGTGAACAGCAGCCCGACGGGTTTGATGACGGTATCGATACCGTCGGCACCGTCGACGGCGTCATCAATGGAGAACACGAAGACGACGCTTTCTGTGTGATTATTCTTGACGGAGGCGATCAGGGTGTAGAGTATAACTTTGGCGAACTTCAATTGGCGGAGATCTCTGGTTTTGTTCATGTGGACAACGATGGAGACTGTTTCTTTGGGATGACTGAAGCCGACCGACCGCTTTCGGGGGTGACGATTGAACTTTTGGACGCCGAGGGCAACGTGTTGGCGACGACGACAACTGCCGAAGATGGTTCCTATCGTTTCTCGGGGTTGCTCCCGGGCAACTATGGGATTCGCCAGATTCAACCCGAGGATTTCTTTACCGGTGGTGAACGTGTTGGCGACGGTGGTGGAGACGCTTCGGAGAACTTGATTCAAAACATCACGATCGAATCAGGTCAGCAGTTGACTCAGCACAACTTCTGCGAACACGAAGCGGCTGAAATTCACGGGCGTGTGTTCGAGGACGGGCCAGCGTTTGAAACCGAAGACGGTTCGTTACCGGAAAATTTCCGCGAACAACGTGATGGAGTGTTCCAAGAAGGCGTTGACACGCCGATCGAAGGCGTGCGGATCGAGCTGTACTTCTTCATTGACCCGGTCGCTGGCGAAACAGGGGCAATCGCGCCCCGTCCGGTAACCATCAGTGAAGTATTGGCCAGTGACTATCCTCACATTGATGCCTCCGATCCTGACGCTCCGGTCTTTGTTGAAACCAATGCCGATGGAGAGTATTGGTTTACCGGACTTGCGGCTGGAAATTATGTTGTTTTGGAAGTCCAGCCCGAGGGGCTCGAAGATGCGAATGATGTTGTAGGAACCACAACTGGATTTACCTTCAACAACGACAACGAGGTTGAAACCGCCGCCGCCGCGCTGACGACAACGTTCTCCGACGTCCAGTTGATGGACGTTGTGGCGGGCATTCAAGTTGAAAACGGTGGTATCTCTCAACAGAATAATTTTAGCGAAGTGTCGGTCACGGTGCTGCCGCCGATTCCGGAGACTCCGAACCCGCCGATCACACCCGAGACACCGCAAACAGCGCGTCCACCGGGCAATCCAGTCACGCCACGGCCGGGAATTACTGGTCAGGGAGGATTGCAGGGCTCCGAACCGAGTGCGTTTACGCAGTTCATTGGAACCTCGCGCGGTGCGTCCTTTCAAACACAGACGCCCCAGGTGGCTGGACCTTACACGTGGCACTTGAGCGTCATTAACGGTGGGCAGCCACGGGCGCAGTCGGGCGACGGGGCTGAAGATTCGGTTTGGCGTCATGTGGGGCATATTGATTCCGCTGATTGGAATCGCCACGACATGACCGAAGCGGTATGGACCTTAACATCGATGGATGAAGATAACAGCATCACCGTCAAATCCGAGCAGTCTACTTTCGGCATGATCGGAGGAACGCCTTTGGCGGGTGACTTCGACGGAGATGGCGTCGATGAAATGGCTGTTTTCAAGGACGGATATTGGTTGATTGATATCAACCACAACGGCCGATGGGACCAAGAAGACCTTTTCGTGAAACTTGGCGATGTCGAAGACCGCCCAGTGGTCGGTGACTGGGACGGAGACGGCAAAGACGACATTGGAATTTTCGGGCCGATGTGGGAACGCGATGAGGAGGCCATCGACAACGAACCCGGTCTGCCTAATCCTGACAATGAACTGGTCGCGCGGCCTAAAAACGTTCCGCCCTCGGACAATGCCGCAACCAACGGTGCTCGGGTTATGAAACTGTCCAGCTACGGACAAGATCGTGCCGACGTTGTCGACCATGTCTTCGGGATCGAAGAAGGCACCATCGTGCCGGTCACGGGAGATTGGAACGGAAATGGAATACGTTCGATTGGTAAATTCGTCGACGGCCATTGGGAAGTGGACATCAACGGCGACGGGCGTTTTGATTTCGAGGACAAAACGTTCGAATTTGGTCGGTCTGGCGATGTCCCTTTAGTGGGCGACTTTAATGGCGACGGCGTGGAAGAAATCGCTGTTTATCGCAGTGGAAAATGGCTGATCGACACCAATGGTAATCGCGAACTTGACGCCACCGACAAAACCTTTGAACTTGGTGGCCAACTGGATCAACCGGTTGTCGGCGATTTCAATGGCGACGGCATCGATGAACCCGGTTTGTACTCGCAAAGGCCTAGTGTCAACAGGCCGTTATAGGGGCAACGTTTGACAATTATTGAGGACCGGTGAAGGGCGAATCTTTTTTAGAGGAGCCTTTGCCCGGTTATTCAAGGTCGTGTAAAGCTGTATAATTTAACGGAGGTTTAACTTTTCAGTACTTGAATCGTTTGAATGCATATGGCTGGCACACAACCCGAACGTCCGATGATTTTAGGCAATTGCATCTCCTGCAATGGATTGATGAGAGTGCCAGTGACGACAGACGTGACCCACGTCGCGCGGTGTCCGCATTGTGACGCTCGGTTTCCGGTCCAACAACTGATTGCGTCGGCGATCCCGGCGGCTGAAATTTTAGAAGGGGAGGTCGCCGAAGATTTTACCCCGGTCGTCGACCGCGTGCGTGCGGCGACGCCTGAGGGGGAAAAACCGCGGACAAAGTTCGATGTCCCCAAACAACTCCACGACGGTGCCAAGCACCGTCGCCGGCGTCGCAGGAGGCGTTCGCGTGGTTCGGACGATCAAAGGCAGCAGGATCGGTCAAGCGGCGAATCAAGGAATTCAGGTTCGAGATCGATTTCGAGGGCATCAATGCCCAGGATTGATGCGGAAGCGGTCCCCATCGCTTCAACGCAATCGTTGGCGGCGGCGAAAACTGCGGGGGTTGAGGTGGTCGATGAAGCGGCCTCTTCGTCACGACGATCGCGATCGTCTTCATCGAGCCAATCTTCGGTTCGATCTTCGGGGGGGCGGCCGGGTATTCGGCGGGCTTCTGCGTTTGACGATGAAGAAACCTCAGATGATCCCTTCATGGAATGGGTGAAGATCGTTACGGGCGGGTTGATCGCGCTCCCGCTGGCTTATCTTGCTTTGATGTGGATCGCGGGTTTGGATCCCTTCGGTTTGGCCAATCAAATCAACAAGGCCGCCCCAATTTTGGTGCCAGCATCGCTAGTTGACCAAGAATCGCTTCAACCGCCGGAAGAGGACGGCGGTTTGCCTATCGATGAATCCGATAGCCTGCCCAAACCCTCAGTTGACCCCGACGAGGTACGCGGTTAGCACAATCGTGACGTTGGAACAGAGATAGAGAGATAGGGGCAGATCGAATTCGATATTTACGCAAAATTGGCGTTAGTGGTACGATGGCTGCTGGGCTGGGTGGCTGGTGAATTTAAAATCAGACTCGGCAAAAACACGATGTCGAATTTGATTTCGCAGGATGCATCATGGCTCGAAGACGCCGAAGAAGAAAACGACGCAATGGTTTCCTCCACTTGCTGTTCCGAGTCGGGGCTATTTTACTGATCGGCGGCGTTATCTACTACGTCACGCGCGATTCGGCGACCAAGAATGAGATCGCAGAGAACATTGTCGCGAAAATCGGTGAAAAATCTCAGCGAATCGGCGATTCTGCTGCCTCGGCGCTCTCCAATTCCAAAGACGTCCTAAAGTCGACGGCCAATGCCAGCGCACTGTTGGTTTCCAATTCCGCCAAAGAAGTTTCGGTCGCTGTTGGGACTCAACACAAGAGACCAGTCACCGGTTTCTTAGGCAACTTTGACAGTACGGAACCAAATTCTGCCAACCGTACCGATGCTGGTATTGGCGCGCGAAACGCGCAGCCACAAGGGCCGACCGCCGAACAGATCTTCGCGGCGATGCGAGACGTGTACGCCACCGCGCGAACCTACTCCGATGCGGGCAAGATCCATTTAGACTATCGCAGCCAAAACTTACCCAAACGCGAGGTGATGAATTTTTCGACGGCGTGGGATCGTTCCCTTGGTGCTTATCGAGGGGAATTGTTCGAATCGAAAGTCGTTTGCGATGGGAGGCTGTTGACATGTTTTATCTTTGATGTTGATACCAAGAATTTTGGCCGTCAACAATTAGTTATCCCAGCAGAAGGCCGTAACGGTCCGCCCATCGGGCGGTTGCTGAGTGATGACATTGCGCGTAGCTTTGTGAGTGGTTCACAAGATTTTCCGGTGGTGAACCCAGAACGTGGTGACCAGCGCGTGCTGTTGCCGCCAGCCGTTGCACTGTTATCGCGCGATGTCCAATCACCCTGGTTTGATTCGGCGGCGACGAAAACCCGTTTACCTGACCAGAAATTAAACACAGCCGACTGTTACTGCATTGGAATAGGGGAGGATACGAAGATATACGTGGATAAAGCGTCGTCCTTGATTCGGCAGATTGAGTACCCCAATGCGCTTTTACAGTCTCGTTTGTTGGCGTCGCGGGATGTGGAAGAAGTCCGTTTGTACGCGACCTTTCCAGACGCGGAAGTCGATCGTGCATTTAACGCCGCCGACTTCGCCGTGAAGGCTCAAGCGGGGGCGCGGACGGTTCGAAAGTTTATCGAACTGGCGCAGACACTACCGTCAGACTATCTGGGCAAAACGATTCGAGACATCCAACTGACCGATCGTAACGGGGAATTGTTTGGGGCTGATGATCTGCGGGGTGCAATCACGACGGTCGCTTGGATCGGTCATCAAGACTGGATTCCATTGATCGACCAATTGCACCAACTGAAGCAATCGGGTTACAGGGATTTTAAATTTAGCGTTGCCTACCCACCGTCTTTACTGTCCCCAGTATCGATCGAGGTCCCCCGTCCAATCGACGTGCTACGATCGAAGGAACGTCTGGGGATTTCGTTGCTGTTGGATTCCGGTGCGGCGTCAAATCAGCTTCAGTTGAATGAATTTCCAATGCTGTTGGTGTTTGACCGAAACGCAAAGGTGCAATTTGTACGTTCCATGAAAGACCAGGACTGGTCCGATGAATTGAAAACCGTATTAAACCGGTTGGCCGGCGGGGAAGATATCTCCCAGGAAATGCTGGACGGTTATCTAAAACACTTGGATGATTATGATTCTTCCTTGCGGCGGGTCAGTGCAGATGATTTACTGATGGGTGATTCAGCGGTCCCGGCGAAAACGCAAAAACGCAGAACGCCGGTAAAAGATACTGAAATCAAACTGGCGCCGAATAAGAAATGGACGCAAGAATCATTCGCAGGTCCGGGCAATATCCTGGTGCTGCCACAGAACCTGTTTGGCGAAGCGCAGCTGGCGATTTTTGATGGGTTTCAAACGTTGAACTTGTTGAACGATCGAGGCCAAGTAATCGAAAGGAAGAAACTAGATATTCCGCAGGATCAGGCCGTTAGCCTCACGCGGATCGGCCGCAGCGACCGACCTTTGATCGCGGCCTTCGAACGGCAGGGAGTTCAAGTTCACTTTTTCGACGTCGATATGAATCTTGTTTCCAGTTTCCCAAAACTTGACGAAGTCCACGACGGAATTTTAGATTGTGTGCCGGCAGGGGATGGGGTGAGTTTCCTGCTGTCGTTTAACGACCACCATGGCGTTTACAAGTTTGATCCACGGACCGGTCGAGCTCAGCAGTATGCGAAAACCGTCGCCAAAGAGACTGGAATTTTCGATTCCCGTGCCGTTGGGTTAATTAACGGAGAGCTGATCGATTTAGTCGGTGGCGAAGTCTTGGTGGGGAATGTTACTGGTGAATTGTCCGCAATCGCGACCATCACGGGCCGCGACGAAGCACTTGTTTCTACGGCCCGCAGCGCTGCCGATCAGTGGGACGCGGTCAGCTATTCCAAGGATTTTCGAACGCGCTGGACCGTTCCGTTGACGTCGCAACTGTTCAGCAATCAAGTCGAACCGATTTCAGGAGTCACCACCCAATCCGGCGAAACCTATTGGGCGTTCGTCGATTCTGGAGATTCCGTGTGTCTGATTTCCGATCGTGGGACATGGCTTGGTGATTTCAAAGCCGACTCAGATATACACGGGGTCGCGTTATCAGTGCGCGGTGACAAAGTTGACCTGATTGTTTCAACCACTGATAAGGTGGTTTGTTGGGCGCTAAATTACCAGGCCAATTAAGCTGACTTGGTGTTGTAATTTTCGCGCTACGATTGGTCCGCGCGACGATTGGTCCGCGCGGCGTTGGGGAATTTATACTCACTCCATTCTCTTTCTCTAAATCCCGCCCGATTGTTTCCCCGCTCTAATGGGTGGTTTGAGCGATCGTAGATCCGTTTGGGCCGCTGGCAACGATGCCGATCGTTGGTCAGAGCGGCGTTGGATTGCAGTTCAATCGCTCGTTTAAAACAGGCGTATTAGCGTTCTGCTTAATTGTCTTGGTTGTTTTGAAAAAATTTGAACAAATACCTTTAGCGAATCGTTTCAAGATGGCTTTGCGTCACTGGCGCCGAGAATCAGTAACAAGGCGTCAATCACGACGGTTTTCTGTTCCTGAAAGTCTATCTCGGTTTCAAAGCTTAGGCGAAGCGCGAAATGTTGATCGGACAAAAAGTGCGCGTATTCTTTTCAAGCAGTGGAAAGTAATTCAGCTAGGGCTAAAATAATCCGGCGACGGGCTTTTCGTGCTCTGCGCAAGGGAAGTTGGTTAGCTAGGTTACGAAGAAAAACACGTTTTTTCCTGATTGACAGCATGTTCGGCCCAGCTAGAATGCTGCCCCCAGGCGATTTATGCGTCTTTTGGCGGGTTTTATGACAAATTTAAGCTTGCGCCGCTCAAACAGTTGTTAGTGTCGCTTGATTTTTTTAATTCTTTGATGTCACAACGTAGTGACATTGTTTGAGTATTTTCAGTTCGAGTCTCGTTCGAGGAGGACCCTTTTTATGTCGCAACGTTTGTTGGGCATGTTGGTTGTAGTTGGTTTCGCAGTAGCGACTCCGTTTGCAGCTAACGCTGACACACCATGTGGATGTGGCCAAGTTGCTGCACCATGTGGAGATTGCTACGGTAGTTCCGTAGTTGACCCGTACGCGGGTGGAATTATCATCGATGGAATGTCTGCGGGCGTTGCATCAGGTGAGGTATCAGGCGGAACCATCGTTGATGGTGGATCCGGAACACGCGGCGAAGTTATCAGCGGCGATGTCGTCGATGGTGGTTTCGGTGTTGCCAATGATGGCGCGGTCGCTGCCGGTGGTGAAGTGGTTGTTGGTGGCGGATGCTGCGGTCAGTCAATTCGCTACGAAACACGTACGGTTTACCAGTCGCAGATGACGACTCAAATGCGTACCGTTACCCGTACCCGCATGCGAAGTGAAACTCGTACGCAAAACTACACAGTGAACGTTCAAGTTCCTGTGCAGCAGACTCAGAACTACACCGTAATGGTGCCTGAACAACGTACTCGTACCGAGCAGTACACTGTTTCAGTGCCTTACACTGACACCGTTACTCAGTCGTACAACGTCACAGTTCCTGTCACTTCTTCACGCGAAGAATCTTACCAGGTCAGCGTTCCTTACACTGATGCTGTTACGTCTCAGTACACTGTTACCGTTCCTTACACAGACACCGTTCAGCAGAACTATACTGTTCAGGTTCCTTACACAGTGAACAAGACTGAAGAGTTTCAGGTTTCAGTTCCTTACCAGGAGATGTTGACTCAGAACTACACAGTTCAGGTGCCTTACACCGATACGATGCAACAGTCGTACCAAGTTTCAGTTCCTTACACTGAAATGAAAACAGAGAACTACACAGTTCAAGTTCCTTATACCGTCAATACGACTCAGGAATATCAGGTCACCGTTCCTTATCAGGAAATGACGACTCAGAGCTACACAGTTCAGGTTCCTTACACCGTCAACACGACTCAGGAATACCAAGTTTCAGTTCCTTATCAGGAAATGACAACTCAGTCTTACCAAGTCAGCGTTCCTTACACAGAGACTCTACAGCAGCAGTACCAAGTTTCGGTTCCTTACCAGGAAATGACAACTCAGTCTTACACTGTTCAGGTTCCTTACCAGGAAACTCAGACTCGTAATTACCAAGTTCAGGTTCCTTATACCGAGACTGTCTCACAGCCTTACACCGTACAGGTTCCTTACACCGTTCAAGTTCCTCAGCAGTACCAAGTGCGCGTTCCTGTTCAAACACAGGTTCCTCAGCAGTACACTGTAATGGTCCCGACCACACAGCAGCGTACAGCGACACGCATGGTATGCCAGCCTTACACAGTAACCAAGTACCGCACTGTTTGTCGCGACGCGGGTAGCTGGCAGACTCGCACCACGCAAGTTCCTGTCGCTCCTTCTTGCGGCGTTTCTTCCGTTGGTGGAACAGTTGCGGGTGCCGGAGTTGCCAGCAATGGTCGCTCGGGCGTTCATGGTGGACTTCTTGGTGGCGGTCGTCTTCTTGGCGGTTGCGGCTGCAAGTCTCGTAGCAGTTGCGGAAGCAGCAGTTGCGGTGGTTGCGGTTCTTGTGGTGGCGGATGTGGCGTTGGTGGCGGATGCGGCGGCGGAGCTGCTGTTGCAGCTGCCCCTGTAGCTTCAACCGGTTGCGGCTGTGGTCCTTCTTACCAGACCGTTACAACGCGCGTTTGGGTTCCGAACCGCGTACAAGAGCAAGTTCCGTACCAAGTAACGATGCGGCGTCAGGTTGCACAGCCTTACACGTACAACGTGACTGTGAATGTTCCACAAACACAGACTCGTATGGTCACTCAGACATCTTGCCGTTTAGAAACACGTACTCGTAACGTGGCCGTTCAAAAGGTTCGCACTGAGACTCGTACGCGTCAGGTTGCCGTTCAGCGTACACGTTGTGAGACACGTACTCAGAACTACACTGTTCAGAAATTCCGCACAGAAACAAAGACTCGTCAAGTTCCTGTTCAGAAGACTCGCTTGGAAACACGAACTCGTAACGTTCAGGTCCAAAAGACTCGTTGCGAAACTCGTACGCGTCAGGTTCCTGTTCAGAAGACTCGCATGGAAACACGGACTCGTACCGTTCCTGTGACTCAGATGCGTACAGAAACAAAGACCCGTCAGGTTCCTGTTCAAAAGACTCGTTTGGAAACACGTACTCGTACCGTTCCTGTTCAGCAAGTTCGTACAGAGACTCGTACAAAGCAAGTTCCTGTCACTAAGACAAAGCTGGAAACACGTACTCGTAACGTTTCAGTTCAGAAAGTCCGTACAGAGACTCGCACACGTCAAGTTCCTGTTCAGAAGACTCGCTTGGAAACACGGACTCGTACCGTTCCTGTGACTCAAATGCGTTCTGAGACTCGCACTCGTAACGTAACTGTTCAGAAGACTCGTCAAGAAACACGGTCTCGCACCGTCAACGTTTCTAAGACTCGTCTGGAAACACGGACTCGTACTGTTCCGGTAACAACTTACCGCACCGAGGCAAAGACACGTTCGGTACCTGTACAGCGCGTCCGTCAAGAAACTCGTTCGCGCGAAGTTCCTTACACGGTTCAGGTTCCACAAACTCGTACTCGTACTGTGACTGTCATGCAATGCCAGCCACAAACACGTACACGAACTTTCACAGTTCAAGTCCCAGAGACTTACACTGAGCAAGTTCCTTACCAAGTTTGTACTCGCGTTCCAAAAACTATCCAAGTCCCAGTCGTGACCAACGGTTGTGGAACCGGTGCAGTTTCTGGTGAAGCAATCATCGACGGTGGCCAGGGAGTTATCGAAGGTGCTCCTGTTGACGCTGGAACCATCATCGACGGCGGAGCGTCTTTTGGTGCTCCTGTTGACGCTGGAACAATCATCGATGGCGGAGCGTCTTTTGGTGCTCCTGTTGACGGTGGAACGATCATCGATGGCGGAGCAGCTTTTGCGGCTCCTGCAGTCGATAGCGGAGCTGGCGATTCTTACTCAGTAGGTGCAAGTTCTGGTTCTTACGTTTCGGCTGGCGGATGTAGCCATGGTGGCCTTGGTCTTGGCAAGCGTTGTGGCTCTAGTTGCCGCATCTTCAGCGGTTGCCGACTTGGAAGCCGTAAGTCACGCTGTGGTTGTAACTAATTGATGCCGCTGTTTGCAGCGGATGCGATTAAATTGATAAGGGTGTGGCTTTCGGGTTGCACCCTTTTTCGTTTGCCCAGCTGATATTTCGGATTGAAAAGAGACCTGCTGTTGTCCTTTCGGACGGTACCCGTTCTCAGCCCGCGCTAAGGCCCAAAGGAATCTGTTGGTATCGCAGAATTTGTTTATTGTCGCATGGGCGTAAGCCTTCTCCAGCACGATTGTTGACGTTGGGTTTATTTTCAGGGTTTCGCTTGAACCTCTGGCGCGAACTTAACGATAACACGCCAACGTAACCGCAAGCTGTGGACACTACGCCAGAAACGATATCGACCCTCTGGCCAAACTATCGTCGACTTCTGTCTCACCGAAGAAGCGCTTTTTTACTATTGGAAAAAACACAAAGTTGTCTCACCTATGTTGGCACAGAGGGCAACATCCGCCTGAGAGCATGCCTTATCACAGCAACAGCAAACCAGCTCTCTATCCCGGCAAGACAAGCGAATTAACACTTGGTTGTTATCCAATTTCAGGACAACTTTCTCCACGCGCTAAAATGAATCCAAACCAAGTAAGGCACTGTAATGCTCGTTGAGATCTGTCATCGCAACAGATTAACAAATACTCAGGCTGTTTCACCTCTGCCACTAAATTCCCGGAAGAACCAACCTTCTTAAACCTCGGCTCCTGTTTATAGCTTACACAGCAGTTCTGATAGTCTTTGAAGAAGCGCTGCCAAATGCTATTCTTTAGACGAAGATACTACCCCGGTGGCGAAAATGCCCGACCTCATGATGCTTCACCGCTCCGGCACATCCGGAAGATGGCATCGAGCCTCGCCATCACTTTTCCCAGCGACTGAGAACACTGTATCCATGGACGATCCCAAACTGGCTCAGATTGTCGAACTTCACCGAAACCACAATCGCAACACCGCGCCGATGTACGATGAATTCTCGTTGCATCGAGAAATGGTTTCCAAAGTTATCGATCAATGTTTGAAAACGCTGCCACCGCGTCCCGGAAATGAACTACCAACGTTAACGATTTGGGGGGCTGGCAACACCAACGATTTAGATTTGCCAAACCTTTGTGCTCGTTTTCGAATGATCCAACTGATCGATCTCGACCCAAACAGTCTTGACCGGGCGCTTCAGCGGACCGATCTCACCGATGACAATAAACGTAAAATTCGTTTGATTGGCCAGTGTGATGCCACGGGCATGCTTCAACTGCTTGCCGAATTAGGAGGTGGTTCTGCTGACCCGCAAAAAACCGCGGCTGAAACGGCTCGACTGATAGCGTTAGCGGAATCAGCCCGACCAACAACAATTCCCTCCCAACGGGCCGCCGAAATAGCTGCGACCGATGTGGTCGTATCGACGTGCCTACTGTCTCAATTGATCGACACGGTGTTTAAAACGCTGGGAAACGATTTTGTGGAAGTCAATTCAGTGGTACTGGCAGTGCGCGACAATCATTTGAGAATGTTACTCGATGCTGTCGCGACCGGCGCCGTGGCGGCTCTGGTCACTGATTTTGTTTCCAGCGACACCCTACCGGAACTGCAAACAGAAATGCCAACCGAAGATTTTTACGATCTAGTCGTAAAAGCGCTGAACGAACGGAATTTTTTCACCGGCACCAATCCAGTTTCGATTCAGCAACGGTTGCAATCGTTATTCGCGTGCCAGCAAGCAGGGCCAACCAAAAACGAAAACCGTTTAAAGCTGGGCACAACACAGCCTTGGCGATGGAGTTTTGGCGAACGCAGTTTCGCGACGTTCGGTTTGATATTTCTTTGCTAAGCTTTTGCGGCCAGAGTAGCCATTGAGCTCGCTGAGCCCCTACTCGTCGGAGATCGCCACCGCAAACTCAAATCAAGTTCACGGTTAACGATGAACCCAACGCATCGCCCCGAATAGTTCAGTTTCCTAATTTAGAAACGACGCCGCTTCACTCCGCATCAGCAGTTGTGGACAGCGGTTGGGCAAGGTCAAATCCCAAGATCACTCCTTAGGTAAAACCATCGCTGTGGCGCATTGTGGTGCATGCGTATCAGCTATACGCCGTGGAAATCGCGGATAACTTGCCAGGTTTCTTCAGGCGATTCACAGTATTGAAACAGTTTAAGATGACTGTCGTTGATGACCGCTTGATCGGCCAAGTACTGGAAATCGATAATCCCATCCCAATACTCTTTGCCGTACAAGATGATGGGGATGTCTTGCATCCGGCCGGTCTGTCGCAGCGTCAGCGCAGTGAACAATTCGTCTAAAGTACCGAAGCCGCCAGGGAAGCAAACGACCGCTTTTGCACGCAGCAGGAAGTGCATCTTACGCACCGCAAAGTAGTTAAACTGAAAACAAAGCCCCGGTGTAATGTAGGAGTTTGGCCGTTGTTCAAAGGGCAGCGTAATGTTCAACGCCATCGACTTTCCGCCGGCCTCAAATGCGCCGCGATTTCCAGCCTCCATGATGCCCGGTCCGCCACCGGTTTTGATAAAGAATTCACCGTCTCGGTGTTGTTTGTTGAATTCGGTAACTATTTTAGCGAACCGACGGCACTCTTCGTAATACCTTGATTTTCTCAAAACGTTTTCGGCTCGTACGACGCCTCGTTTGGCCGTTTCGTCGTCCGGGTTGGCAGCCAAGGCGGCTTTAGCGGCGGCCATTCGCGTTTCCGCCTGTTCTTTGGAATCAACTTGAGTCCCCCCAAACACGACGACCGACGACCGTATGCCGGCTTCCTCCATCAGCGTTTCGGGCTTTAGTAATTCCAGTTGAAGTCGAGCCGGTCGGAGATCATCACGGCTCATAAACGCTTCGTCTTTATAAGCAATCTCGTAACTTGGGTCGTTCATGATCGCGTCAAGCCGTTTTTGCGCGTCACGGTCTTCAGAGTAGTTGCTCACGTTGTTATCCTTGATGCGGGGGAGAAATCCGATTCCATTCGTTCTTTTTAGCATTTATCAAGCCAATCCGGTACACCGCTTTACCCTAGTCCTCAAACAAGCGTCGATTGAAGGCGAATTTCCGTGTTCTTCATGAGCGCAGGCTGAGCGCGGCAACCTGGTTGCTTGCGAAGCGTATGATTTATGGTGCTTGATGGTGCTTGATGGTGTGAGACTTTCTTGGGCT
>CALDYR010000123.1 GCA_937944405.1 uncultured Pirellulaceae bacterium
GCCCACAGTGATTTGTTGATCAATAGTTCTAAGATCGAAGGTGGGGCGGCAGTCATTTGCGAAGCGGTCGTCTACGGGACGCCAATTTTAGCCACCCGTGTCGCGGGGAATTTTGGTTTTTTAGGGGATGGATACGAAGGGCTGTTCGACGTTGGCGATACCGAGAGCCTGACGAGGCTAATGTTGGCTGCGGAAACGGACCGAGACTTCTATCAACGCCTGAAGCAACAGTGCGATGAGCGCAAGCATCTATTCCAACCTGATTTCGAACGCCGGACTTGGGCGGAATTGCTTCGCAAGCTGATCTAACAAGACTAACTTTCCGCCTGCGAGAGCAAGCCTCTCCAAACGTTTCCACAAACAGAGCACCGATTAATCACAAAAAAAAGAAGCAACCAGTTAGCATCGACCGGCTGCTTCTTTCTATTTTACTCTGCGTTAACTCGAACTCTCTCAAATCATACGCACAACTCGCTTCATCTCAATAACCTGTTGATCCAAGCCATCAACTAATTAGCCGTTGCAGCCGCAGTCAGCAGGAGCAGCGACTGGCTCTGAGTAAATCATTGGATCGGCGTAAGTTGGCTCTGATTCCATCTCGCCGCATCCGCATGACTCTTCCACTACTTCGCAACCGCAAGGCTCAGCTACAGCTTCTTCTTCGCAGCCACATGATTCAGCTTCGTGTGCTGCTGCCTCGTGTGCTGCTGCCTCGGGTGCTGCTGCCTGGCCCCCCATAAGACGACCGCTGAACAAATTTTTCAACTTGCCTTTGTCGCGGGGCTCTCTGTCGACCAAACCAAGACGAGCGCCAGTAACTTCGACCTTAGAAATCGATAGCTTGCGGCGAGAACAGCCACACTCATCAGTTACGCACTTCATCGAAATTTGTGGCAAGCTACGCTTAACTGGAACGAACGCCAGTTTTCTGGGAGTACGACCGGCGGCAGCACTATCGCAACCACATTGAGCAGCAGCAGGCATTGCAAATGCCAAACAAATAAACGCAGACAGAACATACTTAAACATGGAACACCTCTCAAAAAGTCTAATTGAATCCATCACGAACGCTGTCAGTGTCAAAGCTGTACCCTTAAGAAGTCAGGTGACAGCGAATGTTATTGATTCAGAAACTGTGTTTTGTTTTAACGGAACGCAAAACACTTCGATTAACTCACAAATGGTACTCCGAGGGTAAAAGTGTGCGTGGGAATTCTTCGAAAAGCTTTCGTAAATCCCTGTGGTTCGCTGCGTTGAACCGCAAAACAAAAACATCTGGAAACTTTCAAAGTTTGCTCAAGCCAATTTTGCCAGATCGCCCTTAATCCTCCAACTCGATTCCCCCAATTGCTCTCAACCAACTCCCCTGGTTTAAAATTTGCGCGCCAAGGTTCCCCTCCCCAACGGCGCCCAAACCAAGCATTACCGTCCCTCTGCAAAGGCCATTCTATTTCCGAAAACTGCACACCGGCATCGGCCCGTCCCCATGCATATCCCATGCATCTCCCATGCATCTCCCCAGAGGCCTAACACTCAACTCCAATAATTGGCCAACTGCTTCAGCAAGGGGTCGATCGAGTTTTCTTGGATTTTGTGAGGCGGTTGCCAGTCAAACCATTCAAATCCGAGGTGTTCGGTCAACTCGATCTCAACGGGTTTGATCAGTTCGGCCAAATAGATGGTAAGGGTTTTGCGTTTTTTTAAACCAGCATCGCGTTTGTAGCTAACGATATATTTTTCTTGGAATTTGAAATCACCGTCGATGCGGATGTCATCGGCGGTGATGCCGGTCTCTTCTTGCAGTTCGCGCAGGGCACATTGTTTCTTTTTTTCCCCTGGGTCAACGTGCCCTTTGGGAAGATCCCAGCGGTCAGCGTGCCGCATCAACAGAAACCTACGTTTCGTTTTTCCCGGTTTATTACTATCATCTCGAAAGATCAAGAACCCACACGAATCGACTTTTTGCATATTGCTTTCTCTCGAACACGTTTTTTCACAACTAGGTGAAGCCCACGATGAAAATTTATACCAAGACCGGTGACGATGGCCAAACAGGACTGCTAGGCGGATTGAAAGTATCCAAAACCCATCCTGCCGTTGAGGCCGGTGGCACCGTTGATGAGCTCAATAGCTTACTGGGACTGGTCGCCACTTCCCCCATCAACGACGGCCTAAAGAAAGAGTTAGCGGAAATTCAAAACGATCTATTTGACCTCGGCAGTCGCTTGGCGGCCTGTCTCAGCGACACCGATCGGGTCGCCGATTTGCCGGTGACCAAAATCGACGAGCTCGAACGAATGATTGACCGCTACGATTCAGCGCTTCCTCCCTTGGAGGCTTTTATTCTCCCTTCCGGCAGCCCACAGGCCTGCCACCTGCATCTCGCCAGATCGGTTTGCCGCCGAAGCGAACGGCGTTTGGTAGAATTGATCCAATCCCAAGAGAACCTAAAACGCGATTTCTCCACCGAATTGATTTATCTGAACCGGCTCAGCGATCTGTTGTTCGTGCTTTCGCGCAGCGTTAATCAACAACAGGGAATAACAGAACAAAAGTGGCAAGCGACTAAATTGGACTGAAATAACGCCTCCAAAACGGCGCTGGCCTGCAAAAACCCTGCCGATTTAATTATTATTGCGTGGTAATCCATGTTCCGGCGGATCCTCCGATTAGCTTTTTTTCAATTTCCGTTACAATTAAGGCTTACGGGTGCCGAAATAGCCAACGACAGTACACTGGTACTCTCTGACGGCAGTATGCCGGAACCCTAAACATGTCTTTCCCGTTTTACACGGTGCGGATCGCCCCATTGTGGACGACTCCGGTGGTCAGGGTAAAGACGTTGGTCAAACGGACGTCGATGGCGTCTTGAAACTTTGCGTTGTTTGAACGTTTAACAAGAGCGTTAGAAAGAGTAGTTATGAAGAAAATTGAAGCGATCATCCGTCACTTTAAACTTGACGAGATCAAAACTGCGTTAACCGAGGTCGGCGTAGAGGGTATGACCATTACCGAAGTCAAAGGCTACGGTCGTCAGAAAGGTCATACCGAAATGTACCGAGGCAATGAGTACGCCATTGACTTTGTTCCCAAGGTCAAAATGGAAGTCATCGTCACCGAAGACAACCTCAAAAAAGTCGTCGACACGATCATGGGAAAGGCTCAGACCGGTCAAATGGGTGATGGAAAAATCTTCATCGCCGACCTTGCCGAGGTCATCCGTATCCGCACCGGCGAAACTGGCAAAGACGCCGTTTAACCGACACGCAATTTTGCCCAAGGCTCAATTGCCGTAGCCCAAATCTATCGATCGGCGATGGTCACGCCATCACGATCGGCGCCGTTTGTTGACTGAGGTTTGAGAAAATACCGACCACTATTTTTTCGCACGACAGCATTCCTTCTCACCACATTTGGAATTCACTGTCGCATCACAACCTGCTTTGGATTGGGAAATGCTGACCACGCACGTTTCAATTTGTTTGGCGAAAGGGAGGACCCACCACCGTTCTCCGATTTGCCTTTTATTTTTCGGTTGCCCGATACACCATTGATTGGGGAACTTTAAAAAAAACCCGTGATTCCACCCACGGGTTTTATTTTTGCCTACTGTACTGAGACCCTCTCCATGTCGACTTCTTCTATCGGCGACGGATTTAGCGCCGCTGTGGTTGCTGCCAAGCAAGAACTCATTGACGGACGCAGCGCGATTCGCGTCCGCCACCACGCCGGTGAATCGGGCTTCAAGATTTCCCAAGCCCTCTCGGATTTGCAGGACCAAACGATCGTTAAGCTTTTCCAAAGCGCCCTCGGCGACTGTCCTGCCGGGTTTGCAGATAAAATCGCGATCGTATTACTTGGCGGGAGCGGACGGCGTGACATCGCGCCGTTTTCTGACGCCGACGTGATGATCCTAGTCAGCGGTTTAAGCGAAAACGAAATCACGCCTTTTGTGAAACGTTTTAACAACGACCTTACCGATTCAGGCATCCATGTCGGCCTAAGTATTCGGACACCGCGACAAGCCTGTTCGATGGCGCTACAGGATGCTTGCATTTTCACCTCCCTAACCGAAGCACGGCATCTTGCCGGAGATGCGAAACTCTATGTCGACTGCGCGAATCGTTTTCGAAAAATCGCTCGCAAACGTATCAGCCAAAACACTCAAAGCGTCATCGATGCCCGAAACAAAGAAAGCCAAGAGTATGGCGAAACGGTTTACCTGCTCCGTCCCAACGTAAAACGAACACGCGGCGGGTTGCGCGATATTCATTTGATTCGGTGGCTGGGATACATTCGTTTTGGCGTCACCGACATCGACGAATTGCTCAAACGCGGCGGAATCTCCACCGCCGATTCAAAACAACTCAAAACATCACAGGAATTCCTGCTGCGGATCCGCAATGAAATGCACTTCCATCACAACAAATGCGAAGACAGTCTCAGCCGCAGCGAACAGGTGCGACTGGCGGATTTTTTAAACTACAAAGGCACCGACGCAATTTTGCCGGTCGAAGCTTTCATGCGTGAGTATTTCAGCTACACCAGTCGCATTGGCTATATCACCGACCACTTCGTTCAAAAGAGCATCAAGAAGTCCAACAATGCAGCGGTGAAGCTTTTGTCACCGCTGACAAACCGTCAGATTGATGAAAACTTCGTCATCACCGCGAATAACATCGGCATCTTAAAAAGCTCCCTGAAGGCGACTCAAAACGACCTCGAACAGGTCCTGCGGTTGATGCAGTTGGCATGTCTGTACGGTAAATCAATCGAACATAGAACCTGGGTGGCCATCCGCCACGCGATGCTGAAATACCCCGACGTTGAATTCACCCTCGCAGCGGCGCGGCGATTCATGGCGTTGCTTTCAAACACGACCGGCTTGGACGGATTGCTGCGACGTCTGCATGAAATGCAAGTGCTGCAAAAGATTTTGCCGGAGTTCTCGCATGCCCGTGGTTTGCTCCAATTCAATGAGTACCACAAATACACCGTCGACGAACATACACTCAAAGCGGTCAGCAATTTGGTCCGGTTTGAAGAAGACATATCCATCTTAGGTAAAACGTATCGGCGGATACGCGAAAAGAACCTTTTACACTTGGCCATGTTGCTGCACGATTTGGGCAAAGGGCACCCCGAAGAACACTGCGCCGTGGGGTGCAGGATCGCTGAAAAGACAGGGAAACGTTTCGGTTTACCGCCTGAATCAACTCGGTTAATCATGTTCCTTGTTGAAAACCACCTGGCGATGTCCCATTTAGCATTTCACCGCGATACCAATGACCCACAAGTCATCGCTGAGTTCGCCTCTAAGGTCGGCAACGCGGCGACGCTGGATTCGCTGTTCGTGCTCACTTGCGCCGATATCAAGGCCGTTGGCCCCGGCGTGCTGACCCCCTGGAAACTGGCTCTGTTGACGCAACTGTACAAAACGACGCGCGATGTGCTGACCGGTGAAAGCCATCAACAATTGGATAACGCCCAATACGAACGCGTCCACCAAAGTCTATCACTGCTGACATCCGACTCCGAACAACGCCAACGCATCGCCCCGTGGGTCGTTCACTTTCCGGTTGACTACCTACGAGCCCATGACTCGAGCGATGTCGCGCAATTGTTGCTGGATATTGATCGTTCGGACGACAAGGTTTTCAGCCAAACTAAACGCGTTCAAGGCGTAGAACTGTGCGAACTGATCCTTACCGGATTGGATCATGCTGGGATTTTCTACCGCGTCTGTGGAGCATTGAGCAGTTTGAACTTGCAAATCGTATCAGCCAACATCAAATCGCTGAACTCGTCCTTGGTGCTGCAATGGTTTCAATTTGAAGACAAAAATTTCCCTAATGCCCCCATTCCCGAAAGCCGTTTGGTCGAAATCCAAACCCAAGCCGAGAAGGCTGCCGCTAATGAGATGGGGACACCCCGGTTTCGCAAGATCTGGGGAGCCGAAGAAACGGTTGCGACAAAACTTTCACGACCCGAAATCCGAGTGGAAATCAACAACACAAGCGTCGACACCGCAACGATTATTGATGTTTTTGCATACGATAAAGCAGGATTGCTTTACGCGATTGCAAAAAAAATCTACGAACTGAAACTAGACGTCACCTACGCTTGCATTTCAACCTATGCCCGCCAGGTCATTGACGTGCTGTATGTGAAAGATGAAAACGGAAATAAAATCCGCAACAAAGAACAATTGGTAGAAATTCAAAACGAGGTTCTCAAAGCCACAAAAGATTTCCTAGAACCCTCTGAATCTAACAACAGTTAGCCCCGAGCGAAATGTTCCTCTCAACGAACCGGCGTCAATTAGTGCCAACCACCCCCAAAAAACACCGATGCAACATCAGGAAAATTTGCTAACCCGATCCTTATTGGTCGCAGGTTTCTGCGCTGTGGTGATGATTCCTTTGATGGGTTACGGGTGCGGCCCAGAATGGGCGCGGTGGAATGCCGCTCAAGCCGTCATCGCCTACGAACATGGGGACATCGATGGCGCGATTGAACAACTCAAGTCCGCAGTCGAAAAAAGCCCGCGCGACCCATCGCTGAGACTGCGCCTGGCTGAAAAGCTGATCGAAAGCAATCAACCTTTCCAAGCCGAACGCGTATGCGACGAAGTCCTGCGACGGTTTCCTGACAACGATGCAGCGCTGATCCATAAGACCAACAGTCAACAAGCTCAAGGTGATTTCAAAAAGGCCCTTGAAACCTTCCGACAACGCGCCAAGGCCAGAAACTGGTTGATCGGCGATAGCTTCCTCAAGCTCAACCAACGCGCCTACTATCGCGCGCTGGCAGGCACCGAACTGAACCACGCCAAAAAAGACGTCGACACCGCGATGAGCATGGTCGCTGAGAAACGTTTAGGAAGCCTGGACCATTCTGTTTCTACGATTGCCAGATCATTGGTCACCTCAGCCCTGATCGGCAGACGCGTGGGCATGACAGACGCAGCGATCCAAAAGTTAACGCCGAGGATCGACAGGATTCGGATCGATGCCCATACGGCGAACATCGCACTCAATAAAACAGTCATTCGCCAGATATCGGAACAACTCCCGCCAGCTTCGGCGGCCATTGAATCAAACAACGATCTACGCGCGATCATCGGTGGATTGGAAAAAACGCTGGCGCTGTTACTAACCACCCGTGCGCTGTGTTATCAAGATATCGGCGCAACCGACCTGTCACACCAAGACCGCGCTGAGGTCCGCGATTTAACGCTCGACGCGGACGTCATCGCATCAAAATTACCAACCGAAACCCAAAGCATCGCAGAACTACTGTTCAGCCACATGCTGCTGGACACGCGCGGGTACATCACGACCCTGATTTCGCAAAACGGGGCAGCCCCAAAAAGAGGCTCATCGGTGGCTTCCCAAAGATTCGAAATTACGCAATCGCTAGATGATGCGTTAATCGACCTCAATCAAGCGATCTTCGCCTACCAAGTTTTCGCAAAATCACTCGACTCCGAAGTGCACAACCATACGGAAAACATCATAGATCTCGCGAAAGCAAAACCGGGCGTGCCAAAAGCGAAAGCCATTTTGTTTTACCATCGCGTGCTGCTGCTGGAAAAGATGGGCAATCGAATTGCCGCCGACCGAGACCGAAAAACGATCAGACAATTAGGCTTTACGCCCGATTGGCACTTGTTTTAAACGATCGACCCCCGGCTCGGAGGTTTCGTTTACACGTTGGTCCTAAGGGGCGCGAAATTGATAAGTTCGGGCTTTTCAGACCTGTGATTTTCTTTTGTTTAACCGTCAGCCAAAAGGCGTACGTGGCTTGTCGCTAAAACACAAAAAAATCGGGCACAGACGGGTCATACTGTTTTAGACGCAAAATGACACCCAATTCCCAAGTTGTTTTTTGCGCGTTCTTAAGCACCTTCGACCGGTTTTCCCCGCATGAACAAAACTCCGGTTCCGATTACGATAACCGCGAACACCGCCCAGTGAACTTCCGTCATGTCGCTCGTCATGCCGCCTAATTTTTTCAGCATCGTTCCGATGCCATGCACAAAATTGTCGATGTACTTGTCCATTGTTCTACTCTTGAAAATGAGATAGGCCGGCCGCGTCAGAATCAGCGTATTGCCGATGTCCTAAGTCTACCACTTCTCCCCCCACAGGCATGCCTTTTACGCGCCGGTCTCAAGCTAATCTGCGGCAACTGGGTCTTTGAACCGGTTGCACCGGATATACCGCCCGAATAAAACGAGCGTTCCACTTCCGAACACTGCAAAGTTGTGAGTCGGGGTCCCGTTCCTTACCTCTCTAGCCGACCAGCAGCGCTAAAAACTCCTTTTGTGCAACTATACACTAAGCCCGAAAGAAGGACGGCAGCCAGCCAAGCCCACTGAGCGCGTACAACAGCCCTGCGGTTGCACCAGCTTCATCGAGGCTTCCAAGGATGGGAATTGCGTCAGGAATAAGTTCGAAGACGCTCATCGAGGGGTAGATTAAATAAATCCCACACAGCGCGGCCATCAGCAAATAGAAAACTCGGTTTCGTCCACCGATATCAGCATCGCCCCCCTCACCTGCGTGTAGGTTCGGCACGACAATTTTTGTTTGGCAACTGGGGCAGGTTACCGCTACCGGTTCTCCATGGGGAGACGGTGTGGTTGGCGGGCGCGTGGTATTCATCGTGTAGCAGCCGACCGATCTATTGTACGAAAATCGAACTTGGCATGGAACGCGGCCTTGGACAACCGAGATGCAATGTGGGCGGTGCCGCCTGAAATGAAACCCGCAGATCGCCAACCGGAAGAATCTTTCAACATCCAACAGCGCATAAAAAAACCGTTACCTTGGCTGATAACGGGATTTTTCAAAAGCGACGCTGACGGGAATCGAACCCGCAACCTCCGGATCGACAGTCCGAAAATTCGCCTCTCTGTGGCCAATTTTTCGGCAATCATTGGCGCCTAGAGTTTTGAGCACTACTTGTTCTGAGGCTGCTGTTTCTTTTGAGCGTCGGATCGCCGAAAACAGTGCATGAGAAAACCGCCAGAACATAAAGTTATCGCGATCGCCGTCGCTGAATCGGCGTTGGCTGCCAACTGCAAACGCTCAGCGAATCGCGCACTGTTGAAAGCGGGCGATTGTCATGAAGTCAAGCTGATGATCACCGGCAAGGTAGACGGGACGTTGGTTGAAATTCCCGTCGAAGGTCAATTGACGGTTGGCGATGACAATCCAACTGGATCAACAAAAGCAATCAATGCCAAGCACTTGCTGGCGATGGTCTGGGAGCAGACGCCAAAAACAAGGCGGCTGAGAATCTTGGACGAACTTGACAAACACAACGGCATTGCCGAGGACTTCGACCCTAAGTCACCTCCGGCGTTGGCCATCGAAGCGATCAGCAGCCGCTATGCGAAGAAGACGCCCAAACGTGGCGGTGTGA
>CALDYR010000124.1 GCA_937944405.1 uncultured Pirellulaceae bacterium
ACAGCCCAATCAATTCGATGGCTACTGCCAACTGTTTTTTAACGGGGCCATTGAGACGGTGAGTTCCAGTCTGGTGCGAGGACGCAGTGAATCTGACTCACCAGAATTTGTCGGGTCGCTGACTTGCATTCACTACGAGCAGGAAATCATTGATGCCGTTAAACGTTACTTGCAAGGATTCAAGAGTTTGGGGATCAGTTCGCCGATATCGGTGTCGTTCTCGTTATTAAACTCGATGGGCGTAATGTTGAATGTCGGCCAAAGGTTTTCACTTCGGCGTCGACCTGCGACGCTTGATCGCCAAGTGGCAAATTTCCCAGATGTTGTACTGCCTGATTCTGACGTAGTAGTTTCCGAGGCCCTTAAGCCACTTTTCGATTCGGTTTGGAATGCGTTTGGGTAGCCGCACAGATTCCAGCGACTGTAATCTCAGGTACAGGCTCTGGTTCGGCTTCGCCCTGCCTGCGACCATTCGCGAACCATTTTGAGATTAGCTGATCGTACGCTACCTTGCTTTCAGACGAACCATGCTTTCCGAGATAATGGTCGACACCTGAGAGATTGACGACCGCGTTTCCGGATCGTTTATGCAGTCGGTAAGAAGGTAACTTTTGGGTAAGCTTCGGCATTTCAGACTCCCGTTGAAAGCCAAAGCGGGATTGTACCGTTTTGGCTAGTTCATCACGGGTCTCAACACCAAGCACTGGTGAGGCTATCTGAAGTCAGAATCTTCCGTTATTTATCGTGTAAAACGCTCAAATGCGGATGAGAGGATTTGAACCTCCACGGGGTTGCCCCCACTGGCACCTGAAGCCAGCGCGTCTGCCAATTCCGCCACATCCGCAGGATGATTTCCCCCAAACGGGATTCAAACTGTCAACACGTTATAAGCGATGCAGGACCGGTTCTTCAAGGCTCAAATCCACCCAAGGCTCAAATTCATCCAAGCCTCCGGGGTCGAAGCCGATTCGGGTAAACCAACAATCCCCTATCAACGGTCGCATCGTCTACGCGAATCCCCCATTGCGCGGGCGCACGGATCTCGGTTTCAAGGCTACTGCTAACTCAACTACCGCTGGAGTCGGCCGCGGTGCGGTTGGAATCAACGGGGCGCGCAGCTTTGAAGCTGCCAGCAGGCTTGACGAAGAAAGAGTGCGAACTGCGCGAAAGGGTAGGGATTGTCGGAACGGAAGGCCGCCCGCCCCGTGTCGCCCACAGCGGCCCCGAGATCAGGCCCGGAAATCAGGTCCCGTTGAGAGAAGCCAAAGGGGCCCGAAGTTTATCGATGATCGTCAAGTCGCTGTCTCAGCTACTTCGGCGGCAGTAACCAAAGCGTTAAGGGCAAAGCTTCCTGATCAAACACGCAAAATCTGCAACGCGCATCGGTCCTTGTGACCGGTTCTGGAAGCGGCGTTCAAATCCACCGCGCGATACAACCCGACTTACACTTGCGTCTGCCTAAATCCAAGCAAACCCTGTGGCTGCGAAATTGAGCGGACACCCACCACTGGCCTCATTAAATTCCGGAAGGAACTTCGTAGCACTCCAACAGGACTGGTGAGTGCCTTGATGGTGAGCTGTATGCGTTACATTTCACTGCAGCCAACTGGAAAGAACTCGCAGCGCGTGAACGGTCGCGGGAGGGCGTGTAGGGATTACCGGACGTACGATTGGTGCTGCGTTCTTTTGCCAAAAGGTTTTAGCCTGATCCCATGATCAATAACGGGGCACCGTGTCGTCGATTTGCTGGCTCCAGAGATCGATGCCACCGGTCATATTTTGTGCAGTCGGAAATCCATTTTCGCGCAGGTATTCGACCACTCGTAGACTGCGTCCGCCATGATGGCAATGGACAACGATCGATTGCGCGCGATGCGACTCCAGTTCGCCTAATCGATGGGGTATTTCGTTCATTGGAATCAATTGCGAACCACCTATTTGGCAAATTTCGTACTCGCTTTGTTCGCGACAGTCTACCAACAACATTTTGGCCGCTGCAGTTTCATCTTGCAAAATTCCAGCGACGGTCTGTGCATCGATTTCAATGGGTACATTTTCTGACATGGTTCTTTTTTTGGTCTAAACCTGTAACAGTAATCAATCTTCGAAAGCGGAAGCTATAATTTTGGGTCGTCGAAAATCAGAATCACAACTGGCGACAATCAGGTGAAAGCTTAAGCTATGGGCGCGCTGAATTTGTTTTTGGATGAATTCGCTTTCGATTTGCAATCCGACTTTACCGCATGATAAACCTATAATTCGGCTATGACCACTGCCCGAAAATTCGCATTCGAGGTTACTGCTAAACTTCAATCGGCTGGTTTTACTGCTTTGTGGGCAGGCGGTTGTGTGCGTGATGACTTGCTGGGCATCCTGCCTAAGGATTTTGACGTGGCCACCAACGCCACGCCGGATCAAATTCGATCCTTGTTTGGACACAAACGCACGCTTGCGATTGGGGCGGCGTTTGGAGTCATTACCGTTCTAGGCCCCTACAAATGCAGTCCAATCGAAGTCGCGACGTTTCGAAGAGACGGTGGATATAGCGACGGTCGCCGACCTGATTCGATCGAATTCACCGATGCCAAAGAGGATGCTTTGCGGCGTGATTTCACCATCAATGGGATGTTTTTCGACCCGGTTCAAAAAAAAGTAATCGACTATGTTGGCGGCCAAGCAGATCTTCATGCCAAACGAATTCGCGCCATCGGAGACGCTGAAAAACGCATCGACGAAGACAAACTGAGAATGCTTCGCGCGGCGCGGTTCGCGGCCACCTATGAATTTGAAATCGAATCCGAGACGATGAAGGCGATTCAGAATCGGGCCCACGAAATTAACGCTGTCAGCCACGAACGCATCGGTGCTGAGGTGCTTCGCATGTTCGCTCACCGTACGTTTTTATCGGGCTTTGATTTTTTGATTGAAACCGGGTTGTGGAATTCAATTCTCCCCACCGAATTTCAACGATTCTCTCAAACGTGGACGCAGCAGCGCCGCGCTCTCCAACGGTTAAGGATCTCGTCGGGCAATAAAAACCCAACCGCCACAGTAATTGCGGTATTGCTTCGACCCGCTTTGGATGACGATCCCCCAATGGCTCTCAATCGATTGCAAGGGTCGTGGAAATTGAGCAACGATCTGTCCACATCGATTGGCTGGATCGTGAAGTCCATTCCAATTTTGGCAACCGCCGATCAACATAGATGGTCGGTCGTACAGCGTTGGTTGGTCCACCAAGACGCCGAAGCGGCACTGGATGTGATTGACGCAGTACAGCCGGACAACAAAGGGGTTCCATCGTGCCGAAGCAATCTTTTGTTGCCGGAAAACGAGTTGAATCCGCAGCCATTTTTAAACGGGCAAGACCTCATTGATCTGGGGATTCGCCCCGGTCCTGAATTCAAAACGGTGCTCGAAAAGGTGCGCGACGACCAATTGGATGGCAAGCTAAAAACGCGTGAGTCAGCCCTTGAGTGGGTCGCACGTAATCGTTGAACCGGGCTTATGGCGAAACGATTTGGGGTTTCCGTACGGTCACGATGTGATCCTTGCCGGGGTAAACACTTCACGCACGTCAAAGCGATCCATGTTAGCCCGACGTGCGGCCTCGAGCCCCAGTTCCGCATCCTCGTAGACGCGGCATTTTTCCGGCGCGACACCGATGCGGCGAGCGGCTTCTAAAAACACATCGGGGTTGGGCTTGTGTAACTCGGTGTCTTCAGCCCCCACTACGGTATGTTCGTCAAACAAATCATCCAGCCCAACAATTTTCAGCACATCAAACACGACCGCACGGTGCGAACCGGACGCGACTGCCATGGGAAGATGGCCTACGTTGGCGCGGACGATGTCGACGATCGGAGCGATGGGTTTCACTTCTGACAGACGCGTTAGAAACGATTGCTCTTTCTCTTTGGCGACCTGTTCGGCGTCAAGGTCCAACCCTTGTTCGTTGGCCAACAGCGCCACGATTTTAACCGTCGGCTGACCGCCAAGCGCATAGAAGCGGTCTTCGTCTAATGCGATCCGATAGCGCTTGAGCGTGTCACGCCAAGCCAAAAAGTGCAACGGCATCGTGTCCGCGAGCGTACCATCGCAGTCGAAAATAAGGCCTTCGATATTGTGATCTGAAACTTTTGAACGCATCGTACCAACAGTGTTTGGGGCGAGATAAAAACAGATTCAAAAGTGTAGTCGCAATGCGAAATCTTGTAAGGCGATACCCCCAAGCCCACCAAAGAGAACGCTCGTCTGAAACGTCAAAATGAACGCTTGTCCGAAAAACTGCGGCAAGCCGAACTGATCATTGACGTCCCCAAAAAACACCTCGGAGATGATGCAGACCAAATCACCCGAGAAGGACGACTAGAAGTAGCCATCGAACTCAGTCAACGTCTCGGCGTTGCGGCTGCCTGTCGCAGTCTCAACCTCTCGCGTGCTACTTTTTACCGTCGCCAGTCTTAAACAGGAAATCAAGCCACGCCCCACTCCGGCGTGGGCGCTCTCCAAGGCTGAGCGACAGACGGTGCTTGAGCAACTCAACAGCGCGCGCTGCGCGGACCAGTCGCCTCGGGGTGCAGGAAAGCTAATGTTTCTGTTTGGTTGTTTTTCTGTCGTATGGGTAGCCCACTCTTTTCTGAAAGTGTTTTGCGAGCCTTTCATCATCGCCGATGATAGCGGCTCTGACTTGGAGGATTGCTTCGGCGTCTTGGTTGTCGTTCCAGAATTTCTCAGCCCCCTTGGTTCGATGTTTGATTTCTTTGACCTGCGATTCGAGATTCAATGCAATGTTGGAATCCGATAACACAAAATCGACCCGGTAAATAATCCGGGCTGGAGGGTCGCGATTAGTATTGCCGTTTTCCATCGCTGGACTCCTAAATGAAGGCGAGGCGTATCGGGGCGTATGAAACGCGGCTGAGAAATTACTTTACCTGACCGGGGCACATCAGTCCAACTTTCGTTTGTTGCCACCTTCGCAAAGGTGATTAAGCGGTTAAACGCTGGGAAAGTCGTTTGTGAATCGTGGAATCCTATTGATTGATTCCGGTGATACGGCAAAATAGGCTGCTTCGATTAACCGCGCTGTTGAAGGAAATCATGTCCAACCCGCAAGTCAAAGCCATTGAAGATTACCAACGGTTGCGTAATCGTAACGCTCAAACTCAAGCCATCCGTGCGGCGGTGAAACTGGGGATTATCGGATCACTACGAGACGGACAAAAAACCAGCATTCAACTGGCCGAAGCGACTGGGTGCAACACACAGGCGGTTGAGTTGCTGATGGCGATTTTGACCAGCACAGAATTGGTCCAACAATACGACCAAGACTACGCGCTGTCGCAGATCGGCCGCTTGATTCCCGATGCGTTTTTGGATTTTGGGGATGCGTTTTGGGACCATTTACCGGGCTTTGTTAAATCGGGGGTTTCCATTCATCACGACCCCGCGCTTGACCAGACAGAATTTGATTTCGTTCTTCAAAAGGCGACTGAAGAATGGATGCAGACGCCGATCGCGCTCGACGCAGCCAAAATTCTGGACATTGGCCAACACCGTAAAGGGCAAAAAATTTTAGAAGTCGCGTGCGGTTCGGCAGTACTCGGAGCCACCATCGCTCATAAAGACCCAACGTCCCAGGTCGTCTTAATGGACACCGCGGAGGGGTTAGGCCGCGCTCAGAAAACGATCGAAAGCGTTGGTTTAGAAGGCAAAGTCACCACCGTCGAAGTCGATGATTTGAACAACATGATTGGTGCCGACGTGGAACCGAATTCCTTTGATTTGGTACTGGCAAGCAACTTTCTGCATACCCGTTCGCCAGACGCATGTCGGGTTTTCTTTCAATCGGTCAACGCATGGCTGACGCAGACCGGAGAACTGGTGTTGGTCGATATCTTCCCAGGCCAAGACCAAGGCGATCTATCGCGTGTCGTGGTGGAGATGGAGTTAGCGCTGCGAACCGGTGCGGGCCAACTCCATGATCCCAATATGCTCAAAGAGATGCTCAAAGGATGCGGTTTCTCGCACGTTCAATATGCTCACCTACCCTCGACGCCGCATCTGTACGGGCTGCTATTGGCGGGGTAGTAACTCGGGGGTTCGCAATCCGCACGTCTTCAGTTCGTCATTTAAATCCCGACCTTCTTCCAAACAAAACCATTCCCCGCGAATAAAGTTTTAGACCGATGATCTTCTGCGGATCGAGAATGTACTTCAAAAAGAACGTCGTGAAGTCATTCGAAGAATGCGAACATTGTGGTGTTTACGGCGCCATGGTCAGTTACATCGATGGTAGATTCGATCTCCGATCAGTTCAAATCGTTAATCATGGCGGTCGGCGACGGCAAAAGAGAAATCGAACTGGCTCCTGATTCGCCACCGGTCAATGTCGGTGTCATGATTGCCGGAATCACGGGAGAC
This sequence comes from uncultured Pirellulaceae bacterium, assembly GCA_937944405.1. Taxonomy (GTDB): domain Bacteria; phylum Planctomycetota; class Planctomycetia; order Pirellulales; family Pirellulaceae; genus Mariniblastus. Next base: position 6,427 of record CALDYR010000124.1, read on the forward strand.
AAACCTATACTGGCTTAAAGCGATCGAAAACGCGGACTCCATCACCGACGTGCTGCTGGCCAGCGGTATGAATTTTGATATCGGCGTTTCCCCATTGTTGGCCGCAATCTACGAAAAACAAAAGAAGTTCGACAAACTGGTGGGGGCCTATGATGCAATCTACCGACTCAACCCGGACAACCTCACCGGCAAGGCGATGAAGAGGGTTTACAAGAAAGCCCGTAAGAAATCACGTGTCCAAGTCGATTTTCTAGCCAAAATGTAACAGCGTTAGATTTGCCGGAAATAAGACTTACCGGCGATCGGTGCGGCTTCTCCCCCTTACACATAGACTAACGTCTTAAATTCGCGCATAAAAAAGGGTGAGTAAGGGGAATTGAACCCCCAACCTCTGGAATCACAATCCAGCGCTCTAACCAATTGAGCTATACCCACCGTGAGATGCGAATTTTAAGCGCCGACCCCGGACTGGTCAACGGTGGAAGTTCGCCGGCTTTGTTTTTGAGCGAAATTCCAGTTTCGGCGCCCAAAAATCTATTGAATGATGTCCAAACCCGGTATCGCGGCCCGCAATTGAGCTAAGGT
>CALDYR010000125.1 GCA_937944405.1 uncultured Pirellulaceae bacterium
ATCCTTTTGTGGATTGGGGACAGCATCTGCCCAGCTATTCTGCCTCTGCGAGCGCGGATAATTCGCGCTTGCGAGCGGAGAATAGCTTCGAGAGGGCTATAATTTCGGATGGTGGTGTGGTCGTCACTGACGAAGATTGGGCAACCGATCGGCGTCAGGGTCTTGGCAGAACACCGCGTCGGCACCCAATGCCACCGCGCGTTGGGCGGTGGATTGTAAATTGGCTTCGGTCGGTTCAGGAGGGTGTTCGAACAATCCGTCGGGAGCATCACCCAAACATTCCACCTGGCAGTTCAATGATTCGAGCAACCGTTTTCCGACGACGCTGCCCGCACCGTGGTGGCTGTCGAGGACGACTTTGAAGTTTTTGCTACGGATTCGCTCCGCATCGACGGTGGCCAGAACTTTATCGATGTGCGCGCTCCAGGTATCGTCGATGGCGGTGATGGAGCCAATTTGGTCGTGGCTAACACCGGGAAACTGGTAGTCGCGGTAGACGCCGATAACTTTTTCACCGATGTCGGCATCGACCACGCGCCCGTGGCCGCCGAACAGTTTGATGCCGTTGTAAGGCGCTGGATTGTGGCTGGCGGAAATCTGAATCCCCCCCGCGGCCTTATGCTCCAGCACCAAAATCCCGGTCGTCGGCGTTGCGGCGACATCAGCATAAATTACAGCGCGGCCCATCGCCGATAGGCCGCTACAGATCGCTTGGGCCAGCATGGAACCGGTTGATCGACCGTCGCGCGTGACCACGATCGGGCCCGGTTGGGTCAAAAGACTGACAAACGACGTGGTGTATTGAATGGCGAGGATTGGGTCGAGGCTTTCGCCGATGATGCCGCGCAGACCGCTGACGCTGATGATGGGTTGTGACATAGTCTTTAAGATTAGGAGGACGAAAGATGGGCAAGTGGTTTCATGCAAACCGTTTTTAAGTAAACTTAGCGACTCAATTTATCGCTATCCCCATTTCGAAGCAACGCTCCTCATGCAAGTCAACCAGTACTTCGACGGCAAAGTCAAATCAATCGCGTTTCAAACGGCCACGCTGCCAGCCACCGTTGGGGTGATGGACGTTGGCGAATATGAGTTTTCGACCAGCAAATTAGAAGTAATGACCGTCGTTAGTGGCTGTTTAAAGGTGAAACTTCCCGGCGAAACAGCATTTACGGAGTACAACGCCGGAGCCGAGTTTACCGTTCCCGCCGGAGAGACATTTTATCTTCAAGTGGAGGTGCAAACCGCGTATTTGTGCACGTATCAGTAACCTTTCCCGTATCAAAAGCCCACGACGACCGGACGCTGTGTCGCATCAACCGCCAGACCTGTTGCAGGGGGGAGGCTGTGCGGTGGTGGCGTGTGCCGGAGAATCGTTTGGGGATGCTCAGTCCGTTTTAGGAACTTCTGGTGAATGACTTCGATCAACCCCATCGCCGAAACGTTTCGACCGCGCCCCATCAGGTTTCAGTCCCACATCGACCGATTGTTGACCCACATCAGAAGCGCGAACGGTAAGATAATCACCACATGTTCGAGCGCGGCGTACGGCTGGTATTTGAATTAGATGATCGCCGAAGTGGTGGCCAGCTTCGAGATGCCGAGCCACCCGGCAAACTGCGGCGCGTTCTTTTCGCACTTCGATCGAAATTCGGCTTCGTTTATTACCTTACCGAGAAGAAACTTGGAAGGTGCCGAATGTTAAAGATTGACGATCTTGTTGTTGCGTCGCTGGAGAAATTATTTTAAACGCGCATTGTTTTTCATCGTACGCATCGTTCGGCAAACAAAGTGCTAAACTGACAGAAGAGAAGGAAAGGCAATCAAGCCCAAGCTTTGAAAGCTTTGAAAGCTTCGAATCTTCAAGTCTTCATTTCAAGAAACCCTAAATTAGAAAACCAATCAACGGAATTATTATGGCTTCGCCGCGCGTACTTCTTTCAGGTGATTACTGGCACGCCGATTTTCGTGATTTGATTGCCCGGATGACCATTCCCACGACTTTGACGCCGTTGGATAAGTTAAAGGTTGATGACACGCAACGATTTTCCATCATCTTGATCGCACAGTCACGTTCCAACCAATTCGATCAGTCAATCATCGATTCGATCGTGGCTAGTAACCCGCTGACCCCGGTGGTGATGTTGTTGGGCAGTTGGTGCGAGGGGGAGCGGCGCTCGGATCGTCCTGTCGAAGGCGTCAAGCGCGTCTTTTGGCATCAATGGCAGGGCCGATTCAAGGACTTTAGCCGGCAAATGCGCGCCGATGGGGTTTCGGTGTGGCACGCGCCGGCGACAGAAACCGATGCCGATCGGGTTCTCACGATTCGCCACAACGTCGGATTTAAAACTGGTTTCGTGATTGGGATCAGTGCTCAAAATAAGCAAACCTACGACGCCCTCGCCCAGGGCGTCGACACGATCGGCGGAAAACCGAAGTGGGTTGAACGCGTTTCGTGGATCAACCTGACGGCTTCGGCAACGGCGATCTGCATCGACGCCGATTCTCTGGATGCGGCCTTGGAACGGCGTATTAAATGGCTGCAAAACAAGTTATCTCACGCTCCGATGGTGGTGCTGATGAATTTCCCGCGCCGCCAGGAAGTCGAACAGCTTAATAAATTGGGCGTCGGCGCGGTGGTCAGCAAACCTTTTGAACTTAACGATTTACGATCGGCAATCACCAGTGCAGTCGAATCGAACGCGGTTCCAAGGACCGGGACTTCTGCCGCAGGTACCTCTGCTACGGGGAACGCTTCAGGCGTGCCCCGTCCGAGTTTCATAAAACGTCGAACGTCCATCGAAAACGTTGAGTGATTCCGGCGATGGCTTCTTTTTTGAACCGCAAACTTCCGTTGCAGGACGAAACAACGGTCTTTATTTTTGTCAACGTTTTGGACATTTTTATGACCTATTCGTTGCTGCGTTTCGGTGCGATAGAGGCTAATCCGATCGCGAATTGTTTTTTGCACCGGTTTGGTTTTAATGGGATGATCTTTTTCAAGCTTGCGATCACCGCTTCGGTTTGCGTCATCGCGCAGATGATTGCCATACAGAGCATCGCCAAAGCGCGGGGGGTATTGAGGTCCGGGACCATGCTGGTGGGGGCTGTCGTGGCCTATAGCGCGTATCTTTTTACCGCCGAAATCCTGTGAACGCGGCGCCGGTGGGCTGATTTTCAGGATCTGCGGTGGCTTTGGGGAAACTTCGGACGGCCGCAACTTCTAAAATTTGCGAACAGGCGCTATACTGTTGATTGGTAAGTCAGGGGTTTCGGCCTATTGGCATCTTTTCGCTGGTTACAGATGGGAGTTCAACATGTCGCTATTTGAAAATAGTCTGTACGAATACTGCGATACATTCTTTGTTTTTTTGCAGCATGAAAACGCGCCGACGGCCCAAGCGATCCAAGCGTCCCTGGCGGAATTGGGGCCGCGTTATGTGGTGGAGAATATAAAAGAAGTGGATGGGAAATTTGCTTCCGCGACCATTAGATCTCCGCGCGACTTTTCAGGGATGGATTTGACTTACGTTGCCGGCGAAGAGGTCGCCGATCAGCTCAAAACATTGAGCGAAGAATTGCGGCACCTCACCCTTCACGGTGGGGCTGCTGATGCGTTGAAGAAGTTGCTGTGCGCGTCGGCCCGGTACGACGTATTCCACTTCGAAGAACAAAACGCAGGCAACGATGATGAATTTTTGGATCCCGGAGGGTTGTTGTTAGTGATAGAAAAAATCGCAGCAACCTGTGACGGTGTCGGATACGATCCACAATCACAAGACATTCTTTGATACGTGGCTAAACGATGCAAATTCAATGGTTCCCCGGACACATGCACAAAGCGCGGCTTCAGATAAAAGCCGCTCAGCCCAAAGTCGATCTTTTCATTGAACTTTTGGACGCACGCATTCCTTACAGCAGCGAAAACCCAATGTTGGCAGAGCTGCGGGGGGAAAAACCTGTTTTGAAATTGCTGAGTAAAAGCGACCTTGCGGATTTGAGTTTGCTCAAACGTTGGCAGCAATTCTTAAACAGTCAACAGAACACGAAAGCGAAAGCGATCACAACGACCAACCCGGCGTCGATCCTTCGTATCAAAGATCTCTGCCACGAAGTATTGCCCAATAAAAAAGAATCCGGCCGCCCCATCATGGCCATGATTGTTGGTATTCCTAACGTTGGCAAATCAACCTTGATCAACATTTTAGCGGGCAAACCGGTTGCAAAAACGGGGAACGAACCGGCGGTCACTAAAGGCCAACAGCGGATCAATATTGGCGACGGTGTTAGCCTCATGGACACACCGGGCGTGATGTGGCCTAACGTGGAAAACCCCAACAGCGGGTTCCGTTTGGCCGCGATCGGTTCAATCAAAGACACCGCGCTGGATTACGCTGAGGTGGGGTTTTTCTTGGGCAAATATCTGATGACGGCTTACCCCGATCTTCTGATGGAACGATATGGTTTGAACGAAGTACCCGACGACATCATTCCGTTGATGGATGAAATCGGAAAAAAACGGGGGTGTTTGGGCAAAGGTGGGATCGTCGATTGGGATCGCACGGCGCGTATTATGTTGACTGATTTTCGTTCCGGGAAATTTGGTCTGATCACTTTAGAGACGCCGGAAATGATGGCCAAAGAAAAGCAACAGGTCGTGGTAACGACTAAAATCAAAGAAGAGAAAAAAGCCAGCCGCAAAGAGCAACGCCGCGCCAAACGAAAATCTGATCGTGCTCATGGGAAAGGAAAGTTTAAGGGGCCGGCTTAGTGCCTGTCCTGTTTTCTCTCCCGGCGATCGTAACGGCAAAACCGCTGCTTTCCCCGGCGCAGCGGTCACCGAACGATTTCCTTTAAAGATCATTTTCAGTCAATTAAAAGAAGCCTTCAAAGCGTTCAACGATGAAGCTTAATCATTCCGCCATGAACAATTCACTGCAGCCCACACAGAAGCTCGTCATTGTCTCCAACGCGCGTTGCCCATGGGGCAGCGCGGTGCGGTTGGCCGTTTGGTTGGTGCTATGTTCTTTTTTGTTTTGCCGACCCGTCAGCGCTCAATTGCGGCTGGGAAGTTTCGAGACCGAAAATACGACCGTTTTCACGCTCGCACCGCGCGAGGCGACGCGGCCGCTGAAGATTGCTCGAAAGGCCATTCAAGATGGTGACTTTCTTGCCGCGACGCAACTGCTGGGGGATTTGCTGGCCGCCCCGATGCTTAACGAGTATCTTGTCGCCGACGAAAAAAATTGGGGCCGGGCGATCAGCCTGCGAAGTGAAACCGAAAGACTGCTGGGAACGATTCCCGTCGATCAAAGGGGGGCTTATGAGGAAAAGTACGGGGTCCGTGCAAACGTCGTCCTTCAAAAGGCGATCGCCGAAAATGATAGCCAATCCATCGCCCAGACCAGCCGTTTGTATTTCCATACCCGTGCCGGTTTAGAAGCCACTATGTTGGTGGGACACGACCATCTGGCTCAAGGTCGGCCGGCGATGGCGGCGGTGATGTTTGAAAAAGTCGCCGCGACGCGGCAAGGCCAAGATCGTTTTGACCCAGAAGCCACGCTGTTGGCGGCGGTCAGTTGGTCGCTCAACGGGTCGACTGAACGTGGCGAACAACTGCTGCGTGATTTGAAACAACGCCAGGGAAATGCGGAAGTTTTCTTTTTGGGCAAACGTGTTCCGCTATTTGATGACGACGCCCCGCTGGAAAATTGGTTGAAGGAAATGGTAGCCTCCACGCCGCTTGAGTCGCATCGGATTGTGAACCAATGGTTGGTCTATCGCGGTGATGCTCAACGGAACGCCGAAAGCGGCAGTGGTTTTCCGTTGCTCAGCCCGAGGTGGTCGATTCGTACCGTGACCGATCCGGTCGACGAATCCGGGATTCAAGCATTCCAACAAAAATTGATCAAATCCAAGCTCTCACCGGCGGCAAAGGTGCATCCGTTGGCGATCGGAAACACTTTAGTCATCCGCACCGACGATCGAATGTACGGGGTTGATGCGAACAGCGGTAAAAGAATCTGGAGCTATCCGCCGGCCGATGTATTCAGGTCACGGGAGGAAAAATCAAACGACGCTCACGCCCGCACTGCAACCAAACTACACCAAGACAAACTGCGCGAGCGGTTGTGGTTGGACGCACTGTATGGGCAGATCTCCAGCGATGGGGATTCGATTTATTTGATCCCCAATCCGGGGATTTCGACCGATCGAGACGACTGGCGAAGCTACCAGACTCAGGTCTACGACGAACCCACCGACGTTCGGTTGTACAATGAACTGAAGTCCTTAGATCTTAACCAGCAGGGCGCGGTTCAATGGCGGGTTGGTGGAGAATCGGGTTTAGACGAACCGAAATTGGCAAAGTCATTCTTTTTGGGGGCGCCGCTGCCGATCGATGATGCCCTGTATGCGATCTGCCTCCAAGACAAAAGTGTACGTTTGGTGGTCCTCAACGCGGAGACCGGAAAATTAAAGTGGGCTCGTCATCTGGCGTCGACCGAAGAGTCGGTGACGTTTCGGGAGGACCGACTACGCCGATTAGCGGGTGCGACGCCATCGGAGTCCAATGGCATTCTGATCTGTCCGACAGGCCTCAACGCAATCGTGGCAGTTGATCTTGCCACGGAGTCGCTGAGTTGGGGTTTTCAGTTTAAGGCCCCCGATCCTTTGCGTGTGGACCGATTGACCGATCAACTGAGCAAATGGGAAAACATGTGGCGAGACGCAACGGTTACGTTGTCCGGTGGAGCGGTGATTTACACGCCGATTGATTCCCAAGAGGTCTACTGTCTGAATTTGCAAACCGGCGATTCGTTATGGAGCAAGGGGCGCGGCCGAATTTCGCGGGCAAAAAGTAAAGCGATGCACGTTGAAACGGTCCGTAGCGGTGAGATTATCTTGACTTCATCCAATCGTTTGCGCGCCATAAAATTAAGCACCGGCAAGGTTTCATGGGAACTTTCATTGGCCGATTATGGATTGGTCAGTGGGCGCGGATACGTCAGCGGAGATCATTGTTATATCCCTACGACGGCGAAAAAGATCCTGAAAATCGATGCCGCCACCGGCAACATCGATGGGGTGGCGATAACCGAAAAGGTTTTGGGAAACCTGATCTGTTTTCGAGGCGATGTGATTTCTCACGCTGCCGATCATCTGGCCGCCTACCCGCGCGACGAACCCAGTCGAATCCTTCTTGCAAACGCTAACCAGCAACAACTGGACGACCATTCGTTGTTGTCGATCCAAGCCCAGCTACATTTGCTTGACCAAGAATATGCTCAATCGGTCAACGCAATCAGTCGAGCCTATGATTTGTTTCCCAATTCGACTTACGCCAAAGTATTGGTGCAGGCCTTACAGCAATTGATTGATGTTGATTTTGCCAAAGCGGAGCGGATTTCAGATCGCTATCAAAACCTGTTCGAAAAAGAAGATTTGCAGCGTCTACTCCGCGGGAAGGTGTTGGGGTTGGTGAGACTGAACCGCCTGTCGGAGGCTTTTGAGACACTGATTCAAATTGCAGAAACGATTGACTTGAAGACCCCATTGTCAGAATCTGATAACGGAGCCTCGGGGCAACCGATCGAAAGCGATACCAGTATCGTGTTGTTGGCCTCATCGACCGATCAAGCGGAATCATTGGCGAAAGATTCCGCCAATGCCGAACTGACGCAGCGGTTGAAGCAGTGGCTGCGATGGAAGTTTGCCGAGGTGTTCCAGCAAGGCACAGAGCAAGAAAAATCGAAATTCAAAACCATGATCGCCGATCATTTGACGCGATTCCAAGACGACGTGTTAGAGGTGTTTCACGACCGTTTGCGATTATTTCCGGCCAACACGATTAACGACACGACGCGTTTGAAAACCGCTGCGATGTTGATGGTGAAACAGCAATACGTCCGCGCCACCAGTCTATTGGCCGGGCGTGGTAGGGAAAACGCTGGTGCGTTTCGAAATAGGGGCGTGATTGACCGTGCCAAAGGTTTACTGGCGGATCTCAAATTGATAGAAAACGACAACCAAGATGCACCTGCTGTTCGGTCGGTCGCAGCGTCCATCGCGGCGCTTGAAATTGCGATTGATAAACTGACCGTGGTGCGTGACACCGGACGAAACTTATTGGATGGCGACTACTATGAATCTTCGGCCGACCAACTGCCGACCGGGCGGTTGTTGCCGCCGGACGCGATTGAGGTGCGTTGGAACCGTGAAATTGAACGAATCGAAGATGAAACCAGTAGCAATCATTTCACCGGAGTCCAGCATTTTTGCGACGTTGTTGCCAGCGATCAACCGGAACTTGAGGAATTGTCTTTTCGCTACAGTGATGAATTCCGCGAATTCCAAATGTTTGATTCGCTGGGAAGATTTGTTCACAAAATCTATCTTGATCCTTCGGGTTATTTTTCCGGTACCAAACAGGGAACAAGAGGACACATCTTTTTGCGCAACGGGTTGTTGTTACTGTGCATCGACACGGAAGTTTTTGCCATCGATTGGGAGAAGTTTTCGCGTGGGCTGCCAGCCCTTTTGTGGTACGTCGACAATGTAAAGTGTTCTTCTGCGGGAATCGCCGGGCTTGGGATGAACGGGATCAGTGTTCTGCGCGAAGACCAAATGATGTGCTTGAGCCCGTTTACTGGGGAAGTGCTTTGGCAGCGGAATCAGGTTTCAACACGTGCGACGTTGTTAGAAGGCGAAGATTCTTTAACGATCTGGAATAATGTGGGACGCACGTATGACAACGTCGATCGCATCTCCGGAAGGTTCCTCGCGTGTGGTGAAATTCGTGGCGGCAATAAATCAGCATCGGTCGCGGTCGGTGACCTGCAGTTGTTTCTTGAAAGTAAAGACGAAACAGAAGAACAGACCGATGGAACTGAGCAGGACGCAGTCGACGACCTCTTTTCGCAAGCACGTCGGAAAACTTATGAATCGGTCGAGTTGAACCTGTTCGACTTCGGCCAACAAAAGTCGCGATGGATCAAAAAGCTGCCTTATCCGGCGTATTCGACGTTGGTTGATCGGGACCAATTGTTGGTGCTGACCAACGACGGCAAATTTTCAATGATTGATATGCCGTCAGGCGAACTCAAATTTGAGACCAAGGTTCCCGAACTTGCCAACGGTTTGGTTTCAGGTATCAGCGTCAATAAATTTAACGGTGTTTACTTGGTCAGCGTGCATTCGGTGGCGCAGCAATCGGAGTTTGTAAATCAAGACGAGGTTCATGTGACGTTTGAACGTTTAAACAAAAGCAATGCGATGATCAACGGTGACGTGGTTGCACTGGACGCAGAAACGGGCAGCGCGGTTTGGGACAAACCGATCCACGTGCAGAGGTTTCTGGAATTACAAGGACTGCCGTGGAACTGTCCATTTTTGTTTCTTGCCCGGCGTAATACTTACCAAACGAGCACCACTCACACTCAGGTGCGTGTGCAAATGGCTTTGGTGGATTTGAAAACGGGAAAACTCAAGGCAAACGAATTGTTTAAAGTGCCGGTTCGCGCCTACCTTTCGTACCAAGTAAGATGCCATCCTCAGTACGGAGCTCCTGCATCTCCACCGCAGCAAATGGTTGGGCTTGATATCGGCGCGGTGAAAGTGAAATTCTTTTTAGAAGACTTTCCCACGCCGCCGCAACCAGTTGCAGCGCTTACCAACCAGGGGTCTTACAAACGATTAGTCAACGAGGTCGCCGCCACACCAAACGTGCTGCCGTTGGCGATTGATTTGCAATCTCTGGTCGAAAAAGCGAAGGCCGCCCAATCCCAACGGATTGAATTGGGCAAAGAAGAAGCTCGGCTCAGCGAGATCGAAATGAGATCGAAATGAGATCGAAAGTGCTGCGGGTTGGCCTCGCCGCTGGCTTGGCTGTGTGAAACTTCAAACTGGTGCTCCTGAGTTTTCATTTCGTTGAGTGGTTGTTTTTCATATCTCGGCGTCGATGGGGATCGTGCTGCCGTGGTTGTCCAAACTTCGGCGCCCCGATTCTAAAATTTTAGTGACGGCGATTGTCGCTTTGGCGCTGGCTAAACGGTGGTCCCAGTCGCTGGCGGTGGTTGCCCCTGCGCGGACCGAACCGACCGCGGCGACGAAAGCGGCGATGCTTTGATAGCCGTAGCCCGATTGGCCTGCGAAATTTCCGTGGGCGTCGGGACGGTATTTCATAAACAGCGGGTTGGGGGATTTTAAACCATCATGGTCAGTGGAAAATTGATAACCGCGATGGGCTTGGTCGATCGCAATTTCTCCGCCGTGTCCCAGATAGTGAAATCGTTGCTGGGAATGAACGTCGCTGGTTGGGGCGATCCACGAGGCGGTGTAAATCGCCACGCCCAAATTTCCGCTGTTTAGATTTTTCCATTGAACCGAAAGACTGATTGTGTCTTCGGTGGGAATGCCTTTGGATTTTGCCACACCGGTAGACGCGCTCGCGGTGACGCTGATAGGGACGGCGAAATCGCGCACCGCCCAGTGGTGAAAATCGATGTGATGAGCGTTCAGGTAGAAACTAATATCGCTCGATTTGCCCGCCCATGCACGAAACGTTTCCAGCTGCGACTTGGGTTGGCTCATGTAGGCGTTGAAGAAACTGAAGTCTCCTAAACCGCGTATTTGATCCCGTGCGTCTGCATAAATTGGATCCCAGCGTTTGTGGACTTCCATCGCCACGATCACCCCTTGGGCGGCGGCAGATTGGATTAATTGCCGATGGTGGTCAACCCTTTGGACGATCGGTTTGGCAATCAGCACATGCAAACGACGTTCGATTGCGGACATCGCGATTTCAAAATGGGTGTCGTCAGGCGTGAATATCAAAACGCAATCGCCAGGGGCAAGCCTGTCCATCGCGGTCAAATACGCCAGCGGATCGGCGGGGCAATCGTCCGCCGGAAAACTCTCGAATTCGGACACGATGTTTTGGTAAACGTCATCCAAAACCTGATTCAAATGTAGGCGGATCCCGGGAAACTTTGTGCCGTTGGTTCCGGCAAACATAATACCGTTGATGTTCCCAATTGAGCGCAGATGAAAAAGGCTCAATCCAATCACGCCCGCGCTTTTGTCGGAACCGCTGGCCTGCCCGCCGACGTAACCGGTGGTGTACTCGCCGGTGCCGACGCACAGGGCGTTGGGAGGCGGTAATTGTTCAGCCATAGGAAAACGGGTAATTAAGAAATGAAAACGGAAAGAAATGACAACAGTATTAAGAAGGTGCGGAAGAATCTAAGGAATTTTCAAACGCATCAAGGTCCCGGCGATCCAACCGATTGACGAACGCGGATTTGAATGCATCAGTCGATCGGCGGAGGCGATCAAGGCGGCGGTGGTTGAGGGTTTGGCCAGACCGGCAGTCGCACCGGCGGCGGTGTTGGAACTGTTGTGGTCGACCGTTTTACACCGGTTCCGCCACGCGGTTCGGTCGTTACAGAAACCGATGCAAAGGGCGAGATTGTCTTGGACCAACCGCGTTTCCCAAATCGCTTGCAGATGATTTTCGGGATCCGTTTGGTGGGCTAACCAAAGAGATTCGGTCAAAAATTCAGCTGTTGTTTGGTCTCGCCGTTCAATCGTTGCGCGGGCGGTTTTGACGACTTCCTGCGCCGCTGAAGCCACTTTGGAATTGGCATCGAATAATCGCCTGGTCACATTAGGTAGCAGCACCGGGGGAAGAGATTCCAGTTTCGCCAGTCGCAGCGCTGATTTAAGAGCGGACCTGCGAAAGCGCCAGTTGCCGTGGTTGAGGGTATCTTTGAGCAGGTGTAAATACGCTGACTGGTGGGTTGGGAATTCGGCCAATGATTCGACGCTGCGGCAGGCGCGGCGGTGGCGGCGGTCGTTGACTTGGGCGATCAGGAACGAAATGCTAAAGGATTGGACCGCCGCAGATTTCTGGACCGCGACGCTAACGATTGCTGCTTCGCGCACGATTTCGTGTGGATCGGCGAGGGCGCACTCCAAAATTCGCCGCAATGCGACTTCGGCAGGATTTGAATCAGGAGTTTGTGGAGGCCCTTGATCGCGCTCTTGGCGTTGCTGTGTCGGGCGGGATGGTTGTTCTGGCGACGCGCTTGCATCCGCGAGTTGCATTTGATCGCCGACTTTTTCCAGCAGCAAGCTATAGCTTTCCACGGTCGCTTCGCGCACTAAGGGGTTGGTGTCGAGCAACCCGGTATCTATCAACTGTAGGATTTCAGGCTGCAATGCGGGGGTGATTCGGTCAAATGACCGGATCAGCGTCACCAACAGAGACGCAGTTCGTCTGCGTACGATGGAATCGCCCTTTTCGAGGGATTCGCGGAATTGCCCGAAGGCTTTTTTTAAACTGCGTTCTGGGGCCGAGGTCAGCCCTTTTTCGAATTTCTGATTGGCCGTGCGACGCGCTTCGTCGTTGAGATTGTAAATCGCGCGGTGCAGTTGGCCAGTGATGAGCGAAATTTCACGCATGGGAAAAACGGCCAAAGAACGACAAATTTATGGTCTGAGAAAAGTCTTAGCTACAGGTTGTCAGCATAATGGCTGGGAGGCTTTTGCTGCACCGTGGAAACCTACACCAAGCCAGTATTGCCCACAATCCCCGACTCAGGTGGATAAAGAAACCGATTGCTGGTGGTAGACCATTTACAAAAGATTTTACAGTGGTGTAGACTCTTTGTTTTCCTCGATTCCCCGACTATTTAACACAAAACCGAGATTCATGTTCGACTCATTGCAAGACGGTCTCAAAGGTGCCTTCAAATCCCTACGCGGCAAAGGCAAGCTAACCGAAGGCAACATGCGAGACGGCCTCAAAATGGTCGAACAATCCATGCTGGACGCCGACGTCAGCATCGACGTTGTGCGTTCCTTCATGAGCAGCGTTTCTCAACAGGCCCTTGGCGAAAAAGTTTTGCTCGCCCTGCGGCCTGAAGAACAACTGGTCGGAATTGTCAACGAGGAACTGGTCAAACTGCTAGGACCGGTCGATAGCGCCTTTGAATTCCACAAAGACGTTAACATCATCATGATGTGTGGTTTACAGGGGTCGGGAAAAACGACCACCTGTGGGAAACTGGCAAAACTGTTCCAAAGAGAGGGCATCACGCCGCTGTTGGTGGCGGCGGATCTTCAACGGCCTGCTGCGATCGACCAGTTACATGTCATCGGCGATCAAATCGGCGTCCCGGTTTACAGCGAAAAAGGCGAACAGGACCCGATCAAGGTCTGCTCCAACGCGGTCGCGAAAGCGAAAGCTGAAAACTGCAAAGTCGTCATTTTGGATACCGCCGGGCGATTGGCGATTGACGAAGAACTGATGCAGCAACTGAAAACGATTGACCAAAAGGTTCAGCCCGACCAGGTGATGCTGGTGGTGGACGGCATGACCGGGCAGGATGCCGTGCGTAGCGCCGGAGCCTTCCACGACGCGCTGGAACTAAACGGCGTGATCATGACGAAGTTAGACGGTGATGCGCGTGGTGGAGCGCTGCTGTCGGTGAAACACGTCACCGGTGTACCAATTCGCTTCATCGGTACCGGCGAACACCTAGACAATTTAGAGGTGTTTCGCCCCGAAGGCATGGCCAGCCGAATTTTGGGAATGGGAGATATGCTGGCCTTGGTCGACGAAGCCAATAAATTGGTCGACGAAAAAGAGCAACTGCGGATGCAGGAACAGCTCGAAAAAGGGCGTTTCACACTGAATGATTTCCGGGTACACATGGAAAAAATGGCGAAACCCGGTTTGATGCAGAAAATGATGGGCTTTCTGCCGGGGATGCCCAACATGGGTGACATCAGCAAAATGTTGAATAACTCCGACACCTCGGGGCAAATGAGACGGATGGTAGGGGTGATTGATTCGATGACAGCCGACGAACGTGTTGATCCCTCGGTCATCGACGCGCGACGGAAACTAAGAATCGCGAAAGGTGCCGGTGTCGAGGCTAAGGTTGTGGGGGAACTGTTGAAGAATTTCGACATGATGAAAAATGTTATGACGGGAATGGCGGGGATGGGAGCAACCGAAAAGATGAAGAAGATGCAGGAACTGCAGGCCGGGGCAATGAATCCCGCGGCCGGCATGCCGAAAGTAAAGAAGTCCACCGGCAAACGGTTGACGGCAAAAGAGCGAAAAAAGATGCAAAAGGAACGCGAAAAACGACTGAAGCAAATGAAAAAGAAACGCAAGTCGGACTAAAAAAACAGACCCCGTCGACCATCCTCACCAAGTCCTGATCGTTAA